>JBIKMO010000370.1:0-4044 GCA_044359175.1 Burkholderiaceae bacterium | reverse complement strand
CTCAACACCTGGCCGCCGTGGCTGTCGGTCAGCATCCCGAGCCTGTTCGCGCTCGGCGTCGGGGTGGCGATGCTCGCCTGGGTCGGGAGGATGCGGTGAACGCCCCGGCGCGGCCGTCGGCAGACGGGATCGTGCTGTTCGCGCATGGCGCGCGCGATCCGCGATGGGCGCTCACGGTCGAGGCACTGGCCGAGCGGGCCGCCGGCCTCGCGCCGGGGGCGAGGGTCCGTACGGCCTACCTGGAGTTCCTCGCGCCCGACCTGCCGGGTGCGGTCGATGCGCTGGTCGCCGAGGGCGCGACGCGGCTGCGGATCGTGCCGGTGTTCCTCGCCGCCGGAGGGCACGTGCTGCGCGATCTGCCGCAGCTCGTCGAGGCGTGCGCGCAGCGCCATCCCTTGGTGATCTTCGATCTCCTGCCGGCGCTCGGTACGCTGCCGTCGGTGCTGGACGCGATGGCCGTGGCGTGCGTCGAGACGCCGGCGGTCGGCTCGCGGTGATCCGGTCTGGGGCGTCCGGACGAGGCCGGCGCGCAATGACCTTGCTGTCGGCGCGAGGGGGTGGACGCGCCATGACAGTTTCGCTAGCATCCTGCCCAATCTTGGGGATCGCCCTGGCGGTTCCTGGTGCAGCGTATCGAGGAGGAGGAGAGGCAGCGATGCTGCCATTTCAAGGCGCACTGACCGTGCGCCTTTTTTCTTGACGGCACCGACGTGCCCGAGTTCGTCGGCGCGTGGCCCTGCCGGGGTCGTTCGCGTCGTGGGGTTGGCGGCCCGCGCGGCGCGCCGCCTGCTGTAGACTGCGGCGCCCGTGAATCATTGGCGCGCCGCAGACCCGGGACAGCGGGCGACCGGTCGACCGCCGCCGCAGGAGACTCCCCATGCCGTCCCTCAAGTTCCGTGCTGCCCTGGCCGCCGCCGCCCTGCTCGGGTCCGGCGCCACCTTCGCCCAGGTCGTGCTGACCGCTTCGACCTGGGTTCCGCCGACCCACGTCCTGTCGATGACCCAGGCGAAGTGGTGCGAGGAGGTGGCGCAGGCGACCTCGAATCGCGTGCGCTGCAACATCCTGCCCAAGGCGGTGGTCGCGCCGACTGCGACCATCGACGGCGTGCGCGATGGGCTGGCGGACCTGTCGTTCACCGTGCACGGCTACACGCCCGGGCGGTTCACGCTGACGCAGGTCGCGGAGCTGCCGTTCCTCGGCGACTCGGCCGAGGCGAACTCGGTCGCCTACCAGCGGATCTTCGATCGCCATCTGTCGAAGCTCGGCGAGCACAAGGGCGTCAAGGTCCTGGCGGTGTTCACCCACGGGCCGGGCATCATCTTCAACACCAAGCGGCCGATCACCTCGCTCGCCGACATGCAGGGCCTGAAGTTCCGGGTCGGTGGCGGCATGGTCAACGAGGTGGGCAAGGCGCTCGGCGCGAACGTGACGCTGCGGCCCGCGCCCGAGTCCTACGAGATGCTCTCGTCGGGGGTGATGGACGGCACGTTCTTCCCCGCCGAGTCGGTCGAGTCGTTCCGGCTCGACAAGCTGGTCAAGCACCGGACCACATTCCCCGGCGGCCTGTACAACACCAGTTTCGTGTTCATCATGAACGAGGCGACCTGGGCGCGGATCCCGAAGGCCGACCAGGACGCCATCGCCAAGCTGACCGGCGAGTACGCCGCTCGGATGTTCGGGCGCGGCTGGGACAACGTCGATCGCCGAGCCAATGCGTTCATGCAGACCGGCGGGGTCGTGCTCACTCAGGCGAGCAAGCCGTTCGTGGACGAGGTGCGCAGCCGTACGGCGGGGCTCGAGCAGAAGTGGATCGCCGACGCCAAGGCGAAGGGGCTGGCCAACCCGGAGCAGGTGCTCCGGGAGTTCCGCGCGGAGATCGCCAAGAACTGATCGCGGACCGGACGGGCCACGGCGATGGTGCGCGCGCTCGAGCGCTGGCTGGGCTACATCGCAGCAGGCGCGCTGTTCGCGATGATGGTGCTCACCTTCGCCGATGTGGTCGGGCGAAAGTTTTGGGCGTCGATCCCGGGCAGCCTGGAAGTCACCGAGCTGCTGATGCTCGTGGTGATCTTCGTCGGGCTGCCGCTCGCCTCGCTGAAGGGCGAGCATGTCTTCTTCGATCTGCTCGACCAGTTCCTGCCGAGTAGGGTACGCCGCTGGCAGTCGGTGCTGTCGAACTCGATCTGTATGGTCCTGTTGTCCGGTTCAGCCTGGCTGGTCTCCGTGCGGGCCGCGCGCACGGCCTCGCTGGGCGACACGACCGCGCAGCTCATGATCGACATCGCGCCGTTCCAGTACGCGGCGGCTGCTCTGCTGCTGCTCACCGCGGTGATGCACGGGGTCCTCGCCGTGCGTGCCATCGCGGGTCGCGGCGGCGCGGGGGCGCCGGCGTGAGCACGAAGCGCCGATCGGCGCCGGGTTTCCCGCGAGCGCCGAAGCGTACGGTGCCGCGATGACCGAGGCTCTGCTCGGGTTTGCAGCGATGTTCGCGCTGATGGCGCTGCGCGTGCCGATCGCGATCGCCATGGCAGTGGTCGGTCTGGTCGGCATCGGCCTGATGCGATCCTGGCCGGCTGCGCTCGCCTCGACCACCACGGAGATCCTCGACGTCGCGAAGTACACGCTGTCGGTGGTGCCGCTGTTCATCCTGATGGGCAACTTCGTCACCAAGGCGGGGCTGTCGCGTGAGCTGTTCCAAGCGGCCTACGCGTTCATTGGCCACACCCGCGCCGGTCTGGCCCTGTCCACGATCGCCGCATGCGCCGGCTTCGGTGCGATCTGCGGCTCGTCGCTGGCGACCGCGGCGACGATGGCCCGAGTGGCGATGCCCGAGATGCGGCGATTCGGCTACGCCGACTCGTTCGCCGCCGGGGCGATCGCGGCCGGCGGCACGCTCGGCATCCTGATTCCGCCGTCGGTGATCCTGGTGATCTATGGAATCATGACCGAAACCAGCATTGGCGCGCTGTTCGCGGCGGGCGTGCTGCCGGGCATCCTGGCGATGCTGCTGTACATGCTCGCGGCCAACTTGGTCGCGCGCCGCAACCCCGCGCTCGGACCGCCTGGCGAGCGTACGCCCTGGCCCGAGCGCTGGCGTGCACTGCGCGGCATCTGGGGCGTGCTCGTGCTGTTCGGGGTGGTGATCGGCGGAATGTACGGCGGCGTGTTCACTCCCACCGAGGCGGCCGGCGTCGGGGCGATGGGCGGCTTCCTGTTCGCGCTGGGTCGCCGCGCGCTCACGTGGCGGAGCTGCCTGGAGGTGCTGCGCGACTCGGCAAGTACGACCGCGATGCTGTTCGTGATCCTGATCGGCGCGACGATCTTCGCCACCTTCGTCAACTTCACCACGATGCCCTCGGACCTGCGGGCGTTCGTCACCGGGCTGGACGTGTCGCCGATCGTCGTGATCGTTGCGATCTGCCTGATCTACGTGGTGCTCGGCTGCGTGATGGAGGCGCTGTCGATGATCCTGCTGACCGTGCCGATCTTCTTTCCGGTGGTCGTCGCGCTCGGCTTCGACCCGATCTGGTTCGGCGTGCTGATCGTGTGCGTGGTCGAGATTGGCCTGATCACGCCGCCGGTGGGCATGAACGTGTTCGTGCTGCGCAGCGTCCTGCCGGAGGTGCCGACCGGCGTGATGTGGCGCGGCGTCGCGCCGTTCGTCGGCATCGACGTCGTCCGCATCGGCGTGCTGATCGCGTTCCCGGTCATCTCGCTGTGGCTGCCGCGCGCGCTCGGTCTGTGAGCCGCACCGCCGCCCGCCGAGTCCGCCGCACGGGTTGGCGGTCGACCGAAGGCGGGCTATGATAGAGGGCTGGACGGGCCGATAGCTCAGCTGGGAGAGCGCCGCGTTCGCAATGCGGAGGTCGGGAGTTCGATCCTCCTTCGGTCCACCACCATTCAACGCCCAACCTCTGTCGGTTGGGCGTTTTCGTTTCAACGGGCCGTCAGACGAACAGGGTCGGCCTTGGCGGCGGCTGTTGCTGTTGCAGTTGCTGCAATCGGGCCAGTTCCGAGTTGTAGAACCGTTGCAGCTCGGCATG
>JBIKMO010000006.1:0-40543 GCA_044359175.1 Burkholderiaceae bacterium | reverse complement strand
ACGTCGCGCGGCCGCTGGGGCTGGACGTGCTGGCCGCGGCCGAGGCGATCCTGAAGGTGGCCGACGCGCGGATGGCGGGCGCGGTGCGCGTCGCGTCGATCGAGCGCGGCCACGATCCGCGGCGCTTCGCCTACATGCCCTTCGGCGGCGGCGGCGCGCTGCACGTGTGCGCGATGATGCGCGCGATCGGCGTGGCGCGCGGGCTGGTGCCGCGCTACCCCGGCGTGACCTCGGCGCTCGGCTGCGTGATCGCCGACCTGCGGCACGACGACGTGCGCACCGTGTCGCGCGCGCTCGCCGACACCGACTTCGAGGCGCTGCGCGCCGAGCTCGACGCGATGGCGGCGCGCGCGCAGGCGCGGCTCGAGGCCGCCGGCGTCGCGCTGTCCGGCGTGCGCGAGGCGATCGAGCTCGACATGCTGTACACCGGTCAGACGCACACGGTTCGCGTGCCGCTCTCGCGCGACGCGTTCGACGCCGACGGCGCGGCGCGCGCGTTCGCCGACGCGTACCGGGCCGCGTTCGGGCGAACGCTCGAGGGCATCGCGCCGCGGGTGGTCAACCTGCGCTACGCGCGGATCGGCGTGCGGCCGCACTTCGACCTGTCGATGCTCGCCCCGCGCGACACCGCGATGCCCGGGCCGCTGGGCGTGCAGCGCGTGCATCACGCGGGCGCGTGGTGGGACGCGACGCGCTTCGAGCGGCTCGCGCTGCCGGTGGGCGCGCGCGTCGACGGCCCGGCGATCCTCGAGCAGCCCGACACCACGGTCTGGCTCGAGCCGGGCTTCGACGCCCGCGTCGACGCGCTGGGCAACCTCGTGATCGCCGCGGCCTGAGCGCGGCCCCGAACGCCGATGCACGACGACCCGACGATCGACCCCGCACGGACCGCGCTGCTGGTCGTGGACCTGCAAAACGACTTCCTCGCGCCCGACGGCGCGTACGCGCGCGGCGGCGCGGTGTCGCCCGCCGCGCGCGAGCTGCCCGCGCGCGTCGTGCCGCTCGCCCGCGCGCTGAAGGCGGCCGGCGGGCTGGTCGTCGCCAGCCGCTTCACGCTGTGGCCCGACGCGCGCGGCGAGCCGATGGTGTCGCCGCACCTGAAGGCGCTGCGGCCCTTCCTCGCGCGCGGCGACTTCGCGCCGGGCAGCCGCGGCCAGGCGGTGGTGGACGCGATCGCGCCCTGGGTCGACGTGGCGGTCGACAAGGTCGCCTACTCGGCGTTCCACATGACGCAGCTCGACTGGCTGCTGCGGCGCGCCGGCGTCGATGCGGTCGCGGTCTGCGGCATCGTGACCAACGGCGGCGTCGCGAGCACCGCGCGCGACGCGCAGGTGCGCGAGCTGCGCGTGACCGTGCTCGCCGACGGCTGCGCCGCGTTCGGCGAGGCCCGGCACGCGACCGCACTCGCCGACCTGGAGACCGTCGCCGAGGTCGTGAGCTGCGCCGACTGGGCGGCGCGGCTGGCCGGCGCGGCCGGCGCGGCAGGCGCGGCAGGCGCGGCAGGCGCGGCAGGCGCGGCAGGCGCGGCAGGCGGGCGATGACGCCGCGGGCCGACGACCCGCTGATCGCGTCGCACCCGGCGCGGGTGGTGCGCGCCATGGCGATGCCCGCCGGAACGCCGCACGTGCCAGTGGCGATCGTCGGCGCCGGCGCCTGCGGACAGGTCGCCGCGATCCACCTGCGCGACGCCGGCGTCGACTGCGTGCTGCTCGAGCGCGACGCGACGCCGCGCGGCTCGACCGCGCTGTCCTCCGGCTTCGTGCCCGCGGCGGGAACGCTCGCGCAGCGCGACGGCGGCGTCGCCGACGACTCGCCGCGGCGCTTCGTGGACGACATCGTGCGCAAGTCGAAGGGCCGCGCGGCGCCCGCGCTCGTCGATGCGTACGCGCGAGCCGCGGGCCCGGCGATCGACCGGCTGCAGCAGCGCCACGGGCTGGCCTTCGAGCTGCTCGACGGCTTCCTGTACCCGGGCCACTCGGTGCGGCGGATGCACGCGCTGCGGGAGCGCACCGGCGCCGCGCTGGTGGCCGCGCTCGACGCCGCCGCGCAGCGTGCGGGCGCCGTGCTGCTCACCGGCGCGCGGGTGGTCGAGCTCTGGAGCGACGACGCGCGGCGCGTGCTCGGGGCCGGTGTCGAGCGGCCCGACGGCCGCATCGAGCACCTGGCCTGCGACGCGCTGCTGCTCGCCTGCAACGGCTTCGGCGGCAACGCCGCGATGGTGCGAGCCTGGCTGCCCGAGATGCGCGACGCGGTGTTCGCCGGCCACGCCGGCAACGACGGCAGCGCGATCGCGTGGGGCGCGCGGCTCGGCGCGCGCCTCGCCGACCTCGGCGGCTACCAGGGCCACGGCTCGTGGGCGGTGCCGCAGGGCGTGCTCGTGACCTGGGCGCTGATGACCGAGGGCGGCCTGCAGGTGAACGCGCTCGGGCGGCGCTTCCACGACGAGACCGAGGGCTACTCGGAGGCCGCGGTCTGCGTGCTCGCGCAGCCCGGCGGCATCGCCTGGGACCTGTTCGACGACCCGCTGCTCGGGCTCGCCCGGGGCTTCCCCGACTTCCGGGACGCGCAGGCCGCGGGCGCCGTGCGCGCCGCGCGCGACGAGGACGCGCTCGCCGCGCTGATCGGCTGCGACGCGGCGACGCTGCGTGCGACGCTCGACGCGGCCGCGCCCGGCGTCGTCGCCGACGCCTGCGCGCGTCGCTTCGCCCGGCGGCTCTCGCCGCCGTACCACGCGATCCGCGTGACCGGCGCGCTGTTCCACACGCAGGGCGGGCTGGACGTGGACGCCGGCTGCCGGGTGCTCGGCGAGGACGGCGCGCCGCTGCCCAACCTGTTCGCCGCGGGCGGTGCGGCGCGCGGCGTCTCGGGCGACGCGGTGTGGGGCTACCTGTCGGGCAACGGGCTGCTGAGCGCGGTGGCCGGCGGCGCGATCGCCGGGGGCTCGATCGCGGAGGCGATCGGGGTCCGCTGATTCGGGGGCCCGGATCGGGCCGGTGCGCGGGGCGGTCCGTCCGAGCGCGGGCGGTCGGACGCGCGGCGGGCGCGGGTACGGGCTGCGGCACCGCGGTGGCGTACCACCAGGACGGGTCGGTCGCTCCGAACACCAACGACGGCCCGCCCGGCGCGCTAGCGCTTGAGCAGGCCCAGGTCGGACAGCAGCCCGGTCGCGACCTGCTCCTCGGACTCGAGGAACTTCGTCATCTCGGCCTGCGGCAGGAACTTCGCCTTCCAGTTCTGCTTCTGCAGGAACGCCTTCCACTCGTCGCTGTCGCTCGCCGTCTGCAGGGTCCGCGTCCACCACGCCACCTGCTCGGCCGACATCCCCTTCGGTGCGAGCAGACCCTGCACCGACGAGTACTCCGCATCCACGCCCAGTTCGCGCTAGGTCGGCACCTCGGCGAGCGGCGCGCCGATGCGCTGGCCGGTCGCGACCGCGAGCGGCCGGATCCGCCCGGCGAGCAGCTGGGTGGTCAGGTTCGGCGCGGACGCCGAAATCATGTCGATGTGGCCGCCCAGCATCGCGTTCATCGACTCGGCCGACGACTTGAACGGCACGATCGTCATCTTCGATACGTCCACGCCCGCGGCCTTCATCGGCTTGGCGATCGCGACGTGGATGTGGTTGCCGACGGCGGTCGCGATGCCGCACGACACCGATGCCGGGTCGGCGCGCAGCCGCGCGATCAGGTCCCGACCGGTCCGGATCGGCGATTCGGTGCGCACCACCGCGAGGATCGCCTCCTCGAACATCACCGCGAGCGGCGTGAGCTCGCGCCACGACATCGGCCGCTCGCCCAGCAGCCTGCTGTTGAGCATCGAGTGCGTGTAGGTGGTCAGGAAGTGGGGATTGGCCGGCTGCGCGAGCAGCGCGTTGATCGCGACCGCGCCGGCGCCGCCCGGCCGGTTGGTGACGATCACGTTGGTGGAGAGCAGCTTGCGCCGCTCCAGCAGGTCCTTGAGCTGGCGCGCCGACATGTCGAGGGCGGCGCCGGGGCCGGCCGGCACGATGTACTCGACGTTACGGTCGGGCTGCCAGCCGGACTGCGCGCGCGCGGATGCGAACGGCAGCGCGGCGGCGGCGCCGAGCAGCGCGCGGCGCGTGGGATCGACGTGACGGGTCATGCGTGTCCTCCTCGTTGTGCCTGCAGCACTTCGGTTGCATCCTCGATCCAGTCGCACAGCACGCCCCGCGTCTCGCGCGGGTCGATGATGTCGAGGATGCCGAAGGCCTCGGCGGTTCGGAACGGCGAACCGATCCGGTTGTAGTACGCCTTGAGCTCGGCGCGGCGTGCCGCCGGGTCGTCGGCCGCCTCGATCTCGCGCCGGTACGCGGCGTGCACGCCGCCCTCCACGGGGATCGAACCCCAGCGGGCCGACGGCCATGCGAAGCGGTGGTTGAGCGCCGGGTAGTGCTTCGGCGCGTGCAGCCCGCCGGCCATGCCGAAGGCGCGGCGCACGATGATCGACACCCACGGGATGCGCGCGCGCTCGATCGTCGTCAGCACGCGCACCGCGCCGAGCAGCGTGCCCGCGAGCTCAGCGTTAGGTCCGGTCGCATTGCCCGGCTGGTCGACGAAGTTCACCACCGGCAGCCCGAAGGTGTCGCACATCTGCACGTGGCGCTCGGTCTTGTAGGCCGACGCGGGCGTCATCGCGCCGCCCGCCACCTTCGGGTCGCTCGCGAGCACGCCCACCGCGTGGCCGTCGAGCCGCGCCAGGCTCGTGATCACCGAGCCGCCCTGGTGCCGCCCGATCTCGAACAAAGAGTCGCGGTCGAACACCGAGGCGAGGATCCTGCGCGGGTCGTAGATCTTGCGCCGGTCGCGCGGTATCGCGTCCTTGAGCTAGTCGTCGAGGCGGTCGGGCGCGTCGCCGGTCCGGACGCGCGCCGGCAGCCGGCCCGCGTGGCGCGGCATGAACGACAGGAACCGGCGCACCTGCGCGAACGCGTCGCGCTCGTCCTTGCCGATCTCGATGCCGTAGGCCTGGCGCACCACGGGCGGCCCCGCCGCGAACACCTGCGCCTGGTCCCGCACCATCACCGAGAAGTGCGACAGCAGCACCTTGATCGCGCCCAGGCCCGCGCACGAGCCGAGCGCCACGCCGACCACCGGCACCGCGCCCAGCAGGTCCACCGCCGGCCAGTTCGGATAGCCGGGGATCTTGCTGTGGCCCATCTTCTCGAGCAGCTTCACGCTGCCGCCCGCGGTGTCCACCAGGCGTACGAGCGGCGTGCGCATCGTGAGCGCCATCCGCTCGGCGTAGACCCATTTGTCGGAGATCGTCGACTCGGAGGAGCCGCCGCGCAGCGTGAAGTCGTCGGCCGAGACCGTGACCTTCCCGCCGTCGATGCGCCCGGTACCGAAGATCGCGTTGGTCGGCGTCATGTCGAGGAAGCGGCCCTCGGCGTCGTAGCGGCCCTTGCCGGCGATGCGTCCGAACTCCCGGAACGTGCCGGGGTCGAGCAGCGCGTCGATGCGCGCGCGCGCGTCGAGCCGCCCGTCCGCGCGGAACCGGTCGAGCGCCTCCGCGCCGCCCATCGCGCGGACCTGCCTGCGTCGGGTCCTCAGCTCGGCGAGCTCCTCGGCCCACTCGCCTTCGGGCTCGAACTCGTGGTCGACCGTCATCCTGTCTCCTGGGGGTGCGGGCATCGGTGCGTCGCGGCTCAGGCCGGGCCGCGCAGCGCGCCCTGGGCGCGGGCCACGGCGATCGCCGCATCGTCCCAGCCCAGGCGTTCGCGCAGGATCCGCACACCGTCGGCGCCGATCTCCGGTCCGCTCGCACGGATCGAGCCGGGCGTGGCCGACAGCTTCGGCACGACGCCGGGCTGGGTGGTGTGGCCGAGCGACGGATGCGGCACCTCGGTCAGCATCCCGCGCGCCTGGAAATGCGGGTCCTCGAAGATGTCGGCGATCGTGAACACGCGAGAGCTCGGCACCTCGGCCTCGCGCAGCCGCGCTTCCAGGTCCTGCGCGTCGAACTGCCGGCTCCAGTCGGCGATGATCGCGTCGAGCGCGCGCATGTTCTCCTTCACGCCGCGCGCGCGGATCGTCGCGAAGCGCTCGTCGTCCAGCAGGTCCATCCGGTCCATCAACGCGAGCAGGCGCGCGAAGGTCGCGTTGCTGTTGGCCGCGAGCAGCACCCAGCCGCAGTCGCGGGTCGGATACAGGCTGTTGGGCGACATCGACGGCAGGTTCGGGCCCTCGCGCATCGGCACGTAGCCGAGCTTCTCGTAGGCAGGCACGTAGGGCTCCATCTGGCTGAACGCGGTCTCGTACAGCGCCACGTCCACCACCTGCCCGCGGCCGCTCTTCACGCGCTCGAGGATCGCCATGACGGTGCCGAAGGCGGCGTAGGCCGCGGTCAGGTAGTCGGTGGTCGCGAGCGCCACGCGCGCGGGCGGGCGGTCGGGGTCGCCGGTCATGTGCCGCACGCCGCCCACCGCCTCGCAGATCGCGCCGTAGCCCGGACGGCCGGCCTACGGGCCGTCCTGGCCGTAGCCGCTGATGCGCACCATCACCAGCCGCGGATTGGCGGCCGACAGCGTGTCCCAGCCCAGGCCCAGCCGCTCGAGCACGCCCGGCCGGTTGTTCTCGACCAGCACGTCCGCCTGCCGCAGCAGCTCGAGCGCGATCTCGCGGCCGATGGCCGTCTTCAGGTCGAGCGCGATCGACTGCTTGTTGCGCAGGGTCGTGGCCGCGTATAGCGAGACGTCGCCGACGTGCCGCCCCATCTGCCGCACGGGGTCGCCCTCGGGCGGTTCGATCTTGATCACGTCGGCGCCGAAGTCGCCGAGCAGGCGCGCGCAGGCCGGGCCGGCGATCGTCGAGCAGATCTCGATGACCTTGAGGCCGGCGAGCGGGCCGTGGGCGGTATGGGAAGCGTCCATGCCTCAGTCTCCTGGGGAGCCCGCGTCGCGCAGCGCGCGCATGGCCTCGGCGCCCGACGCTTCGACGCGCTCACGCGTGAGCGCGACGTACTTCGCGGCGTCGCCGCGGCGCAGCGCCACCAGCGAGGCCTTCCACAGTGCGAGCGAGGCTCGGCGTCGCGCGCGAGACGCGAGGCCGAGCTTGGAGTAGCGCAGCGTCTGCAGCGACAGCGCGGTCACGGTCCGCGCGAGCCGGCGGTTGCCGCAGGCGCGCGCGCTGATGATCGACAGCCGGTACTCCGTCTCGGCGTACTGGCCGCCGTCGTCTTCGAGTGCCGCGAGCTCCTCCAGCCGCGCGATGCCGGCGGCGAGCATCGCCACCAGCTGCGCCGAGCGCGCCTCGACGTTGCGTCGCGCCGCGGTCTCGAGCAGCGCCGCGCGGATCTCGACGATCTCGCCGACCTCGTCGACCGACAGCTCGGTGGCGACCGCGCCGCGCCGCGCGTGGATCGTCGCCAGCCCCTCGCGCTCTAGGATGCGGATGGCATCCCGGATCGGACCGCGGCTGACGCGGAACTCGACCGCGAGGTCCTGCTCGACGATGCGCTCACCCGGCGCGATCCGGCCGGCGATGATGCGGTCGCCGATCTGCGCGGCGACCTGCTCGGGCACGGTCAGCGTGGGCTCGTCGCGGTCGGCGAACAGCCGGAACGCAACCGCTCCTTCGAGTCGCGCGAGCAGCTCGGCCGGCCCCTCGACCGCACGCACGGCGTGGCGTCCTCAGGCCGCCGCGCGCCGCAGCGCGCGGGCGCCGCACGGCGCCGAGGGTCGCAGGCAGGCCAAAGTCCGCGTCTCCTGTGTAGATTGTCAACAATCTACGGCAGCTGTGCCTGCCTGAGCGCCGCGTGTCAAGGGTGGCGGACGACGCTCCCGGCCTCGTTCGGAGCGCGAGTCGGTGCGCCCGCGGGCGGACGCGTCGCGCCGCGGGCGAGGCCCGGCCGACGACGCGGCGCCTCAGCCCCGCGCGTCTTCCGTCGCATCCCCGCGGTACGGCATCCGCTGCCCGAGCCTGCGGAACGGCGCGAACGCCGGCGCGCGTATCCGCCCGGGCCGGTTGGGGTGCTCCAGCGGCGAGCCGTCGATCGGCAGGTCCGCCAGAGGCGAGCGACGCCCGGCGATGCGTCCGGCCATCCGGCAGCCGGTATGGGCGCGGAACGACACCCGGTTGCCGCCGTAGCCCGGCGCGTCGATGACCCGCTCGCTGGGACGACGGGCTCGACCACGGCGGCCACCTCGGTCATCGGTCCCCGCACCGTCCTGTCCGCGTGCTCGGGCAGCGCGGTGCGGCCCTCGAAGACCGCCTGGTCGAGGTCGGTGACCACGAGTTCGCTGCCCGGGGCCGCCGTCGACGCGATCGCGCGCAGCGTGGCGACTCTGCTGAGGCAGGCCGGGGTTGCGGATGCGTGCGATCCGATCGACCCGCGCGCGCGCCGAGGGCGGCAGCAGCCGATCGCCTCAGGGGTCGTCGATGATGCGCTTCGGGTCGCCCCGGGTCTGGCGGGCCCGGATAAGGACCGCTGCGCGCGCGGACGGCCTACATCGGCCGCACGCGCCTGCGGTGCTCGGCCACGTTGTCGCCGTCGATGCGCTTCGCTCGTGTGCCGCTGACCGTGTCGACCTTGCGGTCGTCCTCGCCGCCCGCGAGCGCCAGCACCTCGACGGTCGTCTCGTGCTCGAACGCGTGCGACTTGTCGGTGTTGCGGTAGTGGCGGTACACGGCCCAGTAGACGCCGATGGCGCTCGCCGGGCCCAGGGACAGCAGAAAGAGGATCGCCTCGGCGTCGTCCATCGCGGTCGTCCCGTCAGAGTGAGATGAACCAGAGGACCGCCGCCTCGACCACCGTGCCGATGCTCAGCGCGGCGAGGAGCAGTTTCCACTGCTGCACGGGCACGCTGCCCATGGTCTCGCCGGTGCGGCCGTTGACCGCGATGTAGTGCCGCAGCCCGCCGCCGGCCCCGGGCTCGTGGTACGCGTAGAGCCACACCGGCAGGTACATCGAGACCCAGCGCGTGCCCTTGAGGTCGATGCGCTCCTGCTCCCAGCGCACGCCCCGGTCGTAGCGCCGCACCGAAGGCTGCATCCTGGCACGGGCGATCGAGAGCATCTGTTCGCGCAGCCGCGGCATCAGCTGCTGCACGTCGCGGTCGCGTCGCTCCGAGGTGTAGCCCACCAGGTAGGAGGCATTCCACTGCACCGCGTTCTTGGTGTCGAACGGCAGGATCGTGTTGATGACGTTGTTCGTGTTGCTGTCGATGTCGAGGTCGCCGCGCGCGGCGTTGGACTCGAGCGTGAGGTCGTCCACCGTGAAGTCGACGTGGCGCTGCACGCGGTAGACGTCGGCGTCGTAGTAGGTGACGTTCTTCTTGCCTTCCTCGCGCGTGTAGCGGCGCGTTTCGATCTCGCCCAAGCCCGCGGCGTCGGCGCTGCCGCGAGCGTCCACCACCATGTAGGGCAGGTACACGCCCAGCACGTTCTCGGGCGTGAACTCGGCCTTGAAGGCGTCGAGCGCGAACAGCCTGCGCTTGTCCACGAACCGGCGGATGCGTGCCACCGCGTCGTCCTTCGGGATGCGGAAGGGCAGCACGGCATCGGGCACCGCGCCGTTGTCGATCTGCTCGTTGACCCCCAGCACGTGCCGGCACCAATGGCAGCGCGCGGTCAGCGCGGTCCCGGTGTTGATCACCACCTCGGCGCCGCAGCCCGCGCACTTGAAGCTTCGCAGGCTTTCCGCGTCGGCCGCGATGTCGCGCGCGCCGGACGCGATCTGGGTGCCGCGCAGTTCGGCGATACCCTCGCCCAGCCCGAAGGCCTCCTCGACCCGCGTGATCGCCCACTCGTGGCGGCAGTACAGGCACACGAGCCGGTCGGAGCCGGCCCGCTGCCGCACCTCGGTCGCGCCGCACCTGGGGCACCGGTTGACGCCGTCGCGCAGCGCCTTGGCCGAGGTGTCGAGCGCGGCGGGGTCGGGTGCGAGCAGCTCGTCGCGGACGGGCGGCGGCAGCGTGCCCGGGTCGAGCGGATGCTGCCCGGGCCGCGGCGGCATGTCCTGCGGCGAACCCGGACCGATGGGGCCGGCGGGCCCCGGAGCACCGCTCGGACCGGCGGGGCCGCGAGACCCGGACGGGGGGTCGGGCGCCATGCGCTGCGCGGGCCCCTACAGGCCCAGTGCCTTGGCCTTGACCGCGTCGTAGTCGGCCTGGGTGATCAGGCCCGCGTCGAGCATCTGCTTGGCCCGGGTCAGGCGCGCGATCGGGTCGTCGGCCGCGGCCGCGGGGGCCGCCTGTGGCGCGGGTGCGGCGGCTGGCGCCGGGGCCGTCGGCTGCTGAAGCCCGGCCAGGCCGCCCAGGCCGCCGGCGGCGATGCCCATGCCCATGATGCCGCCCACGCCGGCGTTCTCGCCCGCCGCCTGCATACCCGCCGCCACCGACGCCTGCAGGTTGGAGTTGCCGCGCGCGCCGGCGAGCGCATCGGCCCGCTGCACGGTCCGCAGCAGCTCGCGGGTGTGGGCGTCGTACTCGATGGAGACGATCGTCGTCTTGACGATCGCCAGGCCGCGGTCGGCCCGCCAGCGGTAGGCGCGCTCGACCGCGTCGGACAGGCTGGCGGCGAACCCGACCGAGTCCTGCTGGATGCGGGTGATGCGGTTGCCCTTGGCGGGGTCGTTGGTGTACAGGCTGAAGGCCGGCGCCAGCGAGCCGACGACCTCGTTGAACAGCTGGCTGGCCGCCGCGTTGTCCATGTCGGTGAAGTCGAACACCCGGCCCGCCTGCAGGTAGGTGGCCGGCACGAAGCCCTTCACGAAGCGGATCGGGTCGACGATCTGCAGCGTGTAGCTGCCGCGCGTGATCGCGCCCACCTGGGCGTTCAGGTAGCCGTCGTCCCAGTAGATCTCCGACTGCGTACCGAAGCGGTTGTCCGGCAGCTCCTTGAGGGTCACGAAGAACGCGGCCTGCTGGGTGCCGGGCTGGCCGCCGAACTTGAAGCGTTCCCAGCTCTGGCGGACCAGCGCGTCGACCAGGCTGCCGCCGCTGAAGATCGACTGCGACTGCAGGTCGTTCGAGTTCCATTCGTAGGCGCCGGCCTCGGCCGCCAGCGCGGTGACCGCGCCGTCCTGCATCAGCAGCAGCCCGTAGCCCTCGGGCACGACGATGCGCGAGCCGTTGGTGATGATGTTCGAGGAGCCGCGGGTGTTGGAGCCGCGCCCGGCGTTGGTGCCGCGCGGCACGGCCGCGAACAGCGCGGCGGTCGGCGCCAGGCCGTCGGGCACGGTGTAGAAGTCCTTCCACTGGTCGGCGAGCGATCCGCCGATCGATCCGACCGCTGCCTGTACGAGACCCATGGTGCGTTCCTTCCGTCGACGTGGCGTGCGCATGGCTGCGCGGGGCGCGGCCCGCCCGGGGCGAGCCGAAGGGAGGATAGCCGACCGTGGGCCCCGGCGGGGTGCCGTGCCCGTGTTCTCGCCACGGCGTCTCGAGCTCGAGCTGCTCGACGACGACGTGCAGGTACGGCGCCCACGCTCGAACATGCGTCGACATTCGTCCGGCCGCCCGAGGTACCCGCGCTCCTTCCGGCCGACCCGCGACGTGTCCAGCTCGGGCATCGAGACGCCGGCGCGACTTCGGGCCCGAAGGTTCCGGACGAACTCGGCCGTCGTCGGCGCACCCAATGCCGGCGCGGCGACCCGCCCGGCCGGCGATCCCGGCTCGCGGCAGTCGGCCGACCACCGCGCGAGGCGACGCTCGAGCCGTCCGGACACGGGACGCGGCCGTCATCCCCCACGTGACCCGTAGGGCGCGAGGCGAGGATGCCGTCAATCGACGGCCGCGGACTCGCCCTCCCGGAGCCGGTCGGGCTGCACGGTGCGCAGGATCTCCTTCAGCACGGACGTGGCGTACGCCCCCGCGGGCAGCGAGAACTCGAGCACCAGACGATCGGCCTGCGGCCACGCCCACGACAGGTCCGCCGGGATGGCCACCAGCGCGCGGCGCTCCTGATCCAGCCCGGCGTGTTCCATGCCGACGCACACCGCGGCGTGTCGTTCGGCGACGCCGTTCTCCAGGGCCTGCGCTTCATCGGTGGTGCTCACGCGGCCCCGTCCCCAGAGCGGTCCGGTCGGCCGGCCCGCCTCGTCCATCACGTCACCGGGCAGGGTCCGGCCCCAGAGCTGCCGCTCGATGCGCAGTGCCAGCACTTCATTGAAGACGTAGGCGCGCACCGCCGACAGATAGAGGCCCTTCATCGTCGGGCTGCGCACGCGGATCTCGCGCGCCAGCATCGCCCGGCCGTGTTCGACGTTGCCGCCCCCGTGCCCGAAGCGCTGGGTGCCGAAGTAGTTGGGCACACCCTGCGAATCGACGGCCCGCAGGTTCGCCTCGATGGCATCGCGGTCGCCGGTCACGTCCCTCAGCACGATGCGGAAGCGGTTGCCCCGCAGGTCGCCGCGGCGCAGCTTCTTCGCGTGGCGGGTCTGGCGCAGCACGGTGAACTCCGGATGCCGGATCGGGGTGAGGCCGGGTGTCTCGCCTCTCGGCAGGTAGATGCTGAACCACTGCCGGGTAACCGCGTAGCGGTCCTTGAGCCCCGCATAGCCCACGTCCACGTCCCTCACCCCGGCGGACTCGGCGAGTCGCTGCGCGACGAAGGCGGTGTTGGCGCCGTTCTTCTCGATCTCCAGCCAGAGATGCTCGCCCTCGCCGGATGGCGGCTGCACGGGCAGCTCGGTCACGACGAAGTCCTCGTTGACGAACTTCAGAGTGGCCGTGGCGCCGCTCGCCGGATAGGCGGCGGGCCACTGCGGCAGGCTCGTGTATCGGGCGTCGCTCATGACCGGACGGTCGGCGCGAGCCGAGGCCGCAGGCGGCTCGCCGGGGGGCGCTCCGAGGCGGGCCCAGCCGGGCGCGGCGCGCGCCGCGGTCAGCGCAACGCGCGCGCGGCTTCTCCCGCGAGGCTGCGGGCCCACTCGTCGATCACCGGCTGGATCGATTCGAGGCTCACCCGGTCGTCGGCCGAGCCCTCGCGGCCCACGGGCTTGCCGACGCCCGGCCGGTAGGACGCATGGACCACCGTGTTGTCGCGCGGGTCGATGGTCAGCACCTCGAGCACCGCGGCCGACTGCTGCGGCGTGCCGAGCACCGCGTCCTTCAGCGGCTTGGCGACCAGGCGGATCGGGATGAAGTCGAGCGGCTTCATCCCCTGCTCGACCGCGGCGATCCGCGTGACCGCGGGCCGGAACACCAGCTGCGCCTGGTCGGCGGAGTCCACCACGGTGAAGTGCTGCGCCATGTCCGCGCGCAGCTTGCGATCAAGGTACTGCAGCGCACTGCGCACGGTCTGCGCGTCGACGTCGGGAAAGCTTACGTTCTGCGGGAACAGCTGCGCCGGCATCACGTGCACCCGGGTCACCTTCTCGGCGCGCTGACGGAACGGACCGCTCGACAGGTAGCGCACGCCGTCGGCGTCACTCACCTCGCGCAGGCTGTCGTACGACGGCAGGAAACCCGAGCCGCCGCCGTCGACCTTCGGTGCCGACGCGCAGCCTCCGAGCAGCAGCGCGACCGCTAGGGCGGCGAGAACCTTCGCGCCGCGGGATTCGGTTCGGATCATGGGATGGGCTCCTCGGACGGGGTCAGTGGGGGGTCGGGCGGCGCCCGGCCCCCGGTCAGCCGTTCTCGCAGCCGCTCGATCACCGTGTAGAACACCGGCACGAAGGCGACGGCCAGACAGGTGGAGGCGAGCATGCCGCTCAGCACCGCGATGCCGATCGACTTGCGCGCCGCGGCGCCCGCGCCCTCGGCGAGCACCAGCGGCACCACGCCGAGGATGAACGCGAAGGAGGTCATCAGGATCGGCCGGAACCGGCGCTGCGACGCCTCCTGAGCGGCCTGGGCGATCGACATGCCCGCGTGCCTGAGCTCGATCGCGACCTCGACGATCAGGATCGCATTCTTGGCGGACAACGCGATCAGCAGCACCAGACCGATCTGCACGTAGATGTTGTTCGGCAGCCCGACCGCGAACAGCGCCGCGACCGTGCCGACCAGCGCCAGCGGCACCGACAGCAGCACCGGGATCGCCGACCACCACGATTCGTACTGACCGGCCAGGACGAAATAGACGAGCAGCAGCGCGAGACCGAACACCACCACCACCGAATTGCCGACCAGGCGTTCCTGGTAGGACATCGCGGTCCACTCGAAGCCGACGCCCGGCGGCAGGTGCTCGGCGGCGAGCGATTCCATCGCGACGAGCGTCTGGCCCGAACTGAAGCCCGGGGCCGACGAGCCGTTGATCGCCGCGCTCGGGTACAGGTTGTACTGCGACAGCACCGCGGGTCCGACGGTCTCCTTCAGGTCGACGAAGGCGCCGATCGGCACCATCTCCCCGCCGCGGCCGCGTACCGTCAGCGCTGCGAACACGTCCGGGCTCGCCCGCGCGGCCCCTTCGGCCTGGACGTAGACCGGGAAGTTCTGCCCGAAGCGGGAGAACTGGTTCACGTACGAGGCGCCGAGATAGCTCTGAAGCGCATCGAAGGCATCGCCCACGTTCACGCCGAGGGTCTCGGCGCGCGCCCGGTTGACCGCGAGCGACAGCTGCGGCACCTCGGTGCGCAGCGGCGTGAACGCCACCTGGATCTCGGGCCGCGTGGCGGCCTGCTCGACCAGCGTCTCGGCCGCGGCACGCAGCTTGTCGAGGTCGCCGCTGCCGTCGGTGAGCAGCAGCTGCATCTGAAAGCCGCCCGACAGGCCCAGGCCCGGGATCGGCGGGGGCACCAGCACCACCGCACGCATCGCGGGCAGCTTGCCGAGTTCGCGCGTCAGCGTGGTGTAGATCGTGCGCAGGTCCTGGCCCTCGCCGCGCTCGGACCAGTCGGCGAGCGTCAGGTAGACCAGCCCGGCGCTGGACAGCGACGCATTGCCTTCGAGCGGCGAGACCCCGCCGACCGCGATCGCGGTCTGCACGCCGGGTACCGCGCGCGACGTCTTCACCACCTGCTGCAGGGCGGCCTCGGTGCGGCCGATCGACGCCGCATCGGGCAGCTGCACCGCCACCAGCAGGTAGCCCTGGTCCTCGGTCGGGATGAACGCGGTGGGCAGCTTGACCAGCCCGTAGCCGGCCGCGCCGATCAGCACCAGCCCGATCGCCAGCACGGTCCATGAATGAGCGATCAGCCGCCCGATCATTCGGACGTAGACCCGCTCGCAGGCGCCGTACACCGCGTCGAACGCGCGGAAGAAGAAGTTCTTGCGCCTGCCCGGCGGGTGCGCGCGCACGTACTGCGCCGACTGAGTGGGCTTGAGCGTGATCGCATTGATGCCGCTGAGCAGGGCGGTCGCGGCAATCACCAGCGCGAACTGCTTGTACATCTGTCCGGTGATGCCGGGGATGAACGCGGCCGGCAGGAACACCGCCATCAGGACCAGCGTGATGCCGATGATCGGGCCGAGCAGCTCGTTCATCGCCGTGATCGCGGCCTGGCGGGGGGCCATGCCCTGCTCGACGTGCTTGGCCACGCCCTCGACCACCACGATCGCGTCGTCGACCACGATGCCGATGCACAGCACCAGCGCGAACAAGGTCAGCAGGTTGACCGAGAAGCCGAGCGCCGCCATCGCTGCGAACGCGCCGATCACGGTGATCGGCACGGTGGTGGCCGGGACCATCGTCGCACGCCAGTCCTGCAAGAACACGATGATGACCAGCAGCACCAGCAGACCGGCCTCGATCAGCGTGCGGTAGACCTCGTCGATCGACGCCTCGACGAACTTCGTGGTGTCGAGCACCACCGTGTAGCCGATGCCCGTGGGGAACTGGCCCGACAGCCGCTCGAGCTCGGCGCGTACCCGGCGCGCGGTGTCGATCGCATTGGCATCGGGCAGCTGGTAGATCGCCAGGCCTCCGGCGGGCCGGCCGTCGACGCTGAAGGTCTGGCTGTAGCTCTGGCTGCCGAGCTCGATCCGGGCGACGTCGCGCAGTCGGGTGAGGCTGCCGTCGGACTCGGTCTTGAGGATCAGGTTGCCGAAGTCCTCGACTTCGGTCATCGGGTTCTCGACGTTGACCGTCAGCTGCACCGCTTGACCATCGGGCGCCGGCGGCGCGCCGATCTGCCCCGCACTCAGTCGCTGGTTCTGCTTGCGCACCAGCGCGATCACGTTGGCCGGCGTGAGTCCGCGCTGGCGCATCTTCGCGGGGTCGAGCCAGATGCGCATGCTGTAGGCGCCGACGCCGAACACCGAAACGTCGGCCACCCCGGGCAGCCGCGACAGCGAGTCGCGGATGTTCAGCGACACGAAGTTGCTCAGGTAGAGCGCGTCGTGCTCGGGATTGCTCGAGTCGACCGCGACGATCTGCAGGATCGCACCCGACTGCTTGCGGGTGACCACGCCTTGCTGCTGAACCGCGTCGGGCAGCAACGGCAGCGCCGAGGCGACCCGGTTCTGCACGGCGACCTGCGCCTGGTCGGCGTCGGTGCCGACCGCGAAGCTCACGGTGAGCGTGTAGCGGCCGTCGCTCGACATGTTCGACTGCATGTAGAGCATGCCTTCGACGCCGTTGATCCGCTGCTCGACCGTGCGCGCGACGGTCTGCTGGACGGTGAGTGCGCTCGCACCCGGGTACGACGCGGTGACCTGCACCGTCGGGGGGGTCATCTCCGGGTACTGCGCGACCGGCAGGCCCAGCAGCGCGACGCCGCCGAGCAGCAGCATCAGGAGCGCGATGACGTTCGCGAGGACCGGTCGCTCGATGAAGAATCGCGCGATCACGGGCGCGCCTGCGCGGGGGCCGAAGCGGTCGCGGCACGGGGTACCGCGGCCGGGCTCGGCACCGCCTGCGTACCGTCGCGCACGTTGACGATACCCTCGAGGAGCACGCGCTCGCCCGCGGTCACGCCCGCGGTCACCTCGCGCATCCCGTCGACCTGCGCGCCGGTCGTCACGGTCCGTCGCCTGACCACGTCGCCCGCGTCGAGCACGAACACGTGGGGACCCTGCTGGTCGGCCAGGATCGACGCGACCGGCAACAGCAGTGCGTCGCGCGATGGCCCGGTGTCGATCGCCACCCTTGCGTACAGCCCGGGCAGCAGCGCCAGGTCGCGGTTGGGAAAGCTCGCGCGCAGCTGGATCGCCCCGGTCGAGGCGTTCAGCGAGTAGTCGACGAAGTCGAGCACGCCGGTGCGCGAGAAAGCGGTCTCGCCCTGGAGCGCCGCGCGCACCGGCACCTTGCCGACCGCGGCCCGCGGGCCCCCGGACAGCCCCGCGTGCGCGCGGATTCGAAGCAGATCGGTTTCGGCGATCGAGAAGTTGACGTAGGCAGGCTGCAGCCGCGCGACGGTTGCGAGCACCGTGCCCGCGCCGGCGCCGACGTAGCTGCCGACGTCGACCTTGCGCCGCCCGACCACGCCGTCGAAGGGGGCCCGCACCTCGGTGTAGCCGAGGTTGATCTGCGCGAGCTTCAAGTTGGCCTCGGCCTGGCCGAGCTGCGAACTGGCGTTCTCGACGCTCGCCTGCGAGGTGGCGTTCTCGCGGATCAGGTTCTGCTGGCGCTCGAACTCCGCCTTCGCCTGATCGAGGCGGGCCCGGTTGAGCGCGAGCTGCTGCAGGTAGGTCTCCTGCTCGATCAGGAAGAGCACCTGCCCGGCGCGGACCGTGTCGCCGTCGCGGAACCGGATCTGCTGCAGCGTGCCGGGAACGCGCGCGATCAGGTCCGCGGTGGCCGACGCGGCGACCACGCCGTCGAGCCGGGCCACGTCCTCGATGCGACGCGCCTCGGGGTGCACGAAGGTCACAGGCACCTTGCGCACCGCGGGTGCGGGCGGGGGTGCGGGCGCACCGCACGCGGCGAGGAGCGTCGCTGCGGGAACGGACCACAGCACGAGGCGCGTCGCCAGGCGGGCTGCGGCGGACCGCGCGGAACCGGTGCGGATCATGGGCGCCCTCCTGGCGCGGCGACGGTGGGTTGCGCCGGGGGACGAGGCGGCAGCAGACGGCTCGGATCGACCGCGCGGCTCTGCATCCGGGCGGCGACGTCGGCGGGGATCGGCGGCAGGTCGGCGCCGCCGCCCCAGCCGCCGCCGAGGGCGCGGAAGGCCGCCACGTACCCCTGCAGCACGTTGCCCTCGGCCTGCGCGAGCGAATCCTCGGCCTGGAGCTTCGCCTGGTTGGCGTTGGTCACCGTGGTGTAGTCGGTCGCTCCCGAGCGGTACTGCACCATCGCCAGCGCGGCGCTGCGGGCGGCCGCATCGCGGGCGGTCGCGAGACTGCGCGCGGTCGCCGCGGCGCCGCCGATCGACGCGAGCGCGTCTTCGACCTCCTGCTGCGCCTTCAGCACCTGGCTCTGGTAGGCGAGCAGCGCCTGCTCGAACAGGGCGTCCTGCACCTGGACCTGCGCGACCAGGCGCCCGCGGTCGAAGATCGGCAGCAGCACGCTCGCGCCGAGCGACAGCGCGCGCGCGTCCCAGGAGAACAGCGACCCGAGCGAGTTGCTGCCCGAGTCGGAGGACTGCAGGCCGATCGCGCCGCGCAGCGAGAAGCTGGGGTACAGCGCCGCCTGCGCCTGCCCGATCCGCGCCGACTGCGAGGCCGCGGCCCACATCGCCTGGACCACATCCGGGCGCCGGCGCAGCACGTCGGCCGGCACGCCGAGCGGCAGGGCGTCGGGCACCCGCAGCGGCGCCTGCGGCCCGCCGCCGAAGCGGGCCGCGTAGTCGGCCGGCGCGATGCCCACGAGCACCGCGAGCGCGTTGCGGTACTGGCGTGCGGCCGCGGCCAGTCCGGGGATCAGCGACTCGTTCTGCCGGTACTGCGCCTCGGCCTGGCGCACGTCGCGCTCGGACACCGCGCCGTAGCGGAATCGGGCCCGGGCGATCCTCAGGCTCTCGGCCTGCAGTTCGAGGTTGGCACGCGCCACCGCGAGGCGATCCTCGAGCGTGCGCATGGCGAGGTAGGTGCTCGCCACCGAGCCGGTCAGCGACACCGCCGACGCGTGCCAGGCGACCACGGTCGACTGCAGCGCGGCGCGGTCGGCCTCGCTCGCGCGCCGGAATCGGCCCCACAGGTCGACCTCCCAGGACGCCTGGCCCTGCAGCTGCGCCGAGACGCTACCGTCGAACGTTCCCAGCAGCTGATCACGGACGTCGGGCATCGTGTAGCCCAGGCCCCCGCTGCCCTGCACCGTCGGGCGCGCGCTCGCCTCGGTCACCTGCAGCTGCGCCTGCGCCTGCACGATGCGCAGCGCCGCGGCCTGCAGGGACGGGTTGCCCGCGAGCGCGGCCGTCACCAGCCGCTCCAGGCGAGGGTCGCCGAAGACGTTCCACCAGGCGGGGTCGGACGCGTCGCGAGACACGAAGCCTTCGCCGTCCATCGGGCTCCATGCTGCGGGCGTGGCCACCACGGGTGGCACGAAATCCGGGCCGACGGTGGTGCACGCAGGAAGCAACGCCAGGACGAACACGCCCTGGGCGCAGAGGAGACGGCGCCGCATGGGGCCGAAGAATAGCGCGACTGCGGTGCACGGATCCACTCGCCCAGGGCGCGCGGACTCGGGCGACGCGCGGTCCGCCGCCGTTGCCGCGTCTGCGCGCAGGACCGCCGAGCCGGGGGGTAGAGTGTCGGCCTGCCCCGCGTCGCAGGCGAGCGCGCGGCACCCGACCCGCAGCGAGACCGACCCATGACGACCGAGCCCTGCTTCACCCGCGTCGCGCTGTACACCGGCGCCGACGGCCGCGCCCGCTTTCGCGACGAGACGATCGTGCTCGGCGAAGGCACGCCCGCCTCGCGGCTGTCCGCGCCCATGCCGGTGGCGCAGCTGCAATTGCGCGAGAGCCCGCCGGGGTTCGCGAGTCCGTTCCACTGCACCGGGACCCCGCAGTGGGTGATCGTGCTGTCGGGGCGGATGGAGATCGGGCTGCAGGACGGCACGACCCGGACCTTCGGGCCGGGCGAGCACTTCTGGTCGGCCGACGTGCTGCCCGAGGGCGCGAGCTTCGACCCGTCGGTCCACGGCCATCGCAGCCGTGCGGTGGGCGACCAGCCGCTGCGCACCGCCTTCGTGCGCTGACCACGGCGCACGACCCCGGGCCGTGGCGCACGGCTCCGGTGCATGCGGACTTGGGGCGGCACCGCCAGGACGGCCGCGGATCCGTGGGCGCTCGACCCGGTGCCGACCGGGCGCGCCGCCGCGCCGTCAGGACACCGCGCCACCCCGCTCGCGCAGATCCGGCCCGCGGTGCATCGCCGCGACCCGCAGCGCCTCGCGCACCCCGTCGATCATCGTGTCGAGCGGCAGGCTGGGCACGCCCGGGCGAGCTGCGGTCTGCTCGGGCAGGCAGGGGACGTGCACGAAGCCGCTGCGCACCCGTGTGCCGGACAGCGCATGCTGCAGTCCGTAGAACACGTGATTGCAGACGAAGGTCCCCGCGGTCTGGGACACGGCGGCAGGAATGCCGCGGGCACGCAGCGCGGCGGCGATCGCCTTGACCGGCAGCGTGCTGAAATGCGCGGCCGGGCCGCCGCGCACCACCGGTGCGTCGATCGGCTGCGCGCCCGCGTTGTCGGGGATCCGCGCGTCGTCCACGTTGATCGCGACGCGTTCGATCGACAGTTCGGCCCGTCCGGCCGCCTGCCCGAGCGCGACCACCAGCGTCGGTGCATGCGCCCGCAGGGCCTTGCGCAGCACGCGCAGCGAGCGGCGGAACTCGGTTGGCAGACGCAGCGCGATCACGTCCGCGCCCGCGACCGTCTCGCCGTGCAGCGCCCGGGCGATCAGCCAGCTCGGATTGACCGCCTCGCCGTCGAAGGGCTCGAAGCCGGTCAGCAGGATCGGTCTCGAGGCGGGCACGGCTCGCATGGCGTGGACGGTACGCATGGCGTGGACGGTTCGCGCGCGATCGCCCGCGTGCCGACCCGGCCCCGTCAGCCCTGCGGGAACCAGCCTGGCCGGCGCTTCTCCAGGAACGACGCGATGCCTTCGCGACCCTCTTCGCTCGCGCGGATCCGGGCGATGCGAGCCGCGGTCTCGTGCGTCAGTGCGTCGTCGATCGGTCGGTTCGCGACGTCCCGGATCAGCGCTTTGGCCGCCGCGAGCGCCTGCGGTCCGCCTTGCACCATCGCGCCCAGCAGCGCGTTGACCGCGCCGTCGAGCTCCTCGGCGGGCGCGATCTCCTGGACCAGGCCCATCCGGTAGGCCTCGGCCGCGTCGAACACCTCGGCGGTCAGGAACCAGCGCGACGCGGCGCGCGGTCCCATCGCGCGCAGCACGTACGGGCTGATCATCGAGGGGATCAGTCCGATCCGGACCTCGCTCAGGCAGAACGACGCGTCCACCGATGCGACCGCGACGTCGCAGGCGCAGACGAGTCCCAGCCCGCCGGCGTACGCCGGCCCGTGCACGCGCGCGACCGTCGGCTTGGGCGCCTGTGCGATCGTGCGAAGCAGCGCGGCGAGCCGGGCTGCGTCCTCGTGGTTGCGCTGGGCATCGTACTGCGACGCCTCGCGCATCCAGTTCAGGTCGGCGCCTGCGCAGAACGCCTTGCCGTGGGCGGCGATCACGATCGCGCGAACCTCGTCGTCGGCAGCGGCCGCGCCGACCGCGTCGGTCAGCTCGGCGATCAGC
This sequence comes from Burkholderiaceae bacterium, assembly GCA_044359175.1. GTDB lineage: Bacteria > Pseudomonadota > Gammaproteobacteria > Burkholderiales > Burkholderiaceae_E > UBA4615. Next base: position 19,007 of record JBIKMO010000006.1, on the reverse strand, counting down.
GTCGGGTTCATCGCGTTGCGCAGCTCGGGCCGGTTCAGCCAGATCACGGCGACGCCCTGCTGCAGCGTGGTCTCGAGCGTGGTGTAGGTCATCGCTGCTCCGGCGGGGTGGGCGCAGGCGCAAGGATAGACGAGCCGGACCCACCCGCGGCGCGGGCGGCGCGCGATCCGGCGGCAACCCCTGCCGGGGTCACATCCGGAACACGCCGAAGCGCGTCTCGGGGATCGGCGCGTTCAGGCTCGCGCTCAGCGCCAGCGCGAGCACGCGCCGGGTGTCGGCCGGGTCGATCACGCCGTCGTCCCACAGCCGTGCGGTCGCGAAGTAGGGGTGGCCCTGGTGCTCGTACTGCGCGAGCAGCGGCGCCTTGAACGCGGCCTCGTCCTCGGCGCTCCAGGTGCCGCCGCGCCCCTCGATGCCGTCGCGCCGCACGGTGGCGAGCACCGAGGCGGCCTGCTGGCCGCCCATCACGCTGATGCGCGCGTTCGGCCACATCCACAGGAATCGGGGCGAGTACGCTCGACCGCACATGCCGTAGTTGCCGGCACCGAAGCTGCCGCCGATGATCACCGTGAACTTGGGCACCTGCGCGCAGGCCACCGCGGTCACCATCTTCGCGCCGTTGCGTGCGATGCCCTCGTTCTCGTACTTGCGTCCGACCATGAAGCCGCTGATGTTCTGCAGGAACAGCAGCGGGATCCGGCGCTGGCAGCACAGCTCGATGAAGTGGGCGGCCTTCATCGCCGACTCGGAGTACAGGATGCCGTTGTTGGCGATCACCCCGATCGGCATGCCGTGCACCCGAGCGAAGCCGGTGACCAGCGTCGTGCCGTAGCGCGCCTTCCACTCGTCGAGCTCCGAGCCGTCGACGATCCGTGCGATCACCTCGCGCACGTCGTACGGCCTGCGCGTGTCGGTGGGCAGCACGCCGTGCAGTTCGCGCGGGTCGTACAGCGGATCGCGCGGCTCGCTTCGGGCGAGCTGCTCGGGCTTGCGCCAGTTCAGGTTGGCGACGATGCGCCGGGCGATCGCGAGCGCGTGGCGGTCGTCCTGCGCGAGCCAGTCGGACACGCCCGACAGCCGCGTGTGAACGTCGCCGCCGCCGAGGTCCTCCGGGCTCACCACCTCGCCGGTGGCGGCCTTCACCAGGGGCGGCCCGCCGAGGAAGATCGTGCCCTGGTTACGCACGATCACCGACTCGTCGCTCATCGCCGGCACGTAGGCGCCACCGGCGGTGCACGAGCCCATCACCACCGCAACCTGCGGGATGCCCTGCGCCGACAGCGTCGCCTGGTTGTAGAAGATCCGCCCGAAGTGATCGCGGTCCGGGAAGACCTCGTCCTGGTTCGGCAGGTTGGCGCCACCCGAGTCGACCAGGTACACGCAGGGCAGCCGGTTCTCTCGGGCGATCTCCTGCGCGCGCAGGTGCTTCTTCACCGTGATCGGGTAGTAGGTGCCGCCCTTCACGGTGGCGTCGTTGCACACGATCATGCATTCGACGCCCGAGACCCGACCGATGCCGGTGACGATGCCGGCGCACGGCGCCTCGCCGTCGTACATGTCGTGCGCGGCGAGCGGCGAGAGCTCGAGGAACGGGCTGCCCGGATCGAGCAGCGCGTCGACGCGCTCGCGCGGCAGCAGCTTGCCGCGCGCCACGTGCCGGCTGCGCGCGGTCTCGCCGCCGCCCAGCGCGGCGGCGGCGGTCTTCTCGCGCAGGTCGGCGACCATCGCGGCCATCGCGCGGACGTTGGCCTGGAACTCGTCCGAACGGACGTCGAGCCGGGATTCGATCGGGTGCATGTCGGTCGATCAGAGGAGCGCCGCGGCACGGCGCATGTCGTCGAACACCGCGCACGCGCCCGCGGCGAGCAGGGTCCGCGGGTCGGCGTGCGCACAGTAGCCCAGCACGGTCATGCCGGCGGCCACGCCGGCGGCGGTGCCGGTGGGCGTGTCCTCGAGCACCGCGCAGCGCTCGGGCGCCACCCCGAGCGTGCGGGCGGCGAGCAGGTACACGTCGGGCGCCGGCTTCGCGCGCTCGACCAGGTCGGCGCCGAACAGCACCGAGCCCGGCAGCGGCACCGCCGCCCGGCCGGGCGCGTTCGCGACCGCGCGCGCGGCCGGCGTCTCGAAGCGCCCGAGCAGCCCGGTGGTGCCGAGCGTCAGCCGCATCTTCGCGCGGTCGGCGCCCGAGGCGACCGCCACCGGCACCCGGCGCTCGTGCAGCGCATCGAGCAGCGCTTCGACGCCCGCGACCGGCCGGACCTCGCGCGCGAGCGCGGCGTCGCGTCGCGCGACGAAGTCCGCATACCAGTCGGGCGGCAGCGGCCGCCCAGCGAGCGCCTCGATGATCGCGAGCTCGGCGCGCAGCGACTTGCCGATGAACGTGCGCATCGCCTGCTCGACCGTGAAGTGCAGGCCCAACTCGCCGAGCATGTCGGCGAGCACGCGGTGGGTGATCGGCTCGCTGTCGACCAGCACGCCGTCGCAGTCGAACACCACCGCGTCGAACCGCACGTCAGCGCCGTTCGGGCAGTGGGTGCCCCGGCATCAGTCGGTACGGATGGTCCCAGCCCGGCATCGCCTGCAGCCGCGCGAGCCAGGCGCGGACCGACGGGTGGTCGACCCAGTCGACGCCGAATTCGTCGGCGAACCACAGGTAGCCGCAGATCGACAGATCGGCGATCGACGGCCGGTCGAGGGCCACCCAGTCGCGGTCGGCGAGCCGGCGCTCGAGCACGCCGATCGCCGCCAGCGCGCGCACGCGGAAGGTCTCGACCACCGCCGGGTTCGGGTCCTTCTGGAACGCCTTCAGGAAGCGCAGCGTCGCGACGTAGCTGGTGAGCTTGTGGTTGTCCCACAGCAGCCATCGCAGCACCTCGCGGCGCTCCTCCTCCCCCTCCCACTCGAAGCGGCCGAGCGTGTGCGCGAGGTAGTCGAGGATCACGCCCGACTGCGACAGGCGCCGGCCGCGGTGTTCGAGTACCGGCACCTCGCCCATCACGTTGACCGCGCGGTAGGCGTCGGTCCGGGTCTCGCCGCCGAAGAAGTCGACGAAGCGCGGCGACCAGTCGGCGCCGCACAGGTTCAGCATCAGCGCGACCTTGTACGCATTGCCCGACTGCGCGAAGCACCACAGCGAATACTCGCTCATCGTCCGCCTCCCCCGAAGTCCATCACCCGGTCCAGGCCGCGGACCAGCCCGGTCAGCGCGGGCACCTCGCGGATCGCCAGCAGCGCGCCGGCAACGTACGGTTCGGCGCTGCCGCCGGCCTCGTGGCGCAGGTGCAGTCGCTGGTCGGCCGCGCCGAACACCGCCTCGACGCCGAGCACGAAGCCCGGCACGCGCAGCGCATGCACGGGGATCCCCGACATCGACGCGCCGCGCGTCTCGCGCGGGCCGCGCACCGCGTCGGCGGCCGGCGCGGACGCCCGCGCGTCGCCGCGGGCCACGCCCAGGCGATTCGCGAGCTCGCGCACGGTGCCCGAGGGCACGTCGATCTTGCCGGCCTTCGCATAGTCGAGCAGCTCGACGTCCGGCAGCCAGCGCACCGCGATCTCGGCGAACTTCTGCAGCAGCACCGCGGTGATCGCGAAGTTGCCGGCCGCGAGCACGCCGCGGCCGGCGGCGCGCGCGGCCGCGTCGATGCGCGCGTAGTCGTCGTCTGACAGCCCCGAGGTGCCGACCACGACATGCGCACCCGCCTGGAGCGCGGCGAGCACGTGGCCGAGCGCCGCCTCGGGACGGCTGTACTCGACGAAGACGTCGGGGCGCAGCGCGAGCGCTTCGGCCGCGGTGCCGACGATCGGAGCCGCGCAATCGACGCCCAGCGCGTCGCCGACGCCGCGACCGGCCGCACGCCGCGCGACGCCCGCCACCAACGCGAGGTCGGGCTCCCGGACGATGCCTCGCGCCAGCGCCGAGCCCGCCCAGCCGGTGACCCCGGCCACGGCCACCTTCAGGGGCACGGCGAGCTCACTCATCGCGAAGGTGCTGCGCGAGGAAGCCGAGCGTGCGCGCGAGCGCGGTCTGCGCGCTGTCCTCGTGCCAGTCGGCGTGCCCGTGGCGGTTGAAGCCGTGGCCCGCCGGGTACAGGTGGCACGGCACCTGGGGCTGCGCGCGGCTGATGCTGCGGACGGTGTCGATCGGAATGTGCGCATCCAGTTCGCCGAAATGCAGCACGCACGGGGCCTGCAGCCGCTCGTGCACGAACGCGGCGGTGCGGGCGCCGTAATAGCCGACCGCGGGCAGCCCGAGCCGCGTGGCCGCGAGGAACGCGATCGTGCCGCCCCAGCAGTAGCCGACCACGCCGGTGGGCAGGTCGCCCGCCACCTGCCGCTGCGCGGCGCGCAGGTCGCGCAGCGGCGCGTCGGTGCCGAGTTCGGCGACCAGCGCGCGGCCGCGGGCGAAGCCGTCGGGCCCGTAGCCCAGCTCGACGCCGGACTCGATCCGGTCGAAGAACGCCGGCGCGACCGCGAGCCATCCGGCCTGGGCGAACTGCTCGGTGGCCACCCAGCGGACGTGGTCGTTGACGCCGAAGATCTCCTGCACGACCAGCACGCACCCCTTGGGCTCGCCCTCGGGCCGGGCGACGAATGCACGCACGCGCCCGCCGTCGATCGCCTGCAGCGTGAGGGTCTCCATCCGGTCTCCTCGGGCGTCGCCCGCTAGACGTGGTCGGCCAGCGCGCGCCCGATCAGGATGCGCTGGATGTCGCTGGTGCCTTCGTAGATCTTGCAGACCCGGACGTCGCGCCAGATGCGCTCGACCGGGAAGTCGGTCACGTAGCCGTAGCCGCCGTGCACCTGGATCGCATCCGAGCAGACCTGCTCGGCGATCTCGGAGGCGAACAGCTTGGCCATCGCCGCCTCCTTCAGGCACGGCCGGCCGGCATCCTTGAGCTGCGCCGCGTGCAGGATCAGCTGGCGCGCGGCCTCGATGCGGGTGGCCATGTCGGCGAGCCGAAACTGGACCGCCTGATGCTCGAACACCGCCGCCCCGAACGCCTCGCGCTCGCGCGCGTAGCGCAGCGCCGCCTCGAACGCCGCGCGCGCCATGCCCACCGCCTGCGAAGCGATACCGATACGCCCGCCCTCCAGGCCCGAGAGCGCGATCCGGTAGCCCTGGCCCTCGTCGCCCAGCCGATGATCCTCGGGGACGCGGCAGCCTTCGAGCACGATCTGCGCGGTGTCCGACGCGTGTTGGCCGGTCTTGTCCTCGAGCCGCGCGACGACGTAGCCCGGCGTGGCGGTGGGCACGACGAACGCCGAGATGCCGCGCTTGCCGGCGGCCCGGTCGGTGACCGCCATCACGATCGCGACGTCGGCGTTCCTGCCGGAGGTGATGAACTGCTTGACGCCGTCGATCACGTAGGCGACGCGGCCGTCGGGGCCGACCTCGCGCCGCGCGGTCGTGCGCAGCGCCGAGGCGTCCGAGCCGGCGTGCGGCTCGGTCAGGCAGAAGGCCCCGAGCATGTCGCCGCGGGCGAGCGGCACCAGCCAGCGGGCCTTCTGCGCGTCGTCCGCCCAGGCGAGCAGGATCGAGCAGACCGGGCAGTTGTTGACCGACACGATCGTGCTGGTGGCGCCGTCGCCTGCGGCGATCTCCTCGAGGATCACCGCGAGCGCGGTGTAGCCCAGGCCGGCACCGCCCCAGCGCTCGGGCACGGCGACGCCGTAGCAGCCCAGCGCCGCGAGCCCGCGCAGCGCTTCGGCCGGGAACCTGCGCTCGCGCGCCCAGCGCTGCGCGTTCGGCGTGACCTGCTCGGCGACGAAGGTCCGCACCGCGTCGCGGACCATCGACAGCTCTTCGGACAGGATCATCGCGGGTCTCCGTGGGGCGCGGGCGGTGGCATCGTCGCTCAGATGCCGGACTGCGGACCCCAGTCGTGCGGCGGCGGCTGCGGCGGGGCCGGCACGCGCGCATCGACCTCGATCCCGACCTTCATCCGGGGGTCGACGAGTCCGACGACCATCGCGGTGGCCGCGGGGCGCGCCCGTGCGAACGCCTCGCCGAACACCGGTGCGAGCCGCTCGAACAGCGCCGCGTCGGTCAGCAGGTAGCGCACGCGGACCACGTCGTCCAGCGAGCAGCCCGCCTGCGCGAGCGCCGTGCCTACGTTGGCGAGCGCTCGGCGCGCCTGTGCGACCGGGTCGGCGTCGATCGTCATCGTCGCATCATCGAACCCGGTGGTGCCCGACACGCGGACCAGATCGCCGTCGACCACCGCGCGGGAGTAGCCGGCCGCGGCCTCGAACCGCGAGCCCGACGAGATCAGCCGACGCGCGCTCACCAGGCCGTCCGTCAGCCGCGTCCCGGGCTCACGCGAGCTCGACCGCGACCGCGGTCGCCTCGCCGCCGCCGATGCACAGTGACGCGATGCCGCGGCGCCCGCCGGTCTTGCGCAGCGCGCCGATCAGCGTGACGATCAGCCGCGCGCCGGAAGCGCCGATCGGGTGACCGAGCGCGCACGCGCCGCCGTGCACGTTCACCTTCTCGTGCGGCAGCCCGTGCTCCTTCATCGCGGCCATCGCCACCACCGCGAACGCCTCGTTGATCTCGTACAGGTCGACGCTCGCGGCCGACCAGCCGGTCGCGTCGCAGAGCTTACGGATCGCACCGACCGGGGCGGTGGTGAACCACTGCGGTTCCTGCGAGTGGGTCGAGTGGCCGACCAGCCGCGCGATCGGCGCCACGCCGAGCCGCTCGGCGGTGGAGGCGCGCATCAGCACCATGGCCGCCGCGCCGTCGGAGATCGACGACGACGTGGCCGCGGTGACCGTGCCGTCCTTGCGGAACGCCGGCCTGAGCGTCGGGATCTTCTCGACGTTGGCCTTGTAGGGGCTCTCGTCCTTCGTGATCTGCACGTCGCCCTTGCGGCCGGCGACCGTGAGGGGCGCGATCTCCCAGGCGAACGCGCCGTCGTCGTTGGCCCGCCGGGCCCGTTCGGTGGAGGCGATCGCGTAGCGGTCCTGCTCCTCGCGCGTGAACGCGTACTTGCCCGCGCAGTCCTCGGCGAACTGGCCCATCGACTTGCCCCCGCCGTTGGGGGTCTTGTCGTAGGCGTCCTCCAGGCCGTCGAGCGCCATGTGGTCGAACAGCGTCGCGTGACCGTAGCGATAGCCGCCGCGGCCTTTGAGCATCAGGTACGGCGCGTTGGACATGCTCTCCATGCCGCCGGCCACGACCACGTCCTGGCTGCCGGCCACCAGCAGGTCGTGCGCGAACATCGCCGCCTTCATGCCCGAGCCGCAGACCTTGTTGATCGTGGTCGCCCCGGCCGAGTCCGGCAGCCCGGCGTGCCGTACCGCCTGCCGGGCCGGTGCCTGCCCCTGACCCGCGGGCAGCACGCAGCCCATGATCACCTCCTGCACCTGGGCGGGCGCGAGGCCGGCGCGCTCGACCGCGGCGCGGATCACGTGCGAGCCGAGCTGATGCGCGGCGAAGCCGGACAGCTCGCCCATCATGGCGCCGATGGGGGTTCGGGCTGCGGAGACGATGACGATCGGGTCGGCCATGGCGGGGATCCTCATTCGGGAGGGGCGACGGGTGGGGTGGGGGACGCCGTGGCGGCGTCCGGGAGGAAGGCGTCGGAGCGATGATAGCGGTTCCGGAACCGCATCGACTCGGGATAGGGGAACACGTCCTCGAGGATCCCGGCGCGGATGCGCGCCTGCTTGCGCTGCCAGAACTCGGCGTCGAGCAGGTCGGCGTGGTGGGCCATGAAGATCGCCCGCACCCGCGGGTCGCCCAGCAGGAACGTACCGAACTCCTCGGGAAACACGTCGTGCGGCCCGACCGTGTACCAGGGTTCGGCAGCCATCTCGTCCTCGGGCGTGCGCGGCGGCGGGATGCGGCGGAAGTTGCAGTCGTGGACGTACGCGACCTCGTCGTAGTCGTAGAAGACCACGCGGCCCTGGCGCGTGACACCGAAGTTCTTGTACAGCATGTCGCCGGGGAAGATGTCGGCCGCAACCATCTGCTTGATCGCGTCGCCGTACTCGATCACCGCGCGCTCGCGCTCGGCGTCGTCCGCGCGCTCGAGCACCATGTTGAGCGGCACCATCCGGCGCTCGATGTAGACGTGGCGGATCACCAGCGCGTCGCCCTCGTCCTCGACGATCGACGGTGCGGTCTCGCGCAGCTCGGCGATCAGGGCCGGGTCCAGACGGTCCTTGGGGAACGGCACGTCGGAGTACTCCCAGGTGTCGGCCATCCGCCCGACCCGGTCGTGGGTCTTGACCAGCTGGTACTGGCGCTTGACGAACTCCCGCGCGACATCCTTGCCGCGTCGGTCCTTGATGATCTTGAACACGTACGGGAAGGAGGGCAGCGTGAAGACGCCCATCACCAGTCCCTTGATGCCCGGGGCGATCACGAACCGGTCGTGCGAGTGCCGCAGGTGCGCGAGCAGGTCGCGGTAGAACGCGGTCTTGCCCTGCTTGTGCAGCCCGAGCATCGTGTACAGCTCGGACTCGGGCTTGGTGGGCATCAGCGTCTTCAGGAACCGTACGTACGCCGACGGCACCTGCATGTCGACCATGAAGTACGCACGCGAGAAGTTGAACAGCGCCTCCATCCGCTCGGCGCCGAGCAGCACCGTGTCCAGGTACAGCCGTCCGCGCGAGTCCTGCAGCACCGGGATCGCCAGCGGGGTGACCTCGCCGTCATTCACCCAGCGCCCGATCAGGTAGGCGCCCTTGTTGCGGAAGAACAGCGTGCGCAGCACGTTGAACTGGCAGTCGACCGCGGGCACGAAGTCCTCGCCGACGTGCTCGCGCATCGCGGCGGCCACCAGCGCGAGGTCCCGGTCGATGTCGACGTACGGACAGGCCAGGCCGAGGTCGACGAACATCTGCCGCAGCGTGGCGAGCAGGCCGGACTGCAGCGGGTAGTAGGCGCGGTAGCTCGGCGGCTCGGCGTCCAGGTGCTCGGTGGCCACCGCGGGGCGCACGAAGATGAAGTCGTTGTGGAAGTAGGTGCGGTGCAGCAGCTTTGCGCACACCGAGTTGTAGAAGGTCTCGGCGAGCTCGGGCTGGCGGTGTTCGGCGAGCAGCCCGACGTAGTGGCGCTTGACCGGCGCCCAGTTCGCCGCGGCGAGGGCGGATGCGCCGAACTCGCGCTCGATGCGCTCGACCGCCTCGCGTACGCGTGCGTCGTAGAAGTCGATCCGCTCGCGGGCGAGCGTTCGGATCGCGTGCCAGTCGGCCGCCTCGAACCGGCCCTTGGCCTGCTGGGCGTTGTATCGGAACAGCCCGTAGTGCCGGTCGAATCCGGCGAGGATCGCCTCGGCGATCGCCGAGGGGTGATCGGGCGCGCGCCCGGGATCGTCGGCGTCGGTCGTGCTGCGCGCCGCGGGCGGCATCGACCGGCCTACCGGGTCTCGGCCATCAGCTCGCGGCCGATCAGCATCCGACGGATCTCGGACGTGCCGGCCCCGATCTCGTAGAGCTTGGCGTCGCGCCACAGCCGGCCCACCGGATAGTCGTTGATGTAGCCGTTGCCGCCCAGGCACTGGATCGCCTCACCGGCCATCCAGGTCGCCTTCTCGGCCGAATACAGGATTGCGGCGGCGGCGTCCTTGCGCAGCGAGCGGATGTCGACCCGACCCTCGCGCGAGCGGTCGCACTGCCGACCGACCTCGTAGACGTACGCGCGGCAGGCCATCATCGTGCTGTACATGTCGGCGAGCTTGCCCTGCATCAGCTGGAATTCGCCGATCGGCTGACCGAACTGCCGGCGCTCGTGCACGTAGGGGACGACCACGTCCATGCACGCGGCCATGATGCCGAGCGGCCCGCCCGAGAGCACCGCGCGCTCCAGGTCGAGCCCGCTCATCAGCACGTTGACGCCGCGCCCCACGCCGTGGAGGTCGTCGCCGTCGATGCCGCCCAGCACGTTCTCGGCCGGCACCTCGCAGTCCTGGAACACCAGCTCGCCGGTGTGGCTGCCGCGCATGCCGAGCTTGTCGAGCTTCTGGGCGACCGAGAACCCCTTGGCGGTCTTCTCGACCAGGAACGCGGTGATGCCACGCGGACCCGCCGCCGGATCGGTCTTCGCGTAGATCACCAACACGTCGGCGTCCGGCCCGTTGGTGATCCACATCTTCGAGCCGTTGAGCACCCAGCGGTCGCCGCGGAAGTCGGCGCGCAGCTTCATCGACACCACGTCCGATCCGGCGTTCGGCTCGCTCATCGCGAGCGCGCCGATCCACTCGCCGCTCACCAGCCGGGGCAGGTACCGCGCCTTCTGCCGGCGGGTGCCGTTGCGGAAGATCTGGTTCACGCACAGGTTCGAGTGCGCGCCGTAGGACAGGCCCACCGACGCGGAGCCGCGCGAGATCTCCTCCATCGCGACCACGTGCGCGAGATAGCCCAGTGCGGTGCCGCCGTACTCCTCGGACACGGTCAGTCCGTGCACGCCGAGCTCGCCCAGCTTGCGCCACAGGTCCATCGGGAACCGGTCGGTCCGGTCGATCTCGGCCGCGCGCGGCGCGATCTCGGCGGCGACGAAGGTCTGCAAGGTCTCGCGCAGCAGCGCAACGTCCTCGCCGAGATCGAACTGCAGGCCGGGGAGGTTCAGCATGGCGGGTCCTGTGCGTGGGAGGCCGTCAGTGGCGCACGTCGTCGCGGCCGAGCACGGTCATCATCGTCGCCTGCAGCGTGGCGACCGTCCGCGCCGACGCGCCCTCGAGCGCGATCGCCTCGCCTTCCGTGAATGTTACCGTCCGGCCGGCGCGCCGAACACGTCCGACGAAGCGAAAGCGCTCGCCGCGGGCCGTGGCGACGAAGTTGATCTTGAACTCGACGGTCAGCACGCCGGCTTCGGCGGGCATCAGCGTCGAGGCCGCGAAGCCGCAGGCGGTGTCGAGCATCGCGGCCGTGACGCCGCCGTGCAGGAAGCCGTGCTGCTGCGTGAGCCGCACGTCGAAGCCGAGCGCGAGTTCGACCTCGCCGGGCTCGAGGCGCGCGATCGTCGCGCCCGCGGTCGCCATGAATGCCTGCCGGGCGAACGCTGCACGCACCCGGGACTCCCAGCCCGGGTCGATCGGCGCGGGTCGGGGAGGGGCGTGGGTCATCGTTCGCAACGCGTGCCGCCGAACGGCGGATCGATGGGTGAGGGTAATTGACGTTTACGTCAACGTCAACCGGTCTTCGGGCGTCGCGCACGTGCTCCGGCGGTCTCGCCGCGCGCCGTACGCTCGAGGAGCACGCGGCATCGATCCTCGTGCGCGCCGATCTCGGCCAGCGTCACCTGCAGGTCCTCGAGCTGCCGCTCGAGCGTGCGTCGGTGGCCGGCGAGCACCTGCAGGAACCGCTCGAGCTGCGGCACCGTGTCCTGCGGCGAGTCGTACATGTCGACCAGCTCGCGCACCTCGGACAGCGACAGGCCGAGCCGCTTGCCGCGCAGCGTGAGCTTCAGGCGGGTGCGGTCGCGCTGGCTGTAGACGCGCTGTCGTCCACCTCCGCCGGTACGGGTCGGGGCGAGCAGGCCCTGGTCCTCGTAGAACCGGATCGCGCGCGGCGTGACGTCGAACTCGCGCGCGAGCTCGGTGATCGTGTACGAGGGGCCGGGCATCGGGGCGCAGGCTCAGCCGCGGTACGACGGGTCGATCCGGTCGAGCATCCGAAGCATCGCCGGCCAGATCTTCGCGGGCGCCCCGCGGCTGGGGGACTCGAAGACCCCTGCGACCTGCTCGGCGACCGCCTCGGGCACCTCGACCAGCGGCTCGCCGAGCGTGAGCAGCGACACCTGCGCCTGGCAGGCCCGCTCCAGGTAGTACATCAGGTCCCAGGCCTCGGCGATCGAGCGGCCGCACACCAGCGTGCCGTGATTGCGCAGCAGCATCACCGAGCGCTCGCCGAGCGAGGCCTGCAGCCGCTGGCGCTCCTCGTCGGTGAAGTGAACGCCCTCGTAGTCGTGGTAGGCGATGCGGTGGATGAAGCGCATCGCCTGCTGCGTGAGCGGCAGCAGGCCGCGGCGCATCGTCGCGACCGCGAGCGTCGCCGCGGTGTGCGTGTGCATCACGCAGAAGACGTCCGGCCGCGCAGCGTGCACCGCGCTGTGGATCGTGAAGCCGCCCGGGTTCACACCCAGCCCGGTCGCATCGCGCAGCACCGCGCCGTGCGCGTCGACGACCACGAGGCTGGAGGCGGTGACCTCCTCGAACAGCAGTCCGTACGGATTGATCAGGAACCGGTCGTGCGTGCCGGGCACGCGGGCCGAGATGTGGTTGTAGATCAGGTCGGTCATCCGGTGCTGGTGCAGCAGCCGGTAGCAGGCGGCGAGGTCGACGCGGACCTGCCACTCGTCCTCGGGAATGTCGGCGGGTCGGGCGCGCACCAGCGTGTCGGCGGCGGTCATCGCGAGGCTCCTCGTGCGGCGACGGGGGGGGCGGGGCGGGCACGGCGCCGCGCTGCGCCCGCCGGGACGTCGTCCGCCGCGGTGCGGCGGCTGCCGGCGACCGGCAGGGTCACCAGCTCGCCGCCGCGATGCGCGCCGAACGGATAGACGGTGCCGCCGGCGCGCTGCGACAGCACGCGGGCGGCGTCGTGCAGCGCCGCGGCGAGCACCGGCTCGTCGCGCGCGGTCACGTTGTGCGACGGGAACGCCAGGCTCAGCGCACCGACGATGCGCTGACGCGCGCCGAACACCGGCACCGCGATCACGCCCAGACCTGGGGTGGTCTCGCCGCGCTGCACGCTCCAGCCCCGGCTGCGCACCTGCTCGACCAGCCTGCGCAGCTGCGTGCGGTCGGTGACCGTCCGCTCGGTGACCGACCGCAGCTCGCCGGCCAGCACCCGGTCGGCACGCTCGGGCTCCATGAAGGCGAGCAGCACCCGTCCGGCCGAGGTCGAGTGCACCGGCAGCCAGGTGCCCGCGCGCCAGCCGGTGTCGACGAACAGCGGGCCCTCGAAGCCGAGCAGGTAGAGGACGTCATCCCCGTCGAGCACCGAGAGCCGCACGCTGTGCCCGGTGCGCTCGACCAGTTCGCGCATCACCGGCATCGCCTCGCGGCACAGCCGGTCGTGGGTGACGAAGCGCGAGCCGAGCGCGAACATCCGCGCGCCGACCGAGTAGCGACGCGTATCCGGGTCCTGCACCAGCAGCCCGGACTCGGCGAACGCCGCGAGCACCTTGGAGACCTGGCTCTTCGACAGTCCGCAGCGCTCGGCGAGCTCGCCGACGCCGAGGTCGCGCCGATCGCCGGCGAAGGCCATCAGCAGCCGCAGCGACGTTCGCAGCGACTTCATGCCCTCGCCCGTGCGGCCGGGCGCGCCGGCGTCGGTCATGGCTTCGCGGCGGCCTTCTTCTCGAGCTCGGCCGCGTAGTCGCACAGCTTCCAGCCGGTCTGCCCCCAGGTGGTGATGCCGCACACCGCCATCACCTGCATGCAGGCTTCGGCCAGCTGCGCCGTGGTGAGCCCGGCGCGCATCGCCGCCCCGAGGTGGTTCTTCGCGCCGTCGAGGTTGCCGGTGACCACGTCGAGCAGCACGTAGATCAGCTCCTTGGTCCGCAGATCGAGTGCGCCCCCGTCCTCCGGGGTGCGCATGATGTAGTGGCGCGTGCGCGTGTAGCCGAGCAGCGCCTCGGGAGCGTAGTCTGCCATCGCGCGGATCGGCTCGGGGACGTTGCCGAGCGTCTCCATGAAGTGCGCCTTCACCGCCGCGATCTCGCGGTCCACGTCGACCTGGGTCGGTTGCGTCATCTCTGTCGGGGCCTCATCGGACAGTTGCAGGGTCCGGCCGGACGTCCGTGTCCGACCGGGTGGAAGTGCACTTCACGCCCGCGCGCCCACGGCGGATCGGCGGTGGTCGCGCGGGTGCTCATGCCGCCATCGCGCCCGCCCCGGACGCCACGCCCTCGGGCACGGGCCGGCCGCAGGGCTCGCCGGTCAGGGTCGTTCGGTGCAGCACGCGCGACTCCTCGTGGTCGTGGTCCGCCACCGCCTGGTGCAGCGTGCAGCGGTTGTCCCACATCACGATGTCGTGCGGCCGCCACTGGTGCCGCATCGTGAACTCGGGGCGGACCTGGTGGCGGAACAGTAACCCGAGCAGCGCGTCGCTCTCGTCCTGGGCCATGCCGACGATGTGCGTGGTCACCGCCTCGCTCACGTACAGCGCCGGCCGGCCGGTCTCGGCGTGCACCCGGACGACCGGCTGCTCGACCCGCGGGTTCGCGCGCTTCATGTCGCGGATCTGGCCCTGGTCGAGGTCGCGCAGGTTCTTCGTCTTCGAGAACAGCTCGTGCACCGCCCACAGCGGAGCGAGCAGCTCGCGGAACGCGGGCGACAGCCGCTCCCAGGCGAGCGCCTGGTTCGCCCACATCGTGCTGCCCCCCACCCGCGGCGCGCGCAGGCAGCGCAGCAGCGCGCCGGTCGAGGGCCGTCCGGTGAACGACAGATCGGAGTGCCAGTGCCGAGCGGCGTTGCGCGTCTCGCTCGGCCGCCCGTCGGGCCCGGGTTCGTTGGACAGCAGGAAGATCTCGGGGTGCTCGACGAGACGGTAGTGCACCAGCGGGTATTCGTCGCACGAGCCGAAATACCTCGAGAAGCGCAAATGCTGATCGGGGGTCACGTCCTGGTCGCGAAACAGCAGCACCTGGTGGCGCAGCCAGGCGGCGCGGATCTCGGCGACCGTGTGCGGCTCGAGCGGGCGCCGGGCGTCGACGCCGCGGATCTCGGCGCCGATCGCGGTGGTGAGGGGGATCACTTCGATGGCCATGGCGATGCCTCCGGGGCGCGTTGGAGCCGGGGCGCAGGGGTCGGGCCTGCGGTTTCGATCAGCCTCAGGCAGGCGAGCAGCGTCAGGACCCGGGGAACGGGAACCTCGACCATCCGGGCGAGCTCGACCAGGGCGCCCAGGATCGCGTCGAGTTCCATCGGGCGCCCGGCGTCCCGGTCCTGCAGCATCGAGGGTCGCGCGGCACCGACCGCGGCGCCGCGGGCCAGGCGCTGCTCGGGGTCGACCGCGACCGTCACACCGTGCGCCCGCGCGACCGCGATGCACTCGTGCATCAGCGCGAGCGCCAGCTCGCGCGCGTCGGGGTGTGCGACTGCCGGCCCCAGCGGCACGCCGGTGAGCGCGCAGATCGGGTTGGCGAACACGTTGCCCATCAGCTTGGTCCACATCAGCGCGCGCACGTCCGCGACCTCGCAGCGCAGCCCGGCGTCGGCCAGGGCTGCGGTCCAGCCGGCGAGGCCGGGGACGGGTGCGCCGTCGAGGCTGCCGCAGGCGAACGCGTCCGAGCCGGTCGAGACGTGGGACACGATGCCCGGCGCCACGACCTCGGCGGACTTGAATGCGAACATCGGCACGGTGCGCTCCAGCGGCATCGACGTCGCCAGGCGGCCTCCCGGATCGACCGACTCGACCGCACGCCCCTCGAAGCGGCCGCCGCCGCGCTGGAAGTACCACCAGCCGACGCCGTTGTGCACCGGGACGGTGAGTGCGGAGCGCGCAGCCGCGCGCACGAGCGGCTCGGCGAGCGCGGGGAGCTGGTGCGCCTTGAACGCGACCAACAGCACGTCGGCCGGCGGCGCGTCCAGCAGGCTCGCGTAGGCGCCCACCGGCACCGTCCGCGCGGGCTCGCCGTCGGTCACCAGCGTCAGGCCGCGCTCGCGCATCGCGCGCAGGTGCTCGCCGCGTGCGACCACGTCGACCCGATGGCCCGCGAGCGCGAGGCGGGCGGCGAGGAACCCGCCCATCGCACCCGCGCCCGCGACCAGCACTCGCATCGTCGTTCGCCTACTTGCCCGAGGACCAGCGCTCGCTCGCCGCCGCGTCCCAGAAGACGATCTTGCGGTGCGCCCAGTCCGCAACCATGTACAGCGACACGCCGATCGCGGCGAGCAGCCCGAGGATCGCGAACACGCCCGGCGTGTCGAGCTTGAACATCAGCTGGCTCATCAGGTAGCCGAGGCCGGCCTCGGCGCTGACGAACTCGGCGGCGATCGCACCCAGCAGCGACAGCACGACCGCGGTCTTCATGCCGGCAAAAATGAAGGGCGCCGCGCTCGGCAGCCGGACCCAGCGGAACTCGGCCCAGGTGCCGCCCTTGAGCGAGCGCACCAGAGCGATGCGGTCCGGGTCGACCGCGCGCAGGCCGACCACGACGTTGACCAGCACCGGGAAGATCGCGACGATCATCGTGATGATGATCTTCGACTCGATGCCGAAGCCGACCCAGATCATCATCAGCGGCGCGAGCGCGATCTTGGGCATGGTCTGCAGGGCGAGCAGGTACGGGTACAGCACCAGCTCGACCGTGCGCGACAGCGCGATCGGCGCACCCAGCGCGACGCCGAGCGTGACGCCGAGCACGTAGCCGACCAGCACCTCTTGGCCGGTCACCAGCAGGTGCTTCTGGAAGATTCCGCGCCGGAAACCGTCGATCAGCGCGTCGACCACCTGACCGGGTGCCGGCAGGATCATCTGCGGCACCTTGAAGACGTGCACCGCGATCTCCCAGGCCGAGATCAGCACCACGAACAGTGCGATCGGCCCACCGTACTGCAGCCAGCGCTCACCCTTCATGCGTGCTTCTCCTGCGCGTAGAGATGGCCGCGCACCTGCTTCGAGATCTCGCCGAAGCGTGCGCCGTCGATGGTCGCGACGTCGCGCGGGCGCGCCAGGTCGACCGCGATGTCGGCGACGATACGGCCGGGGCGTGCGCTCATCACCACGACCCGATCGGCGAGGAACACCGCCTCGCTGATCGAGTGCGTGACGAACAGCACGGTCTTCGGGCGCATCAGCCAGATGCGTTGCAGCTCGGCATTCATCTGTTCGCGGGTGAGCGCGTCCAGCGCACCGAACGGCTCGTCCATCAGCAGCAGAGACGGTTCGTGGATCAGTGCCCGCGCCATCCCGACGCGCTGCTGCATGCCGCCCGACAGTTCGTACGGATAGCTCGCGGCGAAGTCGCGCAGACCGACCACCTCGAGCAGCGCGAGCGCTCGATCGCGCCAGCGGTCGCGTTCGCCCCGGCGCTGGACCTTCAGCGGCAGCATCACGTTGTCGAGCACGCTGAGCCACGGCAGCAGCGTGGCGCTCTGGAACACGAACCCGATGTCGTCGCGCGGGCTGCCGACGGTCTCGCCGCGGATCGACGCGCGACCTTCGGCACGCACCAGTCCGGCGAGAACCTTGAGCAGCGTCGACTTGCCGCAGCCGCTGGGGCCCACGATCACGCAGAACTCCCCCTCTCGGACCTGCAGCGACACGTCGCTCACCGCGACGAATCTCTCCTGCGTACGGGTGCGGTACGCAACCGTCAGCTGCTGCAGATCGATCGCGGTCGCGGCGGCGGGCGGTGGAGCCCCGGGCCGATCCCCGGCGGGCGGGGCGGCGCCGGCAGCGGCGGGGTCGGTGACGCGGGTCAAGGCGGGGTTCCTCGGCGATTCGGGTTCGGTCAGCGTCGATCGACGCGGTGTCGTTCCAGCGCCGCCTCGTCGAGGCTCACGCCCAGGCCGGGTGCTTGCGGCGCGGTCATCCGACCGTCGCGGATCTCGGGCACCGACGCGAGCAGACCGGCGCCGATGCTCAGGTGGAACGCGAGCTCCGCCGGCTGCTGCGCGGCGTTGCGGTGCGCGCAGGCGAAGTGCAGCGCGGCCACCGCGCCGAGGGTGCTGTCGCCCTGGCTCGCGACCACGTTGCGCACCCGGCGCGCCTCGCAGTGCGCGACGATGTCCCGGGTGCGACGAAAGCCGGTGCGGGCGGTCTTCACGCCCACCACCTGCACGAAGCCGTCGTCCAGCTCGCGCGCGGTCTCCTCGGGCGTTCGGCAGCTCTCGTCGCCCATGATCGGCACGCGCGCCTGGCGGGCGAGCATCG
Organism: Burkholderiaceae bacterium; assembly: GCA_044359175.1. GTDB lineage: Bacteria > Pseudomonadota > Gammaproteobacteria > Burkholderiales > Burkholderiaceae_E > UBA4615. The sequence continues at coordinate 1,178 of JBIKMO010000006.1, read as the reverse complement.
CGCGCCCGATCCGGTCGTCCCGGTGCACCGGTTCCTCGGCCCACACCAGGCCGATCTCGTGCCCGACCGCGAGTACCCGGACCGCGTCCGGTCCCGACAGGCCGGAGTTGCCGTCGACGTACAGCAGGCTGTCGGGCAGCGCGCGGCGCAGCACCCGGAGCATCTCGGCGTCGCGGTCGGGCTCGACGCCGACCTTGAGCTTGAAGCAGTCGATGCCGTAGCGCTCGCGCACCGCGAGCGCCTCCTCGGCCATCGCCTGGGGCGCGGCCCAGCCGCAGATGTGGGTGACGCGGACCGAGTCGGTCCAGCCGCCGAGCAGCCGGTGGCAGGGCACGCCGAGCGCGCGGCCCATCAGGTCGTGCAGTGCGATGTCCAGCGCGCCCTTGACCGTGTTGTTGTGCTCGACCGCTGCGAATGCGGCCCAGGCCCGCTCGATTGCGAACGGGTCGGTGCCGATCAGCTGCGGCGCGAACCAGCGCCGCACCGCATCGACCATGCCGAGCTGCGATTCGCCGTAGAAGAACGGCCGCGACGGCGCCTCGGCGATGCCCTCCAGGCCATCGTCGGTGCGCACGCGCACCAGCACGTGCTCGGTCACGGCGAGTCGCCCGCCGGCGAAGCTCACCGGGTTCGCCAGCGGCAGGCTGAAGGGGATGCAGTCGACGGCGACGATCCTCACGGCGGGCTCCGGCTCATGCTCAGGCTCAGGCGATGCGCAGCGCATCCAGCGCGTTCCAGTCGAACGCCAGACCCAACCCGGGGGCGTCGGGGGCGAGCATCGCGCCGTCGACCAGGCGGGCGGGCTCGACGAAGAGCCGGTCCCACCACGGCACCACCTCGAGCCAGCGGCCGTTGGGGATCGCGCTCATCAGGTGCACCGACACCTCGTGAAAGACGTGCGGCGTGACCTGCAGCCGCGCCGCGTCGGCGAGCGCGGCCACGCGCATCCACTCGGACACGCCGCCCACGCGCTGCAGGTCGGGCATCGCCAGGTCGATGCAGCCGCCGCGGATCAGCCGTTCGAAGCCGGTGAGTCCGTAGTCGTTCTCGCCAGCGCATACCGGGGTGTCGAGCGCGGCGGCGACCCGGGCGAGGCCGGCGTGGTCGTCGAACGCGACCGGGTCCTCGATCCAGGTGAGTCCGAAGCGCTCGAGCGCGCGGCCGGCGCGGATCGCGGC
>JBIKMO010000369.1:0-4127 GCA_044359175.1 Burkholderiaceae bacterium | reverse complement strand
GTGCGACCGCGACCGCATCCTCGCCCGCCGCCGAACGCGCACCCGCAGCGTCGCCCGAGCCCGACGCGGCATCGGTGGTCACCCTTCCCGAGGCGGTCGCGGCCGCGTCGCCCACCGCGGCCGGCGACGTCACCGCCCCGCCGGTCACGGCGATGCCGACCCCGCCGGTCACGGCGACGCCGATCGCGCCGGTCACGGCCGGGACGCCTGCGGTGCGGCGCGCGCCCACGATGCGCGTGGCCGGTACCCCCGTCCCGGCGGGACGTGACCTGTCCTGGATGCTGCGCCGCTTCGCCAAGCGCACGTCCGCCGAACGCGAGCCCGCGGACTCGGAGCACGGCTAGCACCGGCGGGCGGCCGGTCGTGCCGGCGCGCGACTCGGGGGTTCAGGCGAGCAGTCGAGCGGCCCAGTCGAGCTGCGCAGGCAGGCAGACCCGCCGCAGGTCGTACCGGTCGCGGGCCAGCGCCCGCGCGTTCGTGCCGAGCCGGGTGCGCGACGGCGCGTCGCCCAGCAGCTCGACCAGCGCACCCGCGAGCGCGTCCGGCTCCAGGCAGGGCACCAGCCGCCCGGTGAGGTCGTGGGTGATCGCCTCGCGCACCGGCGCGGTGTCGCTCGCGACGATCGCGCAGCCCGTGCTCATCGCCTCGAGCAGGCTCCAGCTCAGCACGAACGGGTAGGTCAGGTAGACGTGCACGGTGCTCAGCTGCAGCAGCGGCACGAACTGCGCGTAGGGCAGGTTGCCGAGGAAGTGCACGCGCGCCCAGTCCGCGTCGGGCACGCTCGGGCGGACCTCGTCGATGAAGATCTGCTTCCAGGTGCGCCCCTCGGGCGCCTTCGCGCCGTAGCTCACCGAGTCGCCGCCGACGATCAGCACCCGCGCGCCCGGCCGCTCGCGCAGCACCCGCGGCAACGCGCGCATGAACACGTGGTAGCCGCGGTAGGGCTCGAGGTTTCGGTTCACGAAGGTGATCACCTCGTCGCCGCGGCCGAGTTCGAGCCCGTCGCCGAGCCGCAGCCGTACCGCCGGATCGGGCGCGACCCGCGTGGTGTCGATGCCGTCGTGCGTCACCGAGATGCGCTGGCGGAACGGGTACGGGAACGTGTCGGCCTGGAAGTGGGTTGGCGACAGCCCCGCGTCCGCGATCTCGAAGTGCAGCAGGTTGTTGACGTTCTTGAGCTGCACGCGGCACGCGTCACCCGGATCGCCGCGAGCGAACTCCGGATCGAAGCCGACGTCCGCGCCGTCCGAGCGGTAGTGGAACTCGCAGTAGATGCCCAGCCGCGTGCGTGGCCACACCTGCTTGACGAACAGGCTCTCGCCCCAGCCGGGATGCGCGATCACCGCGTCCGGCACGAAGCCCTGGTCGCGCAGCGCGAGCATCGCGCGGAACGCGGCCTCACCGCGGATCGCCTTGCTCTCGACGTCGCCGACCCAGGGGTGGATCTCGCGGGTGGAGCTGCGCTGCACCCGGTAGACCACCAGCCGCACGCCGTCGAGCTCGGTCATCGGCAGCCGCCGCAGCGTGAGCGCGACCACCTCGTGCCCCGCGGATGCGAGCGCGGGCGCGAGGTGCCGGAACTGGCCCGGATAGTTCTGGTGGATGAACAGCAGCCTCATGGCACGCGCCGATTCCCGGACACGCCGCATTGTCGTGCCGGATGCGGGGCGCGGGCCGCGTCCGCGTCGCCGCCCGGCGGCCGCGAGGCTCCGGCGGTCCGCGACGCCGGCGCGCACGCCCCCATACCGGGGCGACACTCGCCGAATGACGACCGTCGGAGCACCGCCGCTTCGGGCCGGCTCGCGGCCGCGCTCGCCCCACGCGGCCTTGGCCGGGCTGCGCCGGGCGCTCGGCATCGCGCTGGCGGTCGCCCTCGCGCCGCTCGCGGCGCAGCCCTCCGACGGCGTGGGCGCGCGGCCCGAACCGCCGACGCGCACCGATGCCGCAGGCGCACCGGGCGCCGCACCCGCGTGGACCGCGGAGTGGGTCAGCGCGATGCGGGCCTCGCAGCCTGCCCGCGCCGACGCGCTCGCGCGCGAGGCGCGCAGCCGCGGCGATCCGTACGGCGCGTACCTGCTCGGGATCGCGAGCCGCGACGGCCTGGGCGTCGAACGGGACCCGAGCGGCGCGCGCGCGCTGCTCACCGAGGCCGCGTCGCTGCCCGCCGCGGCCACCGCGCTCGCCGCGATGCTGATGCGCGGCTCCGGCGGGCCGGTCGACCTCGAGGGCGCGCACCGGCTGCTGTCGCGCGCAGCGCAGGCCGGCTCGGCCGATGCGCTGCACCAGCTGTCGCTGCTGCTCGCCGATGCGCGCTTCGAGCGCCGCGACCTGGGCGAATCGTTCGCGGCCGCGCATCGCGCCGCGCTGCTCGGACACGTGGCCGCCCTCGGGCGGGTCGGCGCGATGGTGCTGCGCGGCGAGGGCGTGATGCGCGACCCGGAGAAGGCGCTCGGCTGGCTGCGCCGCGCCGCCGATCGCGGCGACGTCGCCGCCACCGGCCTGCTCGGCGAGACGCTGGTCGCCGGCACCGCCGGCGAGCGCGACCCGCGGCGCGGCGAGGCGCTGCTGCTGCGCGCCGCGCAGGCCGGACACGGCGCGTCGATGGCGACGCTGGCCACGCTGTACTCGGCCGGCGACGCGCTGGCGCGCGACTACGCGAGCGCATACAGCTGGGCGTCGATCGCGCTGGCGCGCGGGCACGCGACGCCGGCGCTGCGCTCGCTGCGCGATGCGCTCGAGGCGCGGCTGCCCGCCGAGCGGATCGCCGCGATCCAGTCGAGCGCCCGCACCTGGACGCCGCGCCGCCTGGAGACCGGCGACGATCCCCGCGCCGGCACCGGCACCGCGTTCTTCGTGTCGGCCGACGGCCACGCGCTCACCAACCACCACGTGGTGCGCGGCTGCAAGCGGCTGACCACGACCCGCCACGGCGAGGCCACCGTGGTCACCGAAGACGCCGCCGCGGACCTCGCGCTGGTGCGCGTCGCAACGCCACCGAACCACTGGGCCCGGTTCCGCGACCAGGGCGCGCGGCTCGGCGAGCCGGTGTTCGTGTTCGGCTATCCGCTCTACGGCATGCTGTCCACCTCGGGCAACTTCACCTCGGGGCTGGTGAGTTCGCTGGTCGGGCTGCGCGACGACGCGCGCCGCATCCAGATCAGCGCGCCGATCCAGCCCGGCAACAGCGGCGGGCCGGTACTCGACCGCCATGGCCGGGTGATCGCGGTGACCGTGTCGATGCTGCGCGCCGACGTGCTCGGCAGCCGCAGTCAGCCTCAGAACGTGAACTTCGCGGTCGACGCGGCTGCGGCCCGCGCGCTGCTCGACGCGAACCGGGTGCCGGTCACGGTGGCCGATGCGGGCGAGCCGCCGTCCGCCGAAGCCCTGGCCGAGCAGGCGCGCGACTTCTCGATCGTGCTGCGCTGCCAGCGCTAGCGAGACCGGCGCGGACTCAGCCGTACCGCGCCCTCAGCTCGGCCGTCAGCCGCACGAGGACGTCGCTCCAGTCGCCATCGCGGCGCTGTCGCAGCAGGGTCGCACTCGGGTACCACGGACTGTCCTCGCGGTCGTCGAACCAGCGCCAGTCGCAGCGGCCGGGCAGCAGCAGCCACAGCGTCCGCCCGAGCGCACCGGCGAGATGGGCGACGCTGGTGTCGACGCTCACCACCAGGTCGACCGACGCGCACAGTGCCGCGGCGTCGCCGAAATCCTCCTGCTCGTCGCCGAAGTGCACCAGGTCGGGCCGGGTCGCGATCGCCTCGAGGTCCTCGGCGGGCAGCTCGCGCTGCAGGCTCACGTAGCGGGGGCCCCGCGGCAGCGCGGCGAGGAACGCATGCGCTGCGATGCTTCGGCCGCGGATCCGCGAGCCGCTGCCGCCACGCCACATCACGCCCACGCGCGGCGCGCCGGACGGCGCGCCGTCGCACTGCGCCAGGCGAGCCGCCCACCGAGCGACCCGTGCCGGCTCGGCCCGCAGGTACCGCGGCGCCGCGGGCAGGGTCTCGACGGTGGTGCCGAACGCGCGCGGCAGACTCAGCAGCGGGCAGTGCAGATCGAACGCCGGCAGCGGTGCGCCGCGCGCGATCACCTCGGGCGCGCCCGGCAGCGTGCGCACCAGCGCCGCCAAT
>JBIKMO010000108.1:0-14189 GCA_044359175.1 Burkholderiaceae bacterium | reverse complement strand
GATCCCGCCACCCTGCGCGCCGCGATCGACGGCAGCCTCGCGGCGGTGGATGCGCTGATCACGACCATCCAGCCGGGGGTCTACAAGCTGGCCGTGCACGTGCTGGGGCACCGCGACGACGCGGCCGACGCCACGCAGGAGATCCTGCTGAAGGTGGTGACGCATCTGTCCGGGTTCCGGTCCGAGTCGGCCTTCTCGACCTGGGCGTGGCGCGTGGCGTACAACCACCTGATGACCGCCCGGACGCGGCGGGCCGAGTCGCCGGAGGTCTCGCTGGAGGGGATCGCCGAACGTCTGGAGCAGGGCCTGGAGTTCGCGGCGCGACGGGCTCACGACATCGGCGAGGCCGGCCCGCTGAGCCCGCAGGACAAGCTCGAGGCGCGCCAGGTCGCGCTGGGCTGCACCCAGTCGATGCTGATGGCGCTGGACCGGGAACAGCGCCTGGCCTACGTGATCGACACCGTGTTCGACCTCGATTCGCGCGAGGCCGCTGCGGTGGTGGGCATCTCGCCCGAGGCCTACCGTCAGCGGCTGTCGCGTGCGCGCGCGCGCCTGGATGCGTTCGTGGGTCGGTCCTGCGGTCTCGCCAACCCCGGGGCGGCCTGCCGCTGCGAACGTCAGCTGCCGGCGGTCCGGCACCTGGCCGCGACGCGCGGCGTCGACCCGGACACCGCGATGGCGCGGCACGCGCCGGAGAAGGAAGAGGCCGAGCGTCAGTTCGCCGCATTCACGCGGCTGGTCGATGCGGCGGCGATCCTGCGGGCGCACCCCGACTATCGGGCGCCGCAGGCCCAGCGCGCCGCCATCCTCGCCGTGCTCAGGCAGGAAGGCTTCATGCAGCGAGGCCGACCGCAGTGACCCCGCAGGCCATCGGCGGGGAACCCGTCGAGATCCGAACCGCCGACGGCGTCGGGCTCCAGGCGATGGTGTACCGCCCGCAGGGAAGCCGCGGTCGCGCCGTGCTGGTCGCGGGCGGCCTGGGGATCCCGCAGCGCTTCTATGCCCCCTTCGCCACCTGGCTCGCCGAGCGCGGGCATCGGGTGCTGACCTTCGATCTGCGGGGCATGGGCAGCTCGCGCCGGCCCGAGCACCGCCGGTCGCTGCGCGGGCTGGACGCCGACATGCTGACCTGGGCGCGCCGGGACTTCCCGGCCGCGGTGAGGGCGCTGTCGGACGAGTCGGCGGGCGAATCGATCGCGCTGATCGGACACAGCCTGGGCGCGCACCATGCGGCCATGACCGATTCGGACACGCAGGCCCGCATCGACACGGTGGTGTCGGTGGCGGCCGGCGCGGGGTACTGGCGCGACTGGGCACCGCCGTCACGCCGGCTGGCGCCCCTGATGCTCCACCTCGCCGCCCCGTTGCTCACCCCCGTGCTCGGCTACTTCCCCGGCCGGGCCCTTCGCATGGTGGGCGATCTGCCCGGGCCGGCGATGCGACAGTGGACCCGGTGGTGCCGGCACCCCGACTTCGCCTGGGGGGCGGAGCCGGACCTCGTCCGACCGAGCCTGCAGTCGGCACGCTTTCGCATCGAGGCCTTCAGCTTCACCGACGACGACGCGATGACCGAGGCCTGCACCCGCAAGCTCCTGGATGCGATGCCCCGGGCGCGCTCGCGTCTGCACGTGATCCGGCCCGGGGCACTGGGTCTGCCGGCGATCGGGCACGTGGGCGCCTTCAGGCGCCAGGCTTCGCAGGCGCTGTGGCCCATGCTCGAACGGGCGATGCACGAAACGCGGTCGGCGATTCACCCAGGGCCTTCCTGAAGACCCTGGCGAAATCTCGCGCGATTCGCGTCCAGAATCTCGAGTCGCACGAATGCGATCCCCGGCCAGGACAGGAATCTTGCAGCAGATCGAAGTGCTCACCGTCCGCGCAGCCCTCTTCGCCGCCGTGCTGCTCGCGCCAGCCCCTTCGCCCGTCCGCGCGCAGACCGGCGCCGAGCCACCGCTCGAGGCGTCGCTGCGCGAGCGGGTGATCCGGGTGACCAAGCCCGGCTTCTGGGCGCCGACGCTGGAGGTCACGCTGTTCTCGCCGCAGGGCGACGGACCGTTCCCGGTGGTGGTGATCAATCACGGCAAGGCGTCCGGAGACCCGCGCTGGCAGGCGCGCGCACGATACCTGCTGCCCTCGCGCGCGCTGGTGGAGCGCGGCTTCCTCGTGGTGCTGCCGATGCGGACCGGCTTCTCGAAGTCCACCGGCAGCTACATGGAGGTGGGCTGCAATACCGAGTCGAACGGCCTCGTGCAGGCCGACGACGTGGCCGCGGTGCTCGACCACGTGGCCACGCTGCCCGAGGCCGACGCGACGCGCACGATCGTCATGGGGCAGTCGCACGGCGGCCTCGTGACGCTCGCCCTGGGCACGCTCGGACGCCCTGGGGTGAAGGGACTGGTGAACTTCGCCGGCGGCCTGCGCTACACCCAGTGCGTCGCCTGGGAGGACGGGCTCGCGCGCACCTTCGCCGCCTATGGCGCGAAGACGCGCATCCCCTCGCTCTGGTTCTACGGCGACAACGACAGCTACTGGAGCCGACCGGTCTGGGAGGCGATGCACCGCGCCTACGTCGGAGCCGGCGGCGAAGCCCGGATGGTGGCGTACGGGACCTTCGCGACCGGGGACGCACACGGCATGTTCGGCAGCCGGGCGGGACAGTCGATCTGGCTGCCGGAGTTCGACCGGTTCGCGGCAGCGCTGGGGCTGGGCACCGCACGCGCGTCCTCGCGGCCCGCGCCGACCGGGCCCGCCGCGGACGCCGCGACCGCCGGCGCGCGGCGGGCGGTCGCGGCGGACTGACCGCCGGAGCGCTCGCTCCCGAGGACGATGCTAACGTGGCCGAGCCCGTCGGCGACCGCGGCAGGAGTGAACACGATGGCTCTCGCGCTCAGGACCCGATCGAGCACGTTGCTCAGTGCGGCATCGCTGTGGGTGCTGCTGGCGCTCGGCGGATGCGGAAGCGGAAGCGGCTCGTCCCCGAGCCCCGCAGACCCGCCCGCGCCGGTCCCTTCCGCGTCGTCGCAGGCCGTCGCACCGGGCATCGCCGCTCAACCGGCAGCCCAGCCGGTCACCGAAGACGCCACCGTGCCGCAGACGGTGACGCCGACCGCGCGACCGCCCTCGGTCGAACGGCAGGTGAACGCCACCGTCACCGGTGCCGGGATCACCGCCGCGCCCGCCGCCGGGGAAGCGCCTCACCTGGCCGTCAACCCCTCGCCCTCGGTCGCGCCGAGGGGCAGGCTGCTGGTGTTCGTCCCCGGCACCCAGGGACGACCGAGCCAGTATTCGTACATCCTTCGGGCAGGCGCGTCGCGCGGCTTCCACGCCGTCGGCGTGAACTATCCGAACCAGGTGGCGATGGGCAGCCTGTGCCAGATCAGCACCGACCCGGACTGCTACTGGAGCGCGCGCAGCGTGGTGGTGTTCGGCGGCGGCACACCCGTCGCCGGCCAGAGTCCGGTCACACCGGCCGATTCGATCGTCAATCGACTGAACCGGCTGCTGGTCTGGCTGCACGCGAACCAGCCGGGCGAGGGCTGGGGTCAGTACCTGCTCGGCGACCTGACCGTGGACTGGCGCAAGGTCGTCCTGGCAGGACATTCCCAGGGCGGCGGACACGTCGGGGTGCTCGCCAAGTCGGTCGAGCTCGCCCGGGCGGTCTACTTCTCGTCGCCCGAGGACTGGAACGCGCTGACGGACCAGCCAGCCCGGTGGACCGCGAACAGACCGAACGTGACGCCCGGCGACCGGCAGTTCGGATTCGGATCCGATGCGGACACCCTCGTTCCGAACGCCCACGCCTTCGCGCACTGGGACGGTCTGGGCCTGGCGAAGCCGCTCGCGGGGCCGGTATCGGTGGACACCGCCGCCGCGCCCTATTCGGGTTCACGTCAGCTGCGAACCGGCGTGCCCTACAACCCCACCTCGTCGGCCCCGACCGTCTCGCTGCGGAACCACGGGATCACCGTCGTGGACGTCTCGACGCCAGTCGACGGGAACGGCCGGCCGCTCTTCGACGTCAACGGCGTCTGGCAATACCTGTGCTTCGATTGACGTCGCCGGGCATCGCGGGGGGCGGACGGTGCGCCGATGCCGCGCCCGCCGCGCGGCTGCAGCGAGCTCACACGGCTCGTCGACCCGCCAGCGACGTGTACACCTCCGCGAGCACCGCGGGCAGCTGCGGCAGGTCGTCGATCACCCGATAGCGGTGCGGCGGGCACATCCGGCGCAGGTAGTCGTGACCCGCAGGATCGACGGTGACGCAGCAGGTCGCCACGCCCTCGCGCTCGGCGTCCGCCAGGGCGCGGGCGGTGTCGCGGATGCCGTACTCGACGTCGAGCCGGTCCGGGCCGTAGTCGCTGTCCTGGGGGTAGCCGTCGGAGACCACCACCAGCAGCCGGCGCGACGCGGGCTCCCGGCGCAGCTTCGCGACCGCGTACCGGATGGCCGCGCCCATCCGCGTCGAGCCGCGCGGCTCCATCGCCGCGAGCGCCGCCCACGTCGAGGGCGACGCGGGGTCCGCGAAGTCCTTCGCGACCAGGAAGTCGACGCGGTCCCGTCCGTCCCCGGAGAAGCCCCAGAGCGCGCAGGCGTCGCCCTGCCGGTCGAGCGCGGCCGCCATCAGCGCGAGCGCCTCCTTCTCCAGGTCCACGACTCGGCGTCGCGCCGGCGCCGGTGCGGCCGGCGGCTCGTCGTCGTAGACCCCATACAGCAGCGCGCCGCTGTCGACCCACGCGGCCGTGCGCCCGGCCTGCGCCGCGGCGTCGTCGCGGGGAGCGGGCGTCGCCTCGGGGAGCGCCACGGCGGTCGACGCGCTGAGGTCGGCGAGGAAGGCGGCGGCCACGTCGCGCACGACCGGGTCGCGGCGCACGTACGCATGCTCGTCGGAGGCCCGGCCCGCACGCCGGTCGAGCACCGACGCGACCATGCCGTCGAGGTCGAGCTCGTCGCCGTCGCCGACGCCGCGGATCCGGCGCCGGCCGGTGGCGGGCGTGCGCGCGAGTCGCCGGCACAGCTCGTCCCACAGCGCCGGATGGCGAGCGCGGACTTCGTCGAGGAAGCCGGTCCGCGTGCCGCGCAGCCGGGTCTCCGCCACCCGGCACCAGGCCCGCAGCATCCGGCGGTTGATCGAGTCCCACTCGTCGACCAGGGTGCCGCCCGGCGGTGGCGGTGGCGCCGCCATCGGCCGCGGGTGGCGTGGCCGGCCGAACGCGTCGCGCTCGGGCCCCGCGTCGGCCGGCTCGACGACGACGGCGCCGGCGGGCTCCGCGCCGTGACCGCCGCCGGGGGCGCCCGCGCGCAGGGGCTCGCCGCCGTCGGGCGGGACACCCGCCCGACGGCTGTCGACGTCGCCCGGCGGGCCGTCGCCCCCGCGTCCCGCCGACGAGCCGCCCTGCAGACCGGCCGGCGCCGGGACGTCCGACACCGGCTCGAGCGCATCGATCAGGATCCGATCGCCGTCGCCGGGCCGCCGCCCGGTCGCCGCCACCAGCCGCGCGACGATCCGGCGCGCCGCCGCCCGCGCGTCGGCCGCGGTGGCGCGCGCATCGCGCAGCGGCGGGACCTCGTCGAGGACCGCGCCGAGGAGGCTGCGCGGATCGAGGACAACGGCACGCGGCGCGCCCAGCGCCTCGCGCGCGAGCGCACCGACGATCGCACGCACGCGGGCGGACACGTCGGCAGCGGACCGCGCGGGCGGCGGCGCCCCCGCCGTCGCGCGACGTGCGAGGGCCCGGGTCGCCGCCGCGGCGAGCTCCGGCGCCGCACCGGGACAGCGTCGACCCAGCATCGCGTCGATCCGGGCCCGCTCGAGCAGGGCGAGCACGCGCCGCTCGAGAACCGCCCGCCCGGCTTGCCGCCACGCCGGGTCCCGGGGCAGCGGATCGTTCGCGCGCAGGGCTTCGCGCAGCACCCCCAGACGCAGCATCCGCACCGCCTCCTCGTCACCGGCGACGCGGCCGGGGTCGGCCGGCACGCGCACGGTGCCCGGGGTCGCGACGACCGTCGGCAGGCGCGCGGCATCCACCGGCAATGCGCAGGGCTCCAGCCGCAGCGGGCGGCCGGCGAGCGCGTGCGCGAGCAGCGCGAACCGACGCTGCTGCGCATCGAACAGAGCGGACCGTCGCGGGTCGGGCTCGGCGGGCGGCCCCGCCGGAGCGTGCGCGGGTCCGCGGCTCACCGCGGCAGCAGCACGTCGCAGACGTCGGCGATCGCGCGGCGCACGTCGGGCTCGTCGGTCAGCGCGCGCGCGATGGCCACGTCGCAGGCGAGGCGCGCATCGACGCCACGCGCGAGCAGCTTGCCCGCCGACACCAGCAGCCGGGTGCCCACGCCGTCGTCGAGCCCGTGCCCGTCGAGCGTGCGCAGCCGGGCGCCGATGGCCGCGAGCCGCGCGGCGGCGTCCGGACCGACGCCGGTCTCGTGCGACACGATCCGCGCCTCGGCCTCGGGCGACGGATAGCCGAAGTCGAGCGACACGAAGCGCTGCCGGGTCGAGGCCTTCAGCGCCTTACCCGCCGCCGCGTGGCCGGGGTTGTACGAGACCACGAGCATGAAGTCGGGGTGAGCGTCGAGCAGCTCGCCGGTCTTCTCGATCGGCAGCACCCGCCGGTGGTCCGTCAGCGCATGGATCACGACCGTGGTGTCGCGTCGCGCCTCGACGATCTCGTCGAGATAGCAGATCGCGCCGGACCGGACCGCGGCAGTCAGCGGCCCGTCCCGCCAGACCGTCCGGTCGGCCTGCAGCAGCCAGCGACCGACCAGGTCGGTCGCGCTCAGGTCGTCGTGGCAGGCGACGGTCACCAGCGACGGTTCGGGCGCGGGCGCGAAGCGGCCCGGTGCGTCCCGCAGCCGCCAGGCCATGTGCTCGACGAAGCGCGTCTTGCCGCAGCCGGTCGGCCCGCGCAGCACCACCGGCAGCCGCGCCGCCCATGCGGCCTCGAAGACGGCGATCTCGTCGCCGCAGGGCAGGTACCAGGGCTCGCGCTCGGCGGGTACGACCGCGGAGGCGGCGGGAATCGGCTCGGGCATGGTGGCCGCAGTCTGCCACGCCGTGCGGCGGGACGAACCCGCTGTCCTCGGCAGCCCGGTGCTCGAGAAACCCTCGGACCTGCACCGACACGGTGGTGCGCTGTTCGGCGGCCCGTACCCGCGCACGGTGGTACAGCTCGCCATCGACAGCAACGGTGATGTTCTTCACGGAATTCGCGGTCGCCCGCGCGGCCGTGCCCCCGCGGACGAGAACGTACGCCCGTCGACCGGGCACGGTTCAGGGTGCGCGCGCCGCCCCCGCCCGCGCCTCCTCGCGCAGCCGCCTCGACTCCTCCAGCAGGTAGCGCTGGTAGTCGTCGAGGTCACCGCCGAACGGCTCCAGGCGCCCGCGCCCGATGAGCCAGAACTCGTCGCAGACACTGCGCAGCAGCGCGCGGTCGTGGCTCACCAGCATCAGCGTGCCCTCGAACCGGTTCAGCGCCATCGCGAGCGCCTCGCGGGTCACCAGGTCGAGGTGGTTGGTCGGCTCGTCGAGCAGCAGCAGGTTGGGCCGCTGCCAGACCATCATCGCGAGCACCAGTCGGGCCTTCTCGCCACCGCTCATGGTCCCCACCGGCTGGCGGATCATGTCGGCGCCGAAGTTGAAGCTGCCCAGGAACGCGCGCAGCGCCTGCTCGCCGGTCGCCTCGCGCGCGCCCGCGCCGCGCTCGCGGGCAAGGCGCACCATGTGCACGAGCGGCGTGTCGGACGCGCTCAGCACGTCGAGCTCCTGCTGCGCGAAGTAGCCGATCGACAGGCCCCGTCCCTCGGTGATCTCGCCGCCCAGCGCCGCCAGGTCCCGCGCGATCGTCTTCACGAAGGTCGACTTGCCCTGCCCGTTGGCGCCCAGGATGCCGATCCGCTGGCCGCCGAGCACCGAGCGGCTCACCCCGCCGACGATCACGCGCGGCACGCCGTCGACCACGTAGCCGAAGTCCGCGCCCGAGATCGCCAGCATCGGATTCGGCAGGCTCAGCGGCTCACGGAACTCGAACTCGAAGTCCGCGCTCGCCAGCATCGGCGCGACCTTCTCCATCCGCTCGATCGCCTTCACGCGGCTCTGCGCCTGCCTGGCCTTGCTCGCCTTGGCCTTGAAGCGGTCGATGAAGCGCTGCAGGTGGGCGATCCGCTCCTGCTGCTTCGCGAACGCCGCCTCCTGCTGCAGCAGCTGCTCGGAGCGCATCGTCTCGAACTTCGAGTAGTTGCCGCCGTAGCGCACCAGCTGCGCGTTGTCGGCGTGGATCGTCACGTCGGTGACCGCATCGAGGAACTCGCGGTCGTGGCTGATGACCAGCATCGTGCCGGGGTAGCTCTTCAGCCAGGCCTCGAGCCACACCAGCGCATCGAGGTCGAGGTGATTGGTCGGCTCGTCGAGCAGCAGCAGATCGCTCGGGCACATCAGCGCACGGGCCAGCTGCAGGCGCATCCGCCAGCCTCCGGAGAAGCCGTCGACCGGGCGCTCGAGTTCGTCGGGCCCGAAGCCCAGGCCGAGGATCAGCGACTGCGCGCGCGCGCTCGCGTCGTGCTCGCCCGCGTCCGCCAGGTCCACGTGCGCCTGCGCGATGGCCATGCCGGCGTCGGGATCGTCGGGGTCGCGCTCGAAGTCGCGCTCGGCGACGGCGAGCGCCTCGCGCAGCGCCACGAGGCGGGTGTCGCCGCCGATCACGAACGCCGTCGCGCTCTCGGCGGTCTCCGGCATGTCCTGCGCGACCTGCGCGAGCCGCCACTGCCGCGGATAGGACACCTCGCCGGCGTCCTCGTGCAGCGTGCCGTCGAGCAGGCGGAACAGCGACGACTTGCCGACGCCGTTGCGCCCGACCAGGCCGACCCGCTCGCCGGGCGCGACGACCACCGAGGCCCGGTCGAGCAGCAGCTTGGCGCCGCGGCGCAGGACGACGTGCTTCAGGGTGATCAAGGCGGGGCGTTCGGGCGTGGGAGGACGGGCACGGGGCATGCCCCTAGGCGACCTGCGGGGAGCCGGTCGCGGGGGGCCGAGTGTAACCGCGCGGGGCGCAGCGGCCGGACGCAACCCGGCGCCCGACCTGCGCGACCGCATCGTGCGTGCGCTGTGGGGCTACCTGACGGCCAGGGCGCCCGGCGTGCCGCAGGGCTGAGCCGGGCGCGCGGCATGTCGAGGCATGCGCAGGCTCGTCAGCTCCGCGCGCGCGACGACTCCCTCGGCAGCCACACCCGCACGCGAAGCCCAGGCAGCGCGTTGACGATCTCCATGCGTCCGCCGTGCGCCTGCGCCACCAGACGGCACAGCGACAGCCCCAGCCCCACCCCGCCGGCGGCACGCGTGCGGGCACTGTCCGGCCGGTAGAACGGTTCGGCCAGCGCATCGAGCTGGTCCTCGGGCACTCCGGGACCGTGGTCGCGCACCTCGATCCACACGCCCGCGGCGGACTCGACCTGCGCCGCGGACTCGGCGGGCATCGCCGTGGGCCCGTCACGACCCGAGCGAACGGTGAGCTGCGGAGGCAGTGCCGCATGACCGCCATGGCGCCAGGCGTTGTCCAGCAGATTGCGCAGCAGCAGCCGGATTCGCGAAGGGTCCAGCGGGATCGGCGCCGGCATGTCCTCCACGCACAGCGACACCGCCCGGCGCGACTGCGCGCCCGCCCCGTCGCGGCTCGGGCCCGCGCCGTCGTCGGAGACGCCCAGCTCGCTCAGCACCGCACGCACCAGCGCTGCGAGGTCCACCGGTTCGCGATGCAGTGCCGCATGGGGCTGCGCAAGCCGCTCGCTCTCGAGCAGATCCGCGATCAGCCGACCCATCTCGCCGAGGTCGTGCAGCAGCGCGTCGCGCTGTGGCGCTGTCCGAGGCGTCTCGGGCAGCAGCTCGGCGTGCAGGCGCGCGCGGGTGAGCGGGCTGCGCAGCTCGTGGCTGATCGCCAGCAGCAGCCCGCGCTTGGCATCGAGCATGCCGCGGATGTCCTGCCCCATCGTGTTGAGCGTGCGCGCGACCTGGCCGAGCTCGTCGGGGCGGCCGGTATCGGCCACCGGGATCGGGCGGTCGAACTCGCCCGCGCCGAAGCGCTGCGCGCCGGTGCGGATCGCATCGAGCGGACGCAGCTGCCGCCGCACGTACAGGTAGGCCAGCAGGGTCAGCACCAGCAGGACGCCGAGCGCGGCGACGAACACGCCCGGGCGGCGCTCGAGCAGCGCCGTGTCCAGGCCGAAGACGAGCCGATGGCCATCGGCCGTGACGCGGGTGCGCAGCGCGGCCATCTCGCGATCGGGGTCACCGGCGCGCTCACGGTCATGTTCGCGGTCACCGTCCGCCCGCGCCGGGTGCGACGACCACCTGAGCGTCGGCCCCTCGATGCGCAGCGTGATCGGCAGCCGGGCCGCCAGCGCCTGTGCCCGGACCAGGTCGGGCACGCCCCCGGGCGCGACCTCGGCGGCGAGCCGGTCGACGTAGTCGGCCACCAGCGGGCGTGCGGCTTCACGCCAGCCCACGCCGAAGGCGAAGCGCCCCGCCGACACGAACGTGATCGACAGCCCCAGCGCCAGCAGCAGAAACCCCAGCACCAGCCGTATCCGCAGCGAGGCTGCAAGCGTGGCACGCAGGCCGCGAGGGGTCCGAGCCGGGCGCGCCCGAGGGGCTGGGGTATCGCTCATCGCCGCGCCGGCGGCAGCGCGAACGCATAGCCCGCGTTGCGCATCGTCCGGATGCACTCCAGCGGCGCGAGCTTGCCGCGCAGCCGGCTCACCACGATGTCGATCGCGCGCGTGAAGAGGTCGGCATCGTGGCCGCGCAGATGCGCCAGCAGCTCGTCGCGCCCGATCACGCGCCCGGGCTCGCGCGCAAGCCGCAGCAGCAGCTCGAACTCGGTGCCGGTGAGGGCGACCGGCTCGCCCGCGCGCAGCACGCTGCGCCGTGCCGGATCGATGACGAGCCCCTCGAAGTGCAGCGGCTGCAGGCGGTCCGCGCCGAGCGGAGCCGGCGCGGGCAGGCTCGGCGTCGGGACCGGGCTGCGCCCCCGGCGCAGCACGCTTTGCAGCCGCGCCACCAGTTCGCGCGGCTCGAAGGGCTTGGGCACGTAATCGTCGGCCCCCAGTTCCAGCCCCACCACCCGATCGGTGAGCTCGCCGCGCGCGGTGAGCATCACGATCGGGATGTCGCTCTCCTCGCGCAGCCGCCGGCACAGGGCGAAGCCGTCCATCTCGGGCAGCATCACGTCGAGCACCACCGCATCGAAGGGCTCGGCGCGCAGTCGGCGCAGCCCCTCCGAAGGCGTCACCGCCTGCTCCAGCACGAAATCGAAACGCGCCACGTAGCTCGCGAGCGGCGGACCGAGCCGCTCGTCGTCGTCGATCAGCAGCACGCGAGGCATGCGCTGCGGTCCTCGTGCCGGTGCCTCAGCCGCGATGCCAGCCCCGGCCCATCATGCGGCCGGACTGCATCCGATCGCGCACCTTCGCCTGCTGCGCGGGATCGAGGCTGTCGTAGAAGTCGGCCATCGCAGCGATCACCTTGGGTCCCGTACCCTGCACGGTCTGCGTCTTCTCGGCAAGCAGCGCGTCGGCACGCTGCCGATCGAAGCGCTCACCGGCCACCAGCGCCGCCATCTCGACACGCGGCGTGGCCGTGCTGCCGCGAATCGCCTTGCGGGCGGCCAGCATCTCGTCGGCCAGCGCCTCGAGCTTGCCGCGCTGCGCCGCATCGAGCTCCAGCTCACGGCCGATCCGCTCGATCACCTTGCCGCGCATCTGCAGGACCCGAGACTCGCTCCAGCGCCCCTCGCCGTCGCCCCACATGCCACCGCGCGTCCCGCACGCGGTCAACCCGCCCAGTGTCACGCCTACGGCCACGCCACCCACCAGCACACGTCGAATCCAGGTCTTCATCGCACGATTCCTTCAGGGAGAGTGTCGAACACGATGAGGATCGTCGCGCACGGGCCGGTGCGGGTCTTCTCAGGGCGGTTTCTCTGCGTATCGAAGTGTTTCGGGCGGGCAGGGCTGCGGCTGAGGATCCCTGCTGATCGACCCGATCGAGGAAGGCCTGCGGCGGGTGCTGCGTGAGCGCGCCCGCTCGCGCGCAACTGCGGGCGCTGCACGCGCTGCCCAGCCTGGTGTTCATCGGCGAGACCGAGGCGCACCTGCAGCATCTCGAGCCGCTGGCGCCCGGCGCCAGGGTCCGGGGTGCAGCGGTCCACGATGCACGCATCGCGTCGATCTGCCTCGCGCACGGCGTGGCCGAGCTGTGGTCGGCTCAAGGCGAGCGTCGCGCAGCGCCATCCCCCGTCAGGCATCGAACGGATCGTCGAGCCCGAGATCGAATCCCCAGTCGTCGACCGACCCGCCATCGGCGACGGCGTCACCCGCCGATCCTGCGCCGGCATCGTCCGATCCGTGGGCGTCGGCCTCGGTCTCCTGCACCGGCTGCGCCCCCGCGGTCGTCGCGCCGGCGACCGGCGCCCCCGCCAGGAAACGCGAGGCGATCGCGCTGCCGACGACGGCGCCCGCGATGCCGCCGAGCAGGCTCGCCCCGAACGCCCCCGCTGCGGCGGCGCCCGGCCCGAACAGCCGCGCGACCGTGCCGGGCTGGCGCATCTCGGCGCGCGTGATCAGCCGGGCGAGCCCGACCGGCGTACCGTTCACGGGCGTCGCGAGCGCACGCTCGTACGGCGGCAGCACCTGAGCGATCCTCGCGAGCAGCTCGCGCCGCTGCGCATCGGTGAGCGCTCCGAACGCTTCCGTGTGGACCTGCTCGACCGCCTCCGGCGGCGCGGTCCGCAGCAGGTACAGGTACCGGGCGATCGCGCGGTCGCCATCGGCGGCGCGCTCGGCGTTCGCCCGGGATTCGGGCACTCCCGCCGGCGGGAGACGGGTGTCGTCCGGTGTCATCGGCGCTCCAGGTTCGGACACGGCGCCCCCGAGGCGCCATCCCCGTCGATGCTAGCGTGCCTCCCTGCCCGCGGGGCCGGAACACCCGTGCAGGGACAGGCGATCGACTGCCGCCCTGGATCCGGTGCAACCGTGCTAGCCGAGCACCTCCCGCGCCAGGATCTCGCGCTGCACCTCGGACGATCCGCCGAAGATCGTGTAGGCCCGCGCGTTCAGGTACTGCGCGACCAGCGGCCGCGCGTCGTCGCCGAGGCCGGAGGCGGGCGTTGCCTCGGGCATCGGCCGCTCGAGTTCCCACGCGAGCGCGTCGGCGCCGAGGACCCGCACGCCCAGCGCTGCGATCGCCTGCTGGATCTCGCTCCAGCGCAGCTTCAGCATCGACGACACCAGCCCGCCCGGGTTCTGGCCGACGTGCATCGTCGCCATCACCCGCAGCTCGGTCGCCTCGAGCGCGTCGACGTCGACCTCCACCGCCGAGATCGCGAGCGCCAGGTCGGGGTCGTCGAGCAGGCCGCGCCGTTCGGCGAGCCCCACGGTGCGCTCGAGCGCCGCACGCAGCCGCGCGGCCGCGATCGCGCCGCCGCGCTCGAACTCGAGCAGGTACTTGGCCACGGTCCAGCCCTGGCCCTCGTCGCCGACGCGGTCCGAGACCGGGACGCGCACGCCGTCGAAGAACACCTGGTTGACCTCGTGGTCGCCGCTCGCGCTGCGGATCGGCCGCACGGTGATGCCGGGCGTGCGCATGTCGATCAGCAGGAAGCTGATGCCGTCCTGCTTGCGGCCCGTCTCGGACCCGGTGCGCACCAGCGCGAACATCCGGTTCGCGTGGTGCGCGTGGGTGGTCCAGATCTTCGTGCCGTCGACGACGTAGTGGTCGCCGTCGCGGACCGCCCGGGTGGCGAGCGACGCGAGGTCGGAGCCAGAGCCGGGTTCCGAGTAGCCCTGGCACCAGTAGTCCTCACCCGACAGGATCCGCGGCAGGTAGAAGGCCTGCTGCGCGGGCGTGCCGAAGCGCATGATCACCGGCCCCGCCATCCGCAGGCCCAACGGCGACAGCGAGGGCGCGCCGGCGCGCGACAGCTCGGTCTCGAAGATCCAGCGGCGCACGACCGGCCAGCCGCAGCCGCCGTGCTCGACCGGCCACGCGGGCGCGACCCAGCCGCGCTCGAAGAGCGCGCGGTGCCAGCGCAGGCAGGCCTCGACCTCGCTGAAAACCGAGGTGTTGAGGCGGGTCGCGCGGACCAGGTCCGGCGTCAGGCGCTCGCGCAGGAACCCGCGGACCTGGTCTCGGAACGCGAGGTCGT
>JBIKMO010000368.1:0-4149 GCA_044359175.1 Burkholderiaceae bacterium | reverse complement strand
TGCGCGACATCACCGTGGCGGACGTGGTGGTCGCGGTCGACGGGGCCTACCGCTCGGCGGTGACCGAAGAGACCGCCGGCGAGTCGTCCGCACATCCCGGCACGCTCGAGCTGTGGTCCGACCTGTACCGGTCGATGATCGACTACCTGGATGCGGTCACGCTGCAGGATCTGGTCGACCAGCAGCGCGAGATCTCGCCCGAGACGGCGACCGAGGCCGTGGTCCGGCCCGAGGGCGAGCCGGCGCGCCTCTGGGCGACCGCAGGCTGACCCGAGCTGCCCTCCGGCCGCAGGCCCGGGCTGCGGCCCACGGGCGCGTCTTCGCGGGTCGGCGTCGACGGGGTCGCACGCCGGCCGGGACGAGGTTCGACGCCGCGTTCAGCGAGGCGCGAACGGATTCGAGAACCGCGGGTCGGTCAGGAACGGCGCGTCGGTCAGGGTGCGCAGGAACGCGAGCAGGTCAGCCTGTTCGGACGCGGTCAGGTCCAGCGGTCTGACCAGCGGGCTCTTGAAGGGGTTGGTCCGGCCGTCGCCCGCGTTCGGGCCGAACTGCAGGTCCCGGCCGCCGGCGACGTACACGGCGATCACCTCGGCCAGCGTCGGGACCGACCCGTCGTGCATGTACGGACCGGTCACCTCGACGTTGCGCAGGCTCGGCGTGCGCATCCGGCCCATGTCCGAGGGCAGGCCGGTGCGCTCGAACAGCCCGCGGTTCGGTGCGGGATAGCCGCCGGTGCCGCCCAGGTTGTACAGCCCGACGTTGTGGAAGGCCGTGCCCACCGGTGCGCCGAGGAAGGTCGTCGGCTCGGCGAACATGGGTCCGCCGTGGCAGGACGCGCAGCCGGTGCGGTCGGAGAAGAACAGATCGCGGCCGCGCAGTTCGGCCGCCTCGAGCGGCAGTTCACCGCGCTGCGCACGGTCCCAGCGGCTGTCGCCGGACACCAGCGCTCGCTGGAAGCTCGCGATCGCGCGGATCAGGTTGTCCCAGCTCAAGGGATCGGGCACGTTCGGGAACGCCCGGCCGAAGAGCTCCGGATACGGTGCCGCGGTCGCGAAGCGCGCCAGCACCTCGTCCCGGTTCGCCGGGGTCACCCCCATCTCCACGGGCTGGGTCGCGAACAGCGGGCCGTGCATCTGCTGCTCGAGCGTGAGCGTCGTGTCGTCGCCCCAGGTGAGCGACCCGAACCACGCGACGTTGGCGAGCGGCGGCGAATTGCGCGGCAGCGTCTGCCCGGTCGAACCGAACGGCGTGCGGCGCGCCTGGCCGAAGCCGAGCGTAGGCTGGTGGCAGCTCGCGCACGACATCGTGCGGTTGCCCGAGAGGCGGTCGTCGAAGAACAGGTGACGGCCGAGCTCGACCTTGTCGACCGACATCGGATTGTCGGCCGGGACGCGCGGCGCGGGGAAGCCGGCCGGCAGGGGCGATGGCCAGCCCGGCAGCGTCAGCGGCGGCGACGGCGGACCCGGCAGCTTCGGCGCGAGCGGGTCCGTCGGTGGAGCGGTCGGTGGAGCGGTCGGTGGAGCGGTCGGCGGAGCGGTCGGCGGAGCCTCGGGCGATGCCGGGGCGGGTGACGGCGACGGGGCCGGGGCGGGGGCCGGGGGCGAGACCGACGCGGGCGGCGCCTCGCCCGATCCGCCGCCACAGCCCGAGAGCGCGGCCAGCGCGACGCCGAGCAGCCATGCGGCGGCGTGGCGTCGGGCGGTCGGTCCGGGCGGCGTCCGATCGGGCATGGGGGTCTCGCGCGTGGGCCCGCGACGCGCGAACCCACGCGCAGGGTCGCGCCAGTCCCCCCGCGATGCGAGGCACTTCGTCACGGGCGCACATCGGCTCGAGTCAGGGCGCCGGGTGGGCCGGGCCGCCCGGGGGTCAGCTCAGGCCGGGGCCTCGGGCGGCACGGTTCGCTTACGACCCTCGCCGTCGATCGCCACATAGGTGAGCGTTGCTTCGGTCACGCGCACCGAGACCGGCGCCGAGGGGTCGCGGTCGGCGATCACGTCGACGTGGACGGTGATCGACGTGCGGCCGACCGACTCGACCCGCGTGTAGAACGTCAGCACGTCGCCGACCGACACCGGCTGGCGGAACTGGAACGCGTTCACCGCGACGGTCGCCACGCGGCCGCGTGCTCGACGCGCAGCGGCGATGCCACCGGCGATGTCGACCTGCGCCATCACCCAGCCGCCGAACACGTCGCCGTTGCCGTTCACGTCGGCCGGCATCGGCACCACCCGCAGCGTGAGTGCGTGGCCGGCGGGGGCGGCGAACGGGGACGACATTCCGACGGGGTTCGGGGATG
Organism: Burkholderiaceae bacterium; assembly: GCA_044359175.1. Classification (GTDB taxonomy): domain Bacteria; phylum Pseudomonadota; class Gammaproteobacteria; order Burkholderiales; family Burkholderiaceae_E; genus UBA4615. The sequence continues at coordinate 1,853 of JBIKMO010000368.1, read as the reverse complement.
GGAGTGCGGTACGCTGCGTCCCACGTTACCCGATGCCGCGGACCGCGCCAAGCGCGCGCCGGCGGCCCGCCGAATGCGCCGAAGCCCCGCGTCGCCCGATCCCGCGCCGAACCCGCCGCGCCGCCGCACCGACTGGCAGGTGCTGCGCAGCCTGCTCCCGTACCTCTGGACCTACCGTTGGCGCGTGCTGCTCGCGATCGGCTGCCTGGTCGCCGCCAAGGTCGCGACCGTGGGCGTGCCGGTGGTGCTCAAGCAGATCGTCGACACGCTCGCGCCGGCGGCGGGCGCGGCCGCGCCGCTGCTGGCGATCCCGCTCGGGCTGCTGGTCGCCTACGGCGTGCTGCGGCTCGCCTCGACGCTGTTCACCGAGCTGCGCGAGTTCGTGTTCGCCAAGGTCACGCAGCGCGCGGTGCGCACGGTCGCGCTGCAGGTGTTCCGTCACCTGCACGCGTTGTCGCTGCGGTTCCACCTCGAGCGACAGACCGGCGGCCTGACCCGCGACATCGAGCGCGGCACGCGCGGCATCTCCAGCCTGATGGGCTACACCCTCTACAGCATCCTGCCGACGCTGGTCGAGATCACGTTGGTGGTGGGCTACCTCGTGATCCACTACGACCCGTGGTTCGCGGCGATCGCCGGCGTCGCGCTCGCGCTGTACGTCGTCTACACGGTCGTGGTCACCGAGTGGCGGACCGAGTTCCGACGCTCGATGAACGACCTGGACACCAAGGCGAACGTCCGCGCGATCGACTCTCTGCTCAACTACGAGACCGTCAAGTACTTCGGCAACGAGGCCTTCGAGGCGCGGCGCTACGACGAGAGCCTCAAGCGCTGGGAAGGGGCCGCGGTCCGCAGCCAGACCTCGCTGTCGGTGCTCAACGTGGGTCAGGCGGCGATCATCGCGGTCGCGGTCACGCTGATGGTCTGGCGGGCCACGCTCGGCGTGGTCGAGGGCCGGATGACGCTCGGCGACCTGGTGCTGGTCAACGCCTTCATGATCCAGCTGTACATGCCGCTGAACTTCCTCGGCGTGCTGTACCGCGAGATCAAGCAGAGCCTCGCCGACATGGAGCGGCTGTTCGGTCTGCTCGACGTCAACCGCGAGGTCGACGACGCGCCCGGCGCGCCCGAGCTGCAGCTCGCCGGCGCGCCCGAGCTGCGCTTCGAGCGCGTGTCCTTCGCCTACGATCCGGCCCGGCCGATCCTGCACGAACTCAGCTTCACGGTGCCCGCGGGCACGACCGCCGCGGTCGTCGGCGCGAGCGGTGCGGGCAAGTCGACGCTCGCGCGGCTGCTGTTCCGCTTCTACGACGTGACCGGAGGACGCATCACGCTGGACGGGCGCGACGTGCGCGAGGTCACGCAGACCAGCCTGCGACGCGCGATCGGGATCGTGCCGCAGGACACGGTGCTGTTCAACGACTCGCTGCGCTACAACGTGGCCTACGGCCGGCCCGAGGCGACCGCGGCCGAGATCGAGGCGGCCGCGCGATCCGCGCAGCTCGAGCGCTTCATCGCGACGCTGCCGGCCGGCTGGGACACGCCGGTCGGCGAGCGCGGGCTCAAGCTGTCCGGCGGCGAGAAGCAGCGGGTCGCGATCGCCCGGATGCTGCTCAAGAACCCGCCGGTGCTGGTGCTCGACGAGGCGACCTCGGCGCTCGACTCCCGCAACGAGGCCGCGATCCAGGAGGCGTTGCGCGCGGTGGCCGCGCATCGCACGACGCTGGTGATCGCGCACCGGCTGTCGACGATCGTCGACGCCGATCAGATCCTGGTGATGGACGCGGGCCGGATCGTCGAGCGCGGCCGGCACGAGGCGCTGCTCGCCCTCGGCGGGCGCTATGCCGCGATGT
>JBIKMO010000107.1:0-14288 GCA_044359175.1 Burkholderiaceae bacterium | reverse complement strand
GCTCGCGCTCGGCGAGCTGCGCGGTGGCGAACCGCTCGTAGTCGTGCGCGGCGAGCGCCGCGAACACCGGGTGGTCGGGGAAGCGGCTCTGGATCAGCACGCGGCTGTCCGGGCGGTGGCGCCCGGCGCGACCGGCCACCTGCATCAGCGTGGCGAACAGCCGCTCGGGCGCGCGGAAATCCGCTGCGAACAGGCCGGCGTCCGCGTCGACCACGACCACCACGGTCAGCCGCCGGAAGTCGTGCCCCTTGGCGAGCATCTGCGTGCCCACCAGCAGGTTCACGTCGCCCGCGTGCGCGGCGTCGAGCACCGACTGGGCGGCGCCGCGCCGGCGCGCGACGTCGCGGTCGAGCCGGCCGATCCGTGCGCCGGGGAACAGCTCGGCCAGCCCCTCCTCGAGCCGCTGCGTGCCGCGGCCCAGCCCGGCGAGGTCGACGTTGCCGCACTCGGGGCAGACCCGCGGCACGCGCTGCTCGGACCCGCAGTGATGGCACACCAGCCGGTAACGCGACGGCGACCCCGCCGCAGAGGCCGCCTCGCCGGCGGCGGTGGACGCAGCAGGTGCGGTGAGCCCGGTGGATGCGATGGGTGGGTTGAACCCGCTGGACGCGGCGGACGCGGCGAGTGCCGGCGGCCCGGAGCGCGCGGTCGCCGCGGCTGGGCGGCCGACGCGGTGCAGCACCCGGTAGGCGTCGCACTGCGTGCAGCGGCTCAGCCAGCCGCAGGCCGAGCAGGCGAGCACCGGCGCGTAGCCGCGCCGGTTGAGGAAGATCAGCGCCTGCGCACCCGAGTCGAGCGCGCCCTGCACCGCGGCGACCGCGGCGTCGGTCAGCCCGTGGCGCAGCCGCGCACCCTTGAGCGGCAGCCGGGTGACCGCGGGCAGCGGCGTGCCGCTCGCGCGATCGCGCAGCGCGGCGACGCGGTAGCGGCCGCGACGGACCGCGTGCCAGGTCTCCAGCGACGGCGTCGCCGACCCCAGCACCACGGGCAGGCCGCGCTGCGATCCGAGCACGATCGCCAAGTCGCGCGCCGAGTAGCGCGCGCCCTCCTGCTGCTTGAACGACGCATCGTGCTCCTCGTCGACCACGATCGCCGCCAGTCCGGGCAGCGGCGCCAACACCGCCAGGCGCGTTCCCAGCACGATCCGCGCGCGGCCTTCGGCCGCCGCGAGCCAGTGGGCGGCCCGCTCGGCATCCGGCATGTCGCTGTGCAGCACCGCGATCGGCTCGTCCGGGAAGCGCTCCCGGATGCGTCCGGCGAGCTGGGGGGTGAGCGCGATCTCGGGCACGAGCAGCAGCACCTGCGCGCGCGCATCGGCCGCAAGGCGGCCGGCGAGCCAGCGGAAGTACACCTCGGTCTTGCCGCTGCCGGTCACGCCATGCAGCACCACCACCGCGTGGCCGTCGACCGCGGCGATGCCGGCGAGCGCGGCGGCCTGCTCGGCGGTGAGCTCGGGCAGCGTGCCGACGCCCGCCGCCGCGGCACGGACGGACGCAGCGGTGGCCGGGCTCGCCGAGGCGGTGTGGGCGGACCGGGCGGTGACGGCCGCGGCGGCCGCCGTGGCCGCCGTGGCCGCCGTGGCCGCCGTGGCCGCCGTGGCCGCCGTGGCCGCGGCGGCCGCCGTGGCCGCCGGGCGCGCGGCCCGGGCGGGCCGTCCGCCGTCGTACCGCAGCCGCGCGCGCTGCGCCGGCGCGACGCGGCCGCGCGACGACGGCACGGTGCGCAGCAGCTTGGGCACCGCGGGCAGGGCGAGTTCGCCGAAGCCCGCGTGGTAGTAGCGGGCGCCGAACGCGATCAGGGACAGCCAGTGCGCCGGCATCCGCGGCATGCCGGGCAGCGGCGCGTCCAGGTCGCGGACCCGCGCAGCGTCCAGCGCCGTGGACTCGGCGCACGCCACCACCAGGCCTACCCGACGGGTTCGGCCCCAGGGCACCACCACCCAGTCGCCGGCCTCCGGCCGCCAGCCGGGCGGGATCCGGTAGTCGAACAGCTCGGGCAGCGGCACGTCCAGCGCGACGCGGGCGAACGGCGGTTCCGGCACGGCCGACTTAAAGTGGTTCCTTCAAACGGGTCGTAACGCGGTGATCGCGCGGGGCTTTCCCCAGTCGTGCACACAAGCTGTGGATAAAAGTGTGGACACGCCGCGCGCATCGCCCGAAAACCCGCGCCGTTGCGCGGTCGACGCCGCCCTGCATACTTTTTCGACAAAAATAAAACTCGAAAAATCAACGGGTTGAGCATGCCGCCCCGCCCGGGGCGAGGCGGTCGCCGACCGCCCGCGGGATGCCCCGTTCGTGTGCATAACCCGGGCGCCCGCGCTACAGCGACGATGCGTCGGCGCCACGGCGGCGCTGCTCCCGGCTGTAGGCGTGGACGGTCTCGACCAGCACGCCGACGTTGTCAGGCGGCGTGTGCTGCGAGATGCCGTGGCCCAGGTTGAACACGTGCCCGACACCGGGCTGCGGCACCCCGAAGCTCTCGAGCACCTTGACGGTCTCGCCGCGCACCTGGCCAGGCTCGGCCATCAGCACCATCGGATCCAGGTTCCCCTGCAGCGCGACCCGAGCGCCGACCCGGGCCCGGGCCTGGCCGAGGTTGACCGTCCAGTCCACCCCCACCGCGTCGCTGCCGGCGGCGGCGATGTCCTCCAGCCACAGCCCGCCGCCCTTCGTGAAGACGATCGAGGGCACGCGCACGCGCTCGAGGCTGCCGTCCGGGCGGCGCTCCTCGCGCTCGAGCGTCAGGCCCTCGAGCACGCGGCGCACGTAGGCGAGCGAGAACCGCTGGAAGTGCCCGTCGGGCAGCACCCCGCCCCAGGTGTCGAAGATCATGACCGCCTGGGCGCCCGCGGCGATCTGCGCATTCAGGTAGTCGCGCACCGCGTCGGCGGTGACCGAGAGCATCCGGTGCATCAGGTCCGGGCGGGCGTACATCATCCGCTTGACCTGCCGGAAGTCGTCGCTGCCGCCGCCCTCGACCATGTAGCAGGCGAGCGTCCACGGGCTGCCCGAGAAGCCGATCAGCGGCACCCGCCCGCCCAGCGCGCCGCGGATGGTCGACACCCCGTCCAGCACGTAGCGCAGCTCGACCGTGGGATCGGGCGCGGCCAGCCGCGCCACCGCCGCCTCGTCGCGGACCGGATCGCGGAACCTCGGGCCCTCGCCGTCGACGAAGTACAGCCCCAGGCCCATCGCGTCCGGCACGGTCAGGATGTCCGAGAACAGGATGGCGGCATCGAGCGGCCAGCGCTCGAGCGGCTGCAGCGTCACCTCGCAGGCGAGCTCGGGCGTCTTGCACAGCGCGAGGAAGCTGCCGGCGCGCCGGCGCGTGGCGTTGTACTCCGGCAGGTAGCGGCCCGCCTGCCGCATCAGCCAGACCGGCGTGTGTTCGGTGGGCTCGCGCAGCAGCGCGCGCAGGAAGGTGGCTTGGGTCATCGTGGGGGGCTCGGCGCGCGTGGAGCGACAGGCGGCCATTCTACGGGCCCCGCCGGATGCGCCCCTCGGTCGGACGGGCGAGACCGCAGGGGGCGCTCGCCGGTGCGCCCCGCGGCTCAGCGCCGCGCCACGGCCGACCGTTCGCCGAGTTGGGCCGCGCCCAGCACCCGCACGCCGCGCGCCGGCTCGCGCAGCAGGTCGATCGCGACGCGCGCCACCTGCGTCGAGGTCAGCGTCGGCAGCGATCGCGGCATCATCAGGAGCTGCAGGCTCAGGTACACGTGCGCGACGCGCTGCAGCCAGCCGCCCGAGGCGCCGCCGGACGACGCGACCGGGCGCAGCACCGTCACCGAATCGAACGGCAGCCGTGCGATCGAGAGCTCGGCGTCGCCCGCCAGGCCCAGGTGAAGGGCCGAGAGCTGCTGCCATGCGGGCAGCGGATGGACCAGCACCAGGATGCGGGCGCCCGCGCCCGCGGCCGCCTGCGCGATCGACGGCATCCGCGCCGACTCGACCTGAACGAACGGCGCATCGCGACCGTGGTACGAGCGTGCATCCGGCGCATCCGCGACCGACTGCGCGATCAGTACCGCCTCGAGGGACGGCAGCGCGTGCAGCGGCGCGAGCGCCAGTCCGCGCAGGCCGAGCGACATCGTCGCGTCGACCTCTGCGAGCGCGACCACCTCGTCGTAGCCGCCGCGCGCCAGCGCCTCGTTCAGCAACGCTTCGCCGAGCCGGCCGGTCGCCCCGGCGACCAGCAGCCGGCGCGGGCCGCCCGCGTCGCGCGGCGCGCCGGCCCGCGCGGCCTGCAGCGCGATGGTCGGATCGAGGGTCATCCGCCGCGGTTCATCGGGGCACCCGCCACGGGCGAGAACGCAGCCGGCAGCTCGGGCCAGGGCGGGTCATGCGGTCGCGGCGGGCAACGGGGGCGGACGGGCCACCGCGGCGCGGGGGTGCGGGCGCTTCGCTCGGCCCGCCCGGTGCCGGGCCGACCGGGGCGCGGGCGAAACCGGAAAGAGAAGGGTTGCGGCGCCGATCGGCGATCGGCGATCGGTGGGCGGCGCTCAGCGGTCGGCGGGAGGCGCGGGCGTCGCCGGCGCGCCATCGTCTGCGGGCGCGGGGGCCCCTTCCGCGGGAGCGTCTTCCGAGCCGCCACCCGACGACTTGCGCCGTGCCGCCTTTTCCTCTTTCTTGCGCTTCTTCTCCAGCTCGCGCTGGCGCTTCTCGAATGCGTAGTTGGGTTTCGGCACGGTCGTCCTCCGCGGGAGCTCGACCCGCAGGATACGCGATGCGGTGAGTCGTGCCGCGGCCAGCGCATCCGGGCGCAGCGCCGCCTGACGCACCGCGCGGCCGTTCGGCCGCCTGCTGGGGTCCGTCCCAGCTGGTCACCGCATCGGGCGGCGTGCGAACGTTTCCGTACGACGGCGGTCGGTCGTGCGGCCCGGTCGTCACCCGACCCGAGGAGCCTCGCGATGTCCCTTGTGCAACCCGTCGCCCCGTCGCCCGCCCTGCTGTCCGCCGACAGGCTCGACGCGGACCGGCGGTGGTCCGCCTGGCCAGGAGTCGGCCCGACCCACCCGGCCTCGGTGGCGCAGGCCACGATTGCGCCCAGGGGACGTCCGGGCGGCGGGCCCACGGCCGTGCGGATGCCCAACGGGAACTACCTGACGATCGGGCACAACGTCTTCGGACACTTCGGCGTGAACGCTTCCGACCGGGGGTCGGTCAAGGGCTTCGTCGAGCGCCACTCGAAGAGCGGCGACCTGCGCGCGCATTCCCCGATCTTTCGCATTCCCGGGCACCCGTTCGACGTCGTTCTCGAAATGAGCCCGAGGCTCCTTCGAAGCATTCCGAACATCGAGATCAACCCGGTGGGCGACCGCGTTGCGAAGTCGCGTCCCCAAGCCCCGCCCGCGGACATCACCAGGAAACGATTCCTCGAGCTCGAGCTCATCGGCGCGAGGGACAGCGGCCCGGCCGGAGCGGTCAAGATCTACGGCGGTCAGTCGGGCGGGGTTCTCGTCGATCCGAAGCGTGGCACCCCGCTCTACATGTGCATCGGCGCGGCCGAAACACCGCGGTCGCAGTTCGCGCTGGACTGGAGTGCGCGATTCGGGAAACTCGCCCCAACGAAGTGGCTCAGCAGCCCGCTGTTCGATGCGTCCAGGAAGTCGAACGTTGCGTACTACGTGCCGCTCTCGACCCGTGAGCGCGATCTGCACCTGATCGAACACGATCGCGCGAACGGCACGGTGTTCCGGGTGGACCGCGACGGCACCCGGACCGCGCTCGAGTAGCTCGTCCGGGCTCGACGAGGTGCGGGGCTCCGGTACCGGCGCAGTCTCGAACCCTCATCGACGATCGCGGTGCCAGCGACGAATCCGACGCCGCACGCGGCGCCCGGTTCCCGCGCGCCGCATCGCCCGAAGTGGCTCCTGCATCTGCACGAAGAATGGATCTGTCCCTGGTGCCGGTGCGCACCTAGAGTGTCGACGGGCTCCGACCGAGTCCTGCGTCCACCCGACACCCCGACATCCCATGAACGATCCAGGCACGTCCCCGAGCTATCCGATCGATGCGATCAACCAGGTCAAGCGGCGTCACGATCGGGGCTTCTACGACCACGCCACCGTGCACGCGCTGCTCGATGCCGCGATGCTGTGCCACGTGGCCTACGTGATCGACGGTCAGCCGTTCTGCACGCCCACCTTCTTCTGGCGCGAGGGCTCCCGGCTGTACTGGCACGGCAGCAGCGCGAGCCGGATGCTGCGCAACCTCGAGCACGGCGAGCCGGCGTGCCTCACGGTCACGCACCTGGATGCGCTGGTGCTGGCGCGCTCCGGGTACAACCACTCGGCGGACTACCGCTCGGTCATGGCGTTCGGGCGAGCCCGCAGGGTCGAGGATCCGCAGCACAAGGAGCGCGCCCTCGTGCTGATGGTCGACCGGCTCTACCCGCAGCGCACGGCGGGACTGAGGCCGGCCTCGCCGCAGGAGATCAAGGCGACGACGGTGATCGCCATGGACATCGAGCGGGCCTCGGCCAAGATCCGCGCGCGCGGCGTGGTGGACGAGGACGAGGACTACCCGCTGCCGGTCTACGCCGAGCGCATTCCGGTGAGCACGGTGCTGGGGCAGCCCGAGCCCTGCCCGCGGCTGCTCGAGGGCGTCCGCCGCCCGGCCGGGCTCGCGGGCTACCGCGCCGGTCGCGTGCTGCAGGACGCGCTGTCCGAGGCCTACGCGGCCACGTACGGAGACGCCGGTCGCTGAGCATCGACCACCGGGCTTCGCCTCGGCCACGGTCATGCGTTCGCAGATCGAACCGGACCGCGCGCCCGTTCCCATGACCCGCCATCGGGCTGACGGCGTCTTCGGCTGAGCTTCAGCGCACGGCTTGCGCCAGCGCGTTGACGCCAGCGACGATCTGGTATTCGTCGAGCGCGCCGTAGCCCATCAGCAGGCCGGCTTCGGGCGGCGCGCCGTGGTAGTACGGCGCGATCGAGTACACCCCGATGCCCTTGCGGGCCGCGCGCTGGACGATGTCGTCGATCTCGGCGGGCGGCCGGCCGCGGAACCACGCGAGGACGTGCAGTCCGGCGTTCTCGCCCTGGACCCGCACGCGGTCGCCGAACGCTGCGCCGAGCGCGGTCAGCAGGGCCGACCTTCGCGCCGCGTTGCGCGCTCGGGACCGGCGCATGTGGCGCTCGAACTGCCCCGACAGGATGAAGTCGGCGAGGACCTGCTGGTTGAGCAGCGACGCGTGACGGTCGGTGATCGACTTCACCCTGACCAGCGCGGACGTCATCGCGGACGGCGAGATGATGTAGCCCAGCCGCAGCGAGGGCGCCAGGATCTTGGAGAAGGTGCCGAGATAGATGACCTGGCCGTGGGTGTCCAGCGACTGGATCGCCTCGATGGGCCGGCCGCCGTAGCGGTACTCGCTGTCGTAGTCGTCCTCCACCACCACGGTCTCGCGATCGTGAGCCCATTTCAGGAAGGCCAGCCGACTGGACAGCAGCATCACCCCGCCGGTCGGGAATTGGTGCGACGGCGTCACGTAGGCGAGCTTCACCCGATGCTTCAAGCGCAGCACCCGGCCGACGTCCAGACCTCCGTTGCCCACGCGCACGGAGTCGATCGCGGCGCCGAGCGCCGCGAAGACCACCCGTGCGCCCGGATAGGTGGGGTTCTCCATGAGTACGCGGTCGCCCGGATCGATCAGCGTTCGCGCGACGATGTCGATCGCCTGCTGAGCGCCGTTCACCACGATCACGTCGTCGGCGCTGCAGACGATGCCGCGGTGCTCCCGGACGTAGCCCACGATCGCCTCGCGCAGCGGGCGGTGCCCGGCGGGGTCGCCGTAGACGAGCGACGCCGCGTCGACGCGCCGCAGTGCGCGTGCCGTCAGGGACCGCCACGCCCGCGCAGGGAAATCCTGCGGATTGGGCACGCCGTAGCGGAAGTCGATCCGCAGCCCGGGGTCGAACGTCGGCATGCCGCCGACCGGCGGCCCGCCGGCGCGGCGCGCGTACCCGGACAGCTGGCCGCTGAAGCGGTTCGCCTGAAGCAGCTGCCGCCGACGCGCGTCCGCGCCCACGGTCAGGGAGTCGTCGGGGATGCGCGCAGCCACGAAGGTGCCCGCGCCGGGTCGGCCTTCGAGATAGCCCTCGGCCAGAAGCTGCTCGTAGGCGCGCAGGGCCGTGTTGCGCGACAGGCCGAGCTCCCGCGCGAGCTCGCGCGTGGACGGCAGGCGGGCCGTGGGCACCAGGGTGCGCTGAAGGATCGCCCGTCGGATGCTCCGGTAGAGCTGTCCGTGGAGGGGGCCCCTGCCATCGAGCGCGGGGATCATCGCCGCGCCGCGACGGTGCGAGCCGACCGGTGCACGAGCCCAGCGGGTTCGAGCCGGATCACCGATGCCTGCCCGCGCTCGGCGGCACGAACCCGCGCGTCTTCAGCGAGGCGTCCTCGCCCAGCACGTCGGCATGCGCGCGCGGCGCCCGAGGCGAACGCGATCATCGCAGGCGACATCGTGCTCTTGTCCGCGTGGACCGGTGCGATGGCGGCGGCGAGCTGAAGATCATCGCGGCCCTCTTGGAGCGGCCGGTGACGAGGCGATCCTCACTCACCTGGCCTCGCATCGGTCTGCGCTGCGAGATCAGTTCCTGCAGCAGTCATTTGCCGGTTGGGGTTGCGCCAATTCGGCGCATCCTGCTCGGGTCGATGCGCCTAGCATCTCGGCCATGAACACGACCTCAGGTCTGCCTTGTCCCGTCTCCTCGCGCCCGTGGTGATCGCGTTCGACGAAGTCCCTTGCATTGCGCCTGCGCCACGAGGCGGCTCGCCCGAGGTGGACCCGCGGGCGGAATTCGACACCCCGCCCACGAGGGAGTTCCGTGGTGACTGATTGCCTTCTCCTCAGCCACCCGCAGCCGCGCGACACGGGCGACTACCTGCACCGCGTGACCCTGCCTGGCCAGGCCCTCGCCCGTCAGATGTCGGTGGCGGAGCTGCAGACCTCGCATCCCGCCTGGCTGGCGCACGGCCTGCACGCTCGGCTGCTGGTGGTGAAGATGGTAGCCGACTCGGCCGTGCTGAACCTGATCGAGACGCGCCGTGCAGCGGGCCGGCCCACCGCATTCGAGATCTCCGACGACTTCCGGGACTTCCCGCCCAGCTCGCCCGGCCATGCCTTCTACCAGGCAACGACCAACCAGGCGCTCATCGAACAGGCCGCTCGTCTCTCGCACCTGGTGCAGTTCTCGAGCCATGGCCTGGCCGGCAAGTACGGGCACCTGAACCCGCAACACGTGGTCTTCGCCAATCAGCTCGCGGACGTGCCCGCCCTGCCCGAGGTCGATCCCGCACGCCTGCGGCAGCCCGTGCTCGGCTGGGCTGGTTCGGCCGGGCACCTCGAGGATGCCCGCCAGCTCGTGGCCTGGCTGCGGCCCTGGTACGCGGCTCGTCGGCAGGCGGGCCTCGTGCTGCCGAGCCTGCACGTGATGGCGCCCGACAGTGTGGTCGCCGTGTTCCTCAGCTCCGGGCTGCCCGTGACCGCGCAAGCACCTGGCGGCTTCGACGCCTATCTGGCCTTCCTCCCTGAGCTCGACATCGGCCTGGCGATCCTGGGTGACACCGACTTCGCGCGAGGGCGCTCGGACGGGAAGTTCCTCGAATACGCGTCACGCGGCGCAGTCTGCGTCGCCAGCGCGGCGGGCGAGTACCTGCACGGCATCCGCCACGGCGAGACCGGGCTGCTCTTCGACGGGCCCGAGTCACTGGGCGCGCATCTCTCCGCCCTCGTCGACGCGGCGGGCGAGCGCCTGCGTCTCCGGGCGACGGCGCATGCGCACGTGCGCACGATGCGTACGCATGCGATCGCCGCGCGCGAGCGGGCGCGCGTGTACCGGGAGCTGCTCTCGGAATCCGAATCCCGCAACGTGCCCGCAGGAGCGGGCGCTCACTTGGCAGGCTGCGCTCTTCAGACCGGATGCCGGGAGGAAGACCCGACCCTGCACAGCCTTTGCGACCCGACCGAGCCTCGCTTCCTGGAGGCCTCGACGCTGCACATGCGCGGGCTCGTGTGCGAGGCACTCGAGGGTTACCTGGAGGTGGTCTGCGCCCATCCTGACTTCCACGAGCCCTGGGCGCGCAGCGCGCTGATCGCGCGCGCGATGGGTTCCGAACGCGACGCCGCGCTGTTCGAGGGCATGGCGCGCCAAGCCTTGTTGACGCAGCTGCAGACCCCCGCGCAGCCCGCCTGAACCGGCCCGGCCTGCGCCTTCGTCCCGACGGTCTGGACGTTGCGCTGCAACGCTCCGATGGCGCGGCCCTTGCCCGCGCGCGCCGGCGGGTCGCCCGGTTCGAGGATGGGCTCACGGTCGCGCAGGTTGCCACCGCAGTCGCTCCGATCACGAACGGGTGCATCACGACAGCCGATCGCTCGATCTGCAAGACAATCAGGTCAAGGCTCTTGCGCAAGGCAACAGCGTTCGTCGCCCGGGCGCAGCCCGCCGAGTCAGGGCGGGGTCATCGCGCAAGGCGCCCCCCCGATCCGATGCAGGTCCCGGGCATCCCGGCGCCAGCGGTCAGATCAACACTGCGCACGAATCGGCCGGAGCCTGCTCGCGCTCGGTCATCCCGTAGTCGCGCACCACTGCGGCCACCTGGATCCGGTAGTCGTCGAAGATCTCCGCGCGGCCCTCGCGCTGGCCGTCGCGATGCGCGGCGAGGTTGCGCCACGCGGCGACCGCGGCCTCGTCGCGCCACAGCGACAGCGACAGGAACTTGCCCTCGTCGGACAGGCTGCGGAAGCGCTCGACCGACACGAACCCGTCGATCGTCTCGAGCAGCGGCCGCAGCCGCGCGGCGATCTCGAAGTAGCGCGGGGCCAGGCCCGGGCGCGGCCGGACCTCGAAGATGACGGCGATCATGCAGTGGGTCTCCTGGGGTCGGGGTCGCGATCTGCGCGGGCACGTCCCCGGGATCGGATCGAGACCCGCACGATCCCGATCGTATCCGCGAGCGGGTCGGTGGCGAATCCCCGGCGGCGCGGCTCGCCGCGACGGCTCCGGCCCCGGCCGCGACGAGGTCTCGTGAGCAAGGCGCGTCGATGGGGCGCTAAGCTCGAGCAGCGGAGGCCCCTTCTCATGCGCACGTCGATCGCCGCCATGCTCGTTGCCCTGCTGCCCGTGCTCGCCGGCGCCGCCCAGCCCGGCCAGCCCGCCCCCGCGTTCTCGCTGAAGGACACCTCCGGACGCACGGTGTCGCTCGCCGACTTCCGGGGACGCACGGTCGTGCTCGAGTGGACCAACCCGGGCTGCCCGTTCGTTCGCAAGCACTACGAGTCGCGCAACCTGCCCGGGCTGCAGACGAAGCTGCGCAAGGAGGTCGCTTGGGTGCTGGTCAACTCGACGCACCCGGGACACGCGGACTACCTGGCCCCCGAGGCACTCGCCGCGCGCCTGACCGGCTGGGGCGCGGCGCCGGCCGCGATCCTGATGGACCCCGAAGGCACCGCGGGCCGCGCCTACGGCGCCCGAACCACCCCGCAGATGTGGGTGATCGACGCCGCCGGCATCGTGCGCTTCGCCGGCGGCATCGACGACAAGCCGAGCGCGAGCGCGGCCGACATCCCGGTCGCGCGCAACTTCGTGGCCGCCGCACTCGACGACATGAAGGCCGGACGGCCCGTGGCGGCCGCCACCGCGCCACCCTACGGCTGCTCGGTCAAGTACCGCTGACCCCCGCGCCGCGAGGGCGCGTCGCGGTCGGCGGTCAGTCCGCCGCGGCGCACGTCGAGGTCGACGCCGCACCCACCGCGCCCAGCAGTCCGGCGATCGTCATCACGCACCACAGCGCGATCGATCCGCCGGCCGACGGCATCATCGCCGCACCCTGAAGCACCAGCACCACGGCCGAGGCCAGCGCGAGGACGAGCATCGCGCAGGACACGCCGAAGCTCGCCCCGCGCAACCCGCTGGCGCGCGAGCCGACCGTGAGCAGCCCGTAGCCGACCCGCGCGAGCAGCGGGAAGGCGACCCACAGCATCGGGCCCGGGGCCGCAGCGAGCAGGCCGCTGGCCACCGCCACCAGCACGCCGCCGGAGACCAGCCCCAGCACGAGACGCACGAGCCCCACGGTGACGAGGATCATGAGCGGAGTGCTGGCCGGCGGCGGTTGGACGGACGCGGCTCAGGATCGCGCGGGGATGCGGCGACGTCCGGCACCACGCCCGCCCGCCGTTCGACGAACTGCGCACGCGCGGGCACCGCCTCGGTGGCGAGCAGCGCGACCGCGGCCAGCGCGAACACGCGATCCGGGACGCGGCTCAGCCCGGTCGCCATCATCGCTCGTTACCCGCCCACGCGAATCGTCTCGAGCAGCGGCCGCAGCCGCGCGGCGGTCTCGAAGTCGCGCGGGGCCAGGCCCGGGCGCGGCCGGACCTCGAAGATGACGGCGATCATGCGGTGGGTCTCCTGGACTTGGGTTGACGCGCGTTCAGCCCGCGAAATAGGGCTCGGGCAGGCCCCGGACGCCCGGCCGCGCGGCGCACACCGCGCCGTAGGTCGGGTTACGCGCGAGCTCCTCGGCCGACACGCCCATCCGCATCGACGTGATGTACAGCGTGCCGAGGTCCGCGCCGCCGAAGCTGATGCTGGTCGGCCGCATCATCGGCGTGACCACGGTGCGCTCGAGCTCGCCCTTCGGCGAGTAGCGCGCGATGCGGCCGGCGCGCACCTCGGTGACCCACAGGAAGCCCTCGGCGTCCACCGTGCAGCCGTCGGGCCCGTGCGGGAGCCCCGTGTAGTCGAGGAAGACGCGCCGGTTCGACACGCGGCCGGCGTCGGCGTCGAAGTCGTAGGCGAACACGATGCCGGGGCGCGAGTCGCAGTGGTACATCGTGCGATCGTCCGGGCTCCACGCGATGCCGTTGCCCAGCACCACGCCGGGCTGCACGCGCGTCGTGCGCAGGTCCGCGTCGACGCGGTACAGCGCGCCCACCGGATCGGTCATCGCCCTGTGCATCGAGCCGATCCAGAAGCGGCCGCGCCGGTCGACCTTGCCGTCGTTGAAGCGCTCGACCGTCCAGTCCACGCCCGGGTCGAGCTCGGTCTGGGCGCCGGTGTCGAAGTCGAAGGCGACCAGTCCGTTGCGCATCGCGATCAGCGCCCCGCCGCCTTCGCGCAGGGCGAGCGAGCCCGGCATCTTGTCGAGGGGCCAGCTGCGCGCCTGCGTCGAGCCCTCGGCCATCCTGCGGATCGCGCGGCCCAGGTTGTCGATCCAGGTCAGCGTGCGGGTCCGCACGCACCACACCGGCCCCTCGCCCAGCTCGTCGCGGTGCTCGCCCAGCACCTGCGCCTCGATCGTCGTCGTCATCGTGCCTCCCTCGGCTCAGGCCGGCGGTGTCGCATCCGGATCCGGCTCGAAACGCAGCAGCGAGCGCGCCGGGTCGGCGTGGTCGAACACCGCCCGCACGCGCATGCCGTTGCGCAGCGCGTCGTTCGGGATCCCGACCACGTTGGTGATGAGCTGCGGTCCCTCGTCCAGCCGCACGATCGCGACGTTGTACGGCACCCGGTCGGCCACCGCCTTCGAGAACGCGTGGTGGTAGACGATGTACGACCAGACCTGCCCGCGGCCGGACAGCGCCGGCCAGTCGAACTCCGCGGCGAGGCACTCCGAGCAGCACGGCCCGATCGGGAACAGGAGGTGGCCGCAGGCGCGGCAGCGCGGCAGCCGCAGCTCCGCGCGACGCAGCGCCTGCCAGAACGGCGCCGCGCAGGCCTCCAGCGGATCCGGGCCGGGTTCGTCGGAGGCGCGTTTCGCGTAGACCATCGGGCGCTACCGGTGGGCCGACCAGACCGACGACGCGGTGAACTCGCGGAAGCCGCCGGTCGCGCAGAACTGCGCGACCTCCGCATCCGCGACCTGGCGCGGGCCGCACTCGCCGCGCAGCTGGCGGAACAGCTCGACGTGGTGCAGCCAGCCCACCATGTAGCCCTCGGACATCTGCCCGCCGCTGGTGTTGACCGGCAGCGAGCCTCCCGCCTCGATCCGGCCGTCCTGGATGAAGTCCAGCGCCTCGCCCTCGGCGCAGAAGCCGTAGTTCTCGAGGCTGAACAGCACCGCCGGAGCGTGCGCGTCCTGCACGTACAGCAGGTCGACGTCCGACGGCCCGCAGCCGGAGGCCTCGCGCACCCTGCGCGCGGTCTCCTTCATGTGCGGCACCAGCAGGTGGTCCTCGTTCTCCAGCATCCGCAGCGCGTCCTGCCGGCCGGCGAGGTCGGCCTGGTGCTGCTGCGCGGGCACGTGACGCCGGGCTACTACCGCAACGACGAGGAGAACCGGCGCACG
>JBIKMO010000106.1:0-14292 GCA_044359175.1 Burkholderiaceae bacterium | reverse complement strand
GGCGAGCGGCTGTCGCGCGCGCTGACCTTCGAGCTGCACCAGCGGCACGTCGCCGACCGCTCCGAGGAGACCGTGCGCAAGGCGAGCGCCGGGCTGCTCGAGCTGATGGATTCGGTGCGCGACTCGGTGGGCGCGGCGACCGCCGACGCGGGCAGCTTCGACTCGCAGCTCTTGAGCTTCGCCGAGGGCCTGTCGTACGACGTGACGCCGGAGGCGCTGCGCCGGCAGGTCGCGTTGATGCGCTCCGACGTGAGTCGGATGAACCGCTCGCTCGGCACGCTGACCGACCAGCTCGACACGAGCCGACGCGAGGTCGCGATGCTGCACGAGGAACTGCGGCGCGCGCGCGAGCAGGCGTCCAAGGACACGCTGACCGGCTGCGTGAACCGGCGCGGCTTCGACGCGGAACTGTTCCGTCTGTGCCGCAGCGCGGAGTCGCAGGGCACCGCGCTGTCGATCGTGATGTTCGACATCGATCACTTCAAGCGGATCAACGACACCTACGGTCATCCGTTCGGTGACCAGGTCATCCGGGCGGTCGGTCAGGTGATCTCGGCGCTGACCCAGCGCAAGGACATCGCGGCGCGCTACGGCGGCGAGGAGTTCGCACTGCTGCTGCCGGACACGCGCAAGCGCGAGGCCGCGGTGGTCGCCGAACGGATCCGCGCCGCGGTCTCGCGAGGCAGCATCAAGCGCGGTGCGAACGACGTGCCGATCGACAACGTCACCGTGTCGGCCGGCGTCGGGCAGTACGTCGCCGGCGAGGAGCCGGTCCGCTTCGTCGAGCGCGCCGACAAGGCGCTGTACGCGTCCAAGCAGGGCGGCCGCAACCGCGTGACGGTCGAGCCGGACTGATCCGAGCGCGCGGCGCGCGCCTCAAGCGGCGCGGCGCGCCGCCCCCGAGGCGGCCTCGGCGGCGGTCAGGTCCGCGTCGGACAGTCGCGTGATCCGTTCGATCGCCTGGCGCACCGGCTCCGGCAGCAGCCACTGCGCATCCCCCGCAGCCTCGAGCAGCGCGCTCTCGAAGTGCAGCCGCCCGTCGACCGCTCGGACCCAGCCGAGCTCGCCGAGCGTCGCGACGATCGAGCGGAAAGCCGCGCGGTCGGCGAACCCGGGCGGACCCGAGTCGTAGAGGAAGGCCATGCGCTGCGCGAGCAGCACGCACAGCTCCTCCAGCGCGTCGGCGGTCAGCCGGCCGGCGCCGCGCCCGGTCAGCACGGCCAGCACGATCGACCAGCGCTGCAGCGGCTCACGCAGCAACCGCGCGAGCACCTCCAGCACCGGCGGTGCGCCCGCGCTCGCGGTGCCGGGCAGCACGCCGAGCGCCTCGAATGCATCCACGCACGCCTGCACGCGCGTCTCGAGCTCGCGCTCGTCCCACGACAGGAAGAGCTCGGCGCGCAGGAACGGCAGCGCGCGCCGGGCGATCGCCGACAACCGCGCACGCCCGATGCCCGGATGCCCGACGAGCAGCGCCGCCAGCAGCGCGGGCAGCGCCCACACGTGCAGCACGTTGTTGCGGAAGTAGGCGAGCAGCGGCACCTGCGCATCGGGCACCTGCAGCAGATCGCCGAGCGGATGCGCGATCCGTCGCGCGAGCCCGGTGCGCTCGGCCTGCGCGATCACCTCGGCCGCCGGCAGCGCGGTCAGCGTCGTGCGCGCGGCGTGCGGCAGGCGCTCGGCGAGGTCGCGCAGCAGCCCGACCTGGACCACGAGTTCACCCGCGTCCATCGCGTGCCGCGGCGTGCCCAGCATCGCGGCCGACACCAGGTTCACCGGCGCGACCACCGCGGCGTCGTTGATCCGCGCGACGATCTCGAGCGCAAGCGCGCCGATCGCCGCCCGCAGCGCCGCCGCGTCGGCCACCGGCGGGCGCAGACCGCGGGCGGCGAGGAAGGATCCGAGGTCGATCGGCTCGCCGGCGTTCACGTGCACGCGCCCGAAGCGCTCGTGCAGCCGCCGCAGCGAGCGCAACAGCCCGAGCAGCGACTCCTTCTGCTTGGGTTGCCCGGACAGCTCGGCGACGTGGCTCTCGCCCTCGATCAGCCGCTCGTAGCCGACGTACACCGGCACGAACCGCAGCGGCCGCTGCGGCGCGCGAAGCCAGCTCTCGACGGTCATCGCGAGCAGCCCCGCCTTGGGTGGCAGCGTGCGGCCGCTGCGGCTGCGCCCTCCCTCGACGAAGTACTCGATCGGGAAGCCGCGCACGATCATCGCGTGCAGGTATTCGGCGAACACCGCCCCGTACAGCGGATCGCCCCGGAAGCTGCGGCGCAGGAAGAACGCGCCGCCCCGGCGCAGGATGCCGCCGACCACCGGCAGGTTCAGGTTCGCGCCGGCCGCCACGTGCGGCGGGGGCAGGCCCTGGTGCCACACCAGGTAGGACAGCAGCAGGTAGTCGACGTGGCTGCGGTGGCAAGGCACGTAAACCACCGAGGCACCGTCCGAGGCCTCGCTCAGCGTCTGCAGCCGGTGCGACTCGATGCCCTCGTACAGTCGGTTCCAGAGCCACTGCAACCCGAGATCGAACGCGCGGATCCACGGATACGAGTAGTTCGACGCGATCTCCCAGGCGGCGCGCCGCGCCAGCGCCTCGGCCTGGCCGACCGTGATCCGACGCTCGGCCGCCGCCGACTCGATCGCGATGCGCACCGGCGCGGCCGTCACCACCGCGTTGATCAGCGTGTGCCGGTGCGACAGGTCCGGACCGATGACCCGTTCGCGTTCCTGACGGTACGCGTGGCGCAGCAGCCGTGCGACCCGACGCAGCGCGAGCGCGTCGTCATCCGTGTCGACCGTCAGCGCCCGCAGCGATACCGGCTCGCCGAACCGCAGCAGGGTCTGCCGTCCGTGCATCAGTAAGCGCACCGCCTGGCGCAACGGCCCCGGGATCGCCCAGCCCTCGGCGAACAGCGCCTTCAGGATCGAGGTCTGCGTGCGCGGCGCCCGCCCCCAGAACACGTGGACCGGCACGACCTGCACGTCGAGCGCGGCGTCGGCACGCACCGCGGCGATCAGCCGCTGCAGCCGCGGCGCGTACGCATAGGGCCGCGAGGCGAGCGGCGAGGGCTGGCCCGAGCGTGTGAGATAGAAGAACGCGTGCGGCTCGACGACCGCGCTCGTGCCCTCGGCGCCCGCGGCGGTGAGCGGCGCGAGCGGCAGCGGCAGCCCCAGGCGGCGGGCCTGCTCGTCGAGCACCACGAGCGCCGACAGCTGGCGGAACGGCAGCGCCCATACCAGCGGCTGGCCGCGATCGAGCCCGGTCTGCAGCGCCTCGGCGCCCAGCACCTGCACGCCGAGCCACCGGCGCAGCAGCCCGCGCAGCACGGCGATCGCGCCGCGGCCGACCCACGACGCGCGGACGGCGCGCGCCGGTGGCTCGGGGGGATCGGTCGACGGTTCCACCGCGGTCGATGCTAGCCCGGAACGCCCTCGCCCGACACCGCGGGCGGGACGGGGCCCTCAGCGCACGGGCGGCGGGCGCTCGGACACTGGAGCGAGTGGACGATGGACCGACTCGACTCCCCGGCCCGGCGCTGGACGCTCGCGATCCTTGCGCACCGGGGCCTCGTCCTCGTCGGGTACCTGTTCGTCGAGCTGCGCGACGTGCCGAGGTTCGTGATGCCCTCGCCGCAGGCGACGCTCGACGCGCTGCTCAACGTCAACCGTCGGCGGGGCCGCAACGCCGCGGTGACCGCCACGGAGATCTTCGGCGGCGACCTCCTCGCGCCGGTAATGGGGTGCGTTCGCTGCGCGGCTCGCGCTGGCAGGTGTTCACGAAGATCCCGCTGCCAGGCGCGCTGCCGTGTATCTTCTCGGGCATGAAGGTCGGCTCGATCCTCGCGGTGGCCGGGGCGATCGTCGGCGAGTTCCTCGGCTCGGACCGGGGCCTGGGCTGCCTGATGCTGCAGGTGCAGGCGACGCTCGACACGCCGGCGATGGTCATGGCGGTGATCCTGATCACGCTGATCGGCATGGCGCCGTACGGGCTCGTGCTGCTGCTCGAGCGGCTGCGGGTCGTGCGCGACGCGAGGGTCGCTTGAGCGCGGCCGCCGAGCCCGTCATTCGCCTGAACGGCGGACGCGAGGTCGATCGTACCGGGCGCACCGAAGCGGCGCCGCCGTACCGTGCCCGCTGAACTGGACGCGCTGGAGCGCGCCGCCGATCGCACCACCTCGCCGGTGGGCGAGGGCGTCGCGGTGTGGCGTGCGTGGGGACCCCGCGACGGCGCGCCGGTCGTGCTGCTGCACGGCGGCTCGGGCAGCTGGGCGCACTGGGTGCGCACGATCGGGCCGCTCGCGGCCGCCGGACGGCGTGTGATCGTGCCGGACATCCCGGGATTCGGCGATTCGGCCGCACCGCCGGACGGGCAGGACGCGGATGCGATGCCGCGCTGGCTCGAGCCGGGGCTCGGGATGCTGGTCGGGGACGCGCCGGTGGACCTGGTCGGGTTCTCGTTCGGCGGTCTGGTCGCGGGCCTGTGGGCCGCCGAGCGGCCGCAGAGGCTGCGCCGGCTGGTGATCGCCGGCACGCCCGCGCTGGACGACCACCCGGCGCCCAGACGCCGGATGCGCGCCTGGCAGGGTCTGCCCGAGGGAGACGAGCGCGACGCGGTGCACCGCCACAACCTGCTGCAGCTGATGCTCGCGCATCCTGCGTCGGCCGACGCGCTGGCGGTCGCGATCCAGGCGATCAACCTGCCGCGCGACCGGCTGCGTCGGCGCAGGCTCTACACCACCGATATCCTCGGGCGGACGATCCCCACGCTCGGCTGCGAACTGTGCGGCATCTACGGCCGCCTGGACGTGCTGTTCGAGGGTCGGCATGCGGCGGTCGAGCGCGCGTTCGCGGCCGCGCCGCGGCTGCGTTCGTTCGAATGGATCGAAGACGCCGGACACTGGGCGGCATACGAACGCCCGGCGGCGTTCGACGCGGCGCTCGCGCGCGCGCTCGGCGACTGAACGCCGGCCGCGATGGACGGGGCATCGCGCCCGCCGACGCGATCGCCTTCGGCGCGTCGATGACGCGGATCACTCGGCTCGACGGCCTGCAGGTTCAGCACGCCGCCACCGAGAGGACGATCCGCTCGATCGCCCGTCAGGTCGCCGACCTGTCCACCGTTGCCCGGCCGGCCCCGAGCGACAGGCACGTCAGCGGCGCCCGGGCGACGTACGGCTCAGCGCGGGGCGGGCGCCCACGACCGAGTGGCGCCACGGCGGTGCGCCCTCAGCCCGCGCCCGCGTCCGCGTCCGGATCCGGCGCGATGAACGAGGCGAGCATCGACAGCGCCTGCTGCGACGTGCCGCTGGAGCGCAGCGCGTCTTCGAGTTCCCAGCCGAACTGCCAGGCGACCAGCCGGTCCAGCCAGTCGGCCACGCACTCCCCCGCGGCCGCATCCGGCCCGTAGGCCGGGTTGTCGGCGCAAGGACGCTCGTCGGCCCGCGCCGCCGACCCCGCGTCGATCAGACGCTGTCGTTCGTTCTCTCCCATGCCCGGATGCTACCGGGGAAGCCGGCCGCGCGCGCAGGCGCCCCGGCCGGCGCCGCGGTCATCCGAGCGGGCGCCCCGGGCTCAGGCCGCACGCCGCGTGAGCATCGGCACGATCGGCAGCCCATCGGTCCAGCCGTTGTGCTGGAAGGGCTCGTTGGCCTCGAAGTCGTCCGCCACTTCGAGCACCGCGCTCCGCAGGCCGGCCACGTCGTTCATGCCGAACCCGCCGAGCCGGCGTCCGCGGAAACGGCACGCTCGCTCGGCAGCAGCGTGACGATCGCCGCGGTCACCGCGGCGATGCACGCCATCGCGGCGAGCAGCACGACGAAGCCGCCGTTCTTGACCACCGGCCCCAGCAGCCAGACCGCGCACGAGCTGACGCCGAAGGACACCGTGAGCCGCATGCCGGCCACGCGCGAGCGCAGCCGGTCGTCGACGTAGCGCACGATCATCGCGTCGGTGAAGGGGATCGCGCCGAAGACCAGCACCATCGCCAGCACCATCAGCGCGTAGAACGTCCAGCCCTGCGCGAACGCCGCCAGCGCGAGCACGGGCACCTGGGCGAGCACGATGCCCAGGTACAGGGGCTTGAGCGGCATCCGGTCGATCAGCCGTCCCACGAGCAGCTGCGACAGCGAGGCCACCACGTAGACCGCCGCGAGCAGCGCGCCGAGCACCGCGGGGTCGCGGGCGACCTGGGCGAGCCGCTCCTCGAGCAGCGGGCCGTTGCCGTTGGTCGTGAAGTTGAACAGCAGGCTGCCGGTGACCGCCGCCGCGGTCATCACCACGAACGCGCGCGCGAGGTCCGCAGGCGACAGACGGACCGCCGCGCGCTTCGTGCGCCGGGCGGGCGGTCCGTCCTCGGCGGGCGCGAGCATCGCGAACGCGATGCCGCAGGCGATCATGGCCACGGCGGGCACCGCGAACGCGGCACGCCAACCGAGCCACTTGACCAGCAGGCCGGTGACCACCGCGGCGGCGGCCACGCCGAGGTTGCCGGCCAGGCCGTTGACGCCGATCGTCGCGCCCGGGCGCGCGGCGCGTTCGACCAGCATCGGGATGCCCACCGGATGGTAGATGGAGGCGAACGCGCCGATCAGCGCGAGCCCGGCGGCGAGCTGCCACGGATCGTTCGCGAGCGCGGTCAGGCCGGTCGCCGCGGCGCCGCCGAAGAAGAACACCAGCATCATCCGCCGACGTCCCCACAGGTCGCCCAGACGCCCGGCCGGCAGCGAGCCCAGCCCGAACAGCAGGAACGCGCCGGTCGCATACGGCATCAGGTCCTCCCAGCGCTGGAGGCCGAAGTCGGCAGCGATCGTGGTCACCGCGGTCGCGAAGATCAGCAGCACCAGGTGGTCGAGCGCGTGCGCGAGGTTCAGCAGCACCGTGGTGGCGCGGGGCATCTCGGCGGAGGCGGGCGCTTCGGGGGCGGGCATCCCCGGATCGTAGACGGGCCGGCGCTGCGATGCGAGCCCGGCGATCGCCGCGCGCCGACCCGGTGTCGGCCGAGGCGCCGGGACCGTGCTTGCCCCAGCGCGGGCCGCTCGATAAGATCGGCCATCATGGAACCACTGTTCCGTTTAGTGGAACGCACGCCATGGGCATCGACGCGGACGCGCTGGGCTTCTCCCCCGAGGACGACGTCCCCGTGCGCTACATCGACCGCACGCACGCGTGGTACGACGCGCTCGGCACCCACAACCCGTACCGCTACGCGTCGTTCCACGACGTGCCCTTCGTGCCGCTGCGCCGCCCGCTGTCCGAATGCACGGTGGCGTTGCTGACCACCGCGGCGCCGTACGACCCAGCCAAAGGCGACCAGGGCGCGGGCGCGCCCTACAACGCCGGCGCGAAGTTCTACGCGACCTACTCGGGCGATACCGCGCTCGAGCATGACCTGCGCGTATCGCACGTGGGCGTGAACCAGCGCGAGCTCACCGACGACGCGAACTGCTGGTTCCCGCTGCCCGCGCTGCGCCGTGCACGGGCCACCGGACGCATCGGGCGCATCGCCGCGCGCTTTCACGGCGTGCCCACCAACCGCAGCCAGCGGCACACGGCCGCCGTGGACTGCCCCGAGGTGCTGGCGCGCTGTCGCGAGGACGGCGCCGACTGCGCGGTCCTGGTGGCCAACTGCCCGGTGTGCCACCAGACGATGTCGCTCGTCGCGCGCCACCTGGAGGCCGCCGGCATCGCGACCGTGGTGATGGGCGCAGCCAAGGACATCGTCGAGACCTGTGGCGTACCGCGCTTCGTGTTCAGCGACGTTCCGTTGGGCAACGCCGCGGCGCGCCCCCACGACGCAGCCTCCCAGGACGCGACGCTCGAGCTCGCGCTGGGCCTGCTCGAGCGCGCGTTCGCGCCCCGCACCACCGTGCAGAATCCGCTGCGCTGGAACGGCCGCGCCGACTGGAAGGACCACGCGATGAACGTGGCGAAGCTCACCGCCGAGGAGATCGAGCACCGGCGCGCCGCCAACGCGCGGATCAAGCAGGTCGCGCAGGCGGTGCGGGACGCCACGCTCGCCGCGGGCCGCTGAGCCGACGCGGGCGAGCAGCAGTACGAACGCCCCCCTCCTGAAACCCGTTCACCACCCGAACAGACCGGTGGCGAGCAGCGCGGCGAGCACGCCCCAGCCCGCCAGCACCAGCAGCGTGTAGTAGACCCGGCCCATCCGGCTGCGGGCGCCGTGGCGCCAGATCAGCGTCATCGCGACCGTCATCAGCGCGAGCGCTGCGGCGTACGGCAGCAGCAGCCAGGTGAGTGAGCGAATGCCCGACGGCACGGCCCCGACCAGCAGCAGGAACTGGTTGCGGTCGATCGCGCGCAGGATCTGCGCGGTCACCACCGCGAGGAAGCCGCTCAGCAGGATCGCGGCGAGCACCGGTACCCACGGGGCGGCGGCGAGCACCCGGCCCGGCCAGCCCGAGGGCGGCGTCCACGCGCGCCCGCGGAACACACGTACGGTCTCGGTCACCGCGTACACCGGCACCGCACTGAACAGCAGCGCGAGCGCGAGCGCGACCGCGGCCGCCGGGCCGGCGAGCGCCCGCACGTGATCCTGCACGGTGGCGGTGCCCGCGCGGGCCCGCGCGGGCAGGCCGATCAGCTGGGCGGGCGTGAGGAACACCGGCGCGGCCTCGTCGGCGCAGCCCGCCGGCGCGCGCTTCGTCGGGTCGTCGAGGAACGCCGCGATGATCCGGTTCGCGCACGGCAGCGTGAACGCCTGCCCATGCGTGCCGCGCGCGAACGTGACGGTCTGCGCGCGCGACAGCCCCGCGGCCACCCGCTCGGCATTGGCCGGCGGGGTGATCGGATCGAAACTGCCCGACAGCAGCAGCGTCGGGATGTCGGAGCGCAGCGGCTCGAGCAGCGCCCGGTCGATCAGCCGGATCTTCCAGTCGCGGCAGATCTCCAGGATCCGCCGCCCGTCCTCGGCCGCGCCGTCGGCCAGCCGTCCGAGCACGCCGGCGAACCGCAGCTTCGATTCGGGCGTGTCGCCGAATTCGGAGCACAGCACGGTCATGTACATGCCGTCGGCCATGTCGCTGCGCGAGTCCTGCATCAGGCCGACGAAGTTCAGCACGAAGCTGAAGTCGCCCTGCTCGGCGCGTTCGATCACGTAGGGCACCAGCGACACCGCCTCGCGCGCGTAGATCGACTGGTACAGCGCCGCATCGAGGTCGCGGCCGGTGATGCGTTCGGGCTCGGGCGCCGGCCGTCCGGGCGTGGCGCGCGGCGCGGGCAGCGATACCGGCGCCTTGTCGAGGCGCTCGAGCAGCGCGAGGTAGCGCTCGCCCAGCTGCGGATAGGCGGCGTTGCACTCGCTGGACTGCACGCAGGCGCGCGCGTAGTGCTCCATCACCCGCTGCTTGACCGCGGGCACGTCGGTCACCAGCGAGAAGCCCAGGGGCACCACCGCGTCGAGCACCACCGCGCGCAGGTGACGCGGGCGCTCGCGCATCAGGAACTGGCCGAGCTCGCTGCCGTACGACACGCCGTAGAAGTTGAAGCTCTCGTAGCCGAGCACCGCGCGGATCGCGTCGGCGTCGCGCGCGTTCTCCAGCGAGTTGAACGCCGACAGATCGCCGGCCTCGGCGGCGAGCCGACGCCCGCACCGGCGATACGCGTCGGCCTCCTGCTCGGGCGACGCCCCGGGCGGCAGTCGGTCGGCCTCGCGGCACTGCAGACGCGGCTGAGAGAAGTAGGTGCCGCGCTGATCCCACAGCACCAGATCGCGGTCGAGGACGGGCCGCTTCGACGGGTCGCGGATCAGCACCGCGCCGAAGCTGCCGATCGTCGAGCCGCCGGGGCCGCCCTGCGCGAGAAAGAGCGGATCCGCCTTGCGCGCCGCGGCATTCGCCGCGGGGAGGATCACGGTGGCGAGGCGGATGCGCGGCGAGTCCGGGTCCGCATGGCGCAGCGGCACCGACACGTGGCCGCACAGCACGTTCGGGTCGTCCTCGGGCAGCTTGAAGATCCCGCAGTCCTCCGGCGACCACTCCGGGCCGAAGGCCGCGTCGCGCGGCGGCGGGGACTGTGCCGCGGCCGGCAGCCATGCGCCGAGCGCGAGCGCGGCGGCGAGCGCCGCGAAGCGCGCGGCCCACGCCCGCGCACGCTCGGGACGGACGGCGCCGCGCGGCGGCGGCGAAGGAACGGTCGGCATCGGCGATCGGGAGCGCGTGGGCAGGCCGCCATCGTAGCGGTGTTCGCGCGCGGGCGGGCGTGCCGCAGGCGCGGGTCAGTTGGCGTGCATACGCCTCGGGTCACGACCCGGTGAATCGGCGGGCGAGCCCCGCGCCGATAGAATCGTGCGCGATCGGGAGTTGCACGACGGGCGAGGCGATGGGCTACTCACACACGGTCGGCGGGGAGCGGTTCGCGTTCCCGGACCTGCGCACGCTGCTCGCGCGCGCCTCGCCGGCGCGCTCGGGCGACGCGCTCGCGGGGCTGGCGGCGGGCTCCGAACGCGAACGCATCGCCGCGCGGATGGCGCTGGCCGACGTGCCGCTCGCGCGCGTGCTCGCCGAGCCGGTCATCGACCCGGAGCGCGACGAGGTGAGCCGCCTGATCCTCGAGCAGCACGACGCGACCGCGTTCGCGCCGATCGCGCACCTGACCGTCGGGGCGTTCCGGGAGTGGCTGCTGTCGGACGCGACCGACGCGGCCGCGCTCGAGCGCGCGACCTGGGGACTCACCCCGGAGATGGTCGCCGCCGCGAGCAAGCTGATGCGCAACCAGGACCTGGTGCTCGCCGCGCGCAAGCGTCGCGTGGTCAGCGCATTCCGCACCACGATCGGCCTGCCGGGCCGGCTCGCGGTTCGGCTGCAGCCGAACCACGGCACCGACGACCCCCGCGGCATCCTCGCCTCGGCGATCGACGGGCTGATGTACGGCTGCGGCGACGCGGTGATCGGCGTGAACCCGGCCGGCGACAACCTGCCGAACATCGTCGAACTGCTCAAGGGACTCGACGGCCTGCGCGAGCGCTTCGCGATCCCCACGCAGACCTGCGTGCTCACCCACGTGACGCAGACGCTGCGCGCGATCGAGCTCGGTGCGCCGGTCGACCTGGTGTTCCAGTCGATCGGCGGCACGCAGTCGACCAACGAGTCCTTCGGCGTATCGATCGCGCTGCTCGACGAGGCTGCGGACGCGGTCGCGTCGCTGCGCCGCGGCACGGTCGGCACGAACACGATGTACTTCGAGACCGGCCAGGGCAGCGCGCTGTCGGCGAACGCCCACCACGACGTCGACCAGCAGACGATCGAGGCGCGCAACTACGCGCTCGCGCGCCGCTACGCGCCGCTGCTGGTCAACACCGTGGTCGGCTTCATCGGACCCGAGTACCTGTACGACGGCAAGCAGATCGTCCGCGCCGGTCTGGAGGATCACTTCTGCGGCAAGCTGCTCGGCGTGCCGATGGGCTGCGACGTCTGCTACACGAACCACGCCGAGGCCGACCAGGACGACATGGACACGCTGCTCACGATGCTCGGCGTGGCCGGCGTCAACTTCGTGATGGGTGTGCCGGGCGCCGACGACGTGATGCTCAACTACCAGAGCACGTCGTTCCACGACGCGCTGTACCTGCGCGAGGCGCTCGGGCTGAGGCGCGCGCCCGAGTTCGAGGCGTGGCTGCAGGGTGCGGGGCTCGCGGACGCCGCGGGTCGGCTGCTGCGGGGCCGCGCGCGGGGTCACGCGCTGCTGGGCCTGGCGGACGCGGTGGGCGCGGGTCGATGATGAGCGGCGCGCCGCAGGACCTCGGCGCGGACGGCCGTGCCGCCGGATCCGTACCGGCACCCTCGACCGCGCCGGCCGACGCCCCGCCGGAGGTGGCAGTGTCGCCGGTCGAGGCGGATCCGTGGACCGCGCTGCGCGCGTTCACCCCCGCGCGCCTCGCGCTCGGGCGCGCCGGCGCGAGCCAGCCCACCGCGGTTCAGCTCGAGTTCGGCGCCGCCCACGCGCGGGCGCGCGATGCGGTGCACGCGGCGCTGGACGTCGCGGCGATCGACGCCGCGCTGCGAGAAGCAGGGTTCACGACGCTGCACGCGCGCAGCCGCGCCGCGGACCGGCCGACCTACCTGCGCCGGCCCGACCTGGGGCGTCGGCTGGACGACGCGAGCCGCGCGCGGCTCGTGGCCGCGGCCGGCGAACCCGCGCCCGAACTGCTGTTCGTGGTGGCCGACGGACTGTCCGCCGTCGCGGCGATGCGCCATGCGGTCCCCCTGCTGAGCGCCGCGCGCGAGCGCCTCCCCGGCTGGCGAATCGGGCCGGTGGTGGTCGCCGAACAGGCGCGCGTGGCGCTCGGCGACGACTGCGGCGAGGCGCTCGGCGCGCGGGCGGTCGCGATCGTTCTCGGCGAGCGCCCGGGGCTGTCGTCGCCCGACTCGCTCGGCGTCTATCTGACCTGGTCGCCGCGAGTGGGGCGCACGGACGCCGAGCGCAACTGCATCTCCAACGTGCGGCCGGAGGGCCTGCAGTACGCCGCAGCCGCGGCCACCCTCGTCGGCCTGCTCGACGGGGCTCGCCGGCTGGGGGCAACCGGCGTCGCACTCAAGGACGAATCGGGCGGACACCCGCTCGCCGCCCCTCGGTGATCACGGCACCCGCACGGTCGCGCCGCCCGCGCGGCGCCTCACTGCGCCTCGAGGCCGATCTTCTTCGCGAGCGCGCCGTACTTGACCATCTCGGCCCGCACGAACCGGTTGGCCGCGTCCACCGGCAGCACGTTGATCACGTTGCCCTGCCGGTCCATCACCTCCTTCACCTCGGGCGCGGCCAGCGCCGCGGCCACCGCGTCGCGCAGCCGCTGCACGTCGGCCGCGGGCAGCCCCTTGGGCCCGAGCACCGCGAACCAGGCCTCGACCACGTACTTCGGCACGCCCTGCTCGACGAAGGTCGGGATCTCGGGCGCGGCGGCGACGCGCCTGTCCGTGGCCACGCCGATCGCCCGCAGCGCGCCCGACTTCAGGTGCTGCTGCACGCTCGGCAGCGCTGCGGTGACGAAGTCGACATGGCCGCCGAGCAGGTCGGTCACCATCGGGCCCACGCCCTTGTACGGCACGTGCCGCGCCTGCGTGCCGGTCTCGTCGAGGAACATCGCCGCGGCCAGGTGCAGGATGGTGCCCGCGCCCGACGAGCCGTAGGTGAGCCCGTCGGGCTTCGCCTTCATCAGCGCGACCAGCTCCTTCGCGTCCTTCGCCGCCACCTTCGGGTGCGCGACCAGCACCACCGGCGTGTAGCCGCACACGGTGATCACCGCGAAGTCGTCCGGCATCGCGAACGGCAGCGTCTTGTGGATGTGCGGGAAGATCACGACGTTGTTCGACACCACCGACAGCGTCGCACCGTCGGGCTGCGCGCGCGCGAGCGTCTGCAGCCCGACGATGCCGCCGGCTCCGGGTTGATTCTCGACGACGACGTTCGCGCCGATCAGCTTGCCGAGCGCGGGCTGCATCGCACGGGTGATCGCGTCGACACCCGAGCCGGTGGCGTTGGGCAGCACGAAGCGCACGACGCGATCCTGCGCGGCGGCGGCGAGCGGCGTGGCCGCCAGCGGCAGGCACGACAGGGACTGCAGCACGCGGCGGCGCGCGGGCAGGGTCTCGTGGTTCATCGCGGGGTCTCCTGCGGATCGGGCTGGGCGAGCATCGTAACCGAACCCCCGGGGGCGGCCCGCGCGCGTCCGGGTGGGGGTCAGGCGACCACGCCCGCACCACGCAGCGCGGCGATGCGCGCGTCGTCGTAGCCGATCGAGCGCAGCACCGCGTCGGTGTGACCGCCGTGCGGCGGAGGCTCGAGCCGCGTGCCCAGCCGTGCGCCGTCGAGCGCGAGCGGCAGCAGCGGCGCGCCGATCACGCGGCCCGCGGCCGGGCCGTCCTGCACGGTCACCGGCGACAGCCCACCGGTGGCGGCCAGGTGTGGATCGTCGTACAACGCCTCGGGCCGGTTGATCGGCGCGAAGGGCAGACCGGCGCGCTCCATCGTCGCGGCGAGCTCGGTCGCTGCGCGGTCGGCGAGCCGCTCGCGCAGCGCCGGCAGCAGCCTCGGCCGTGCGGCCACGCGCTGGTTGTTGGTCGCAAGGTCGGGGTCGGCCTTCAGGTCGTGCAGCCCGAGCGCGTCGCAGAACACCGTCCACTGCGCGTCGCTCACCGCGGCGAGGAAGATCTGCGCGCCGTCCTTCACCGTGAACACGTCGTAGATCGCCCACGGGCTCTGGCGGGCGGGCATCGGCTGCGGCGGCGCGCCGGTCATCGCGTACTGCAGCATGTGCTGGCCGACCAGGAACACGTTGTTCTC
>JBIKMO010000367.1:0-4180 GCA_044359175.1 Burkholderiaceae bacterium | reverse complement strand
CTCGTCGGCCCGTGCCGCGATCGCGGGCGCGGCGAGGAGCGCGCCCAGCAGCGCGCGGCGGCCGCGGGCGACGGGCGTGGACCGTGGGCCGGGCCTGGAGCACGGCTGCACCCACGGCGGGGTACGGGTGTCCATCGGGTGCGTGCCTCCGATTCAGTCGATCGCCAGCTCGAGCAGCGACGCGTACTGCTGGCCGCCGAGCGCATCGCGGTCGCGCGGCGATCCGGCGCTGTCGACGCGGGGCAGGCTGACCTTGATCGCCCGGACCGCGTCCATCCGCGAGATGCGCAGCAGGTGCACGTCGACCTTCAGCAGGGCCGCCAGTGCGTCCGCCGCCAGCCGCGGCGAGCGGCAGGCGCGTTCGTAGCCGTCGTCGTCGCGGAACATCAGGTCGATCGTCAGCCAGAACGGACCGGCGTTCTTCGAGCGGACCAGCGCCGCGAGATCGGCGAGCAGGGTGGGGCCGTCCGGACGGTCACTGGACATCCTCGGTCTCCGTGCGGAACAGCGCGTGCGGGTCGTCCGGCACGAGCACGTGGTTCAGGTGGAACGCATGGACCGGGCCGCGGTTCAGGTGGGCCGGCGAGAACGGCAGCGCGACGCCGGTGATCAGGCCGCTCCAGCGGTCGATCGGGTAGTGCAGCGCCAGGTGCGTGAGGGACTTCGCCACCGACTCCGCCAGCGCCTGCGTGTCGGCCACCACCTCCCAGACGATGCCGACCTCGTGGCCGCCGACCTGCGGCGTCGGCTCGCGCTCGCCCATCACGCCGTCGCGGCCGTACACGCGGGTGACGATCTCGACCTTCGCGCCGCCGGCCGTGTCCCGGATCCGCTGCTGCACCTGGCGTTCGACACCCGCGAGCCAGCCGTCGAAACCGGCCAGGATGTACGGGTCGCGCACCCCGCCGACCACCACGGTCGAGAAGCCGACGCACCGGACGCCCTCGATCTTGTTCGTGTAGCGTCCGGCGGGCTCGAAGCGCGAACCGCGGACCCGCACCGCGCGATCGGACACCGCGTCGTAGCGCGCGTCGGCCAGACGCAGCGTGCCCGAGGGCTCGACCAGCTCGAACGGGTCGGCGGTCTCGTACAGCGCGTGCGACGCGACGCTCTGCGGCGTGCAGCGGTAGTCCGCACGCAGCGGCTCGACGACGAAGCCGTCGCCGTCCAGCGTGCCGAGCATGCAGTCGGGCGCGGCCCGCCGCTCGACCGCGGCCGCGCCGCACTCGAGGATCTTGCCCAGGTGCCACGCGGCCGCCGGGTCGTGGCCGCGTGCGATCGGCAGTGCCGCGAAGATTGCCGCATCGGTGCAGCGGCCGGCGACGACCACGCCCGCCCCGCCGGCCAGCGCCCGCTGCAGCGGCTCCACGCCCATCACCGCGACCATCCGCGTCGACGCGACGACGTCGGCTTCGGTGAGCGGCGCCGAGGGTGCCAGCGGCAGGCAGCGGTCGCGCGCGAGGTGGTCGAGGACCGTCGCGGCGTCCAGTTCGGCGTAGATGCGCGCGAGCCGGAAGCGCAGCCCGTGCCGGCGCGCGATGGTGCGGACCAGCGCGGCCACGCGCTCGACGCCGGCGTCGCAGCCCGACATGCCCGCGGAGCCGACCACCACCGGCACGCCGGCCGGCACCGCACGGGTCAGCATCAGCGCCAGGTCGCGCTCGAGCGCCGCGTCCGAGAACGCGGCCTCGCCGGTCGCGAGGTACGACGGCCCGCCGTCGCAGGTTCCGGCGTCGCAGCCCACGAGGTCCAGACCCGCCGCCATCGCGGCGTCGATCGACTCGGCGCGGAAGCCCGAGCCGAGCATGCCGGTCGCCGACAGCACCCGCATCGGCGCGCGCGGCGGCGTCACGACTTCACCCAGCCGACCGTCCGGACCGCCTGCTGCGACTCCTCGGCCAGCCGCGCCAGCCGGCGTCGCGACGCGTCCGGATCGAGCGCGACCGGATCGACACCGGCCGCGCGCAGCCGGCCCGCGATCGCCGGATCGGCGAGTGCCGACCGGCAGGCCGACGCGAAGCGTTCGCGGATCGCCGCCGGCACCTGCGGACGTGCCGAGAAGACGTTCAGCGCGGTCGGCTCGTAGACCCGCAACCGTGCCTCGCCGAACGCGGGCAGCCCCGGCAGCAGCGGGGACGGCTCGCGCTGGCAGACCGCGACCAGGCGGACCCGTCCCGCCTTCACCATGGCGTCCAGCGCGAGCGGGCTGGCGAGCGCGGTCGCGACCTGGCCGCCTGCGAGGTCCTGCGCGATCGCACCGCCGCCGCGATACGGCACCGGCACGAACCGCGTGCCGAGCTCGTGGTTCATCATCAGCGCACCGAGGTCCATCGGCGTGCGCACGCCCGGGACCGCGCAGTCCAGCGGCTCGCGGCGCGCGGTCTGCAGCACGTCGTCCAGCGTGCGCTCCGGACGGCCCGCGTGGATCGCGAGCACGATCGGCACCACCGCCGCGATGCACAGCGGGTCCAGGTCGGTGCGGGCCTGGTACGGCAGCGTCGTCGTCAGCGGCATCAGCACGAGCTCGGGATCGCCGCCGCCGAGGAAGGTGTAGCCGTCCGCCGGGGCCTGTACCACGGCGGCGACGGTGCCGGAGGCGCCGGTGCGGTTCTCGACGACGAACGGCTGGCCGAGCGCCGCGCTCGCGTGCTCCGCGACCAGGCGCACCAACTGGTCCACGTTGCCGCCGGCGGCATAGCCGACGATCAGGCGGACCGGGCGCTCGGGCCACGGCGGCGCGGCCTGCGCGCGGGCGTCGCCGAGCGTCGCCGCGGCGGCCGCCGCGCACAGCGCCTGCAGGTGGGCGCGACGTGGAGGGGCGGGTCGGTGGGTCATCGGCGTCTCCTCGAGGTTCGTGTCGGCTTCCCGTGCGCGGCACGGTCCATCGGTGCGGTCACGCCCATGCGAACAGCGGCGTGCCGGCGCGTCCCACGTCGGCGCGCTGGATCGTGCCGGTCGTGCTCTCGACGAACACCAGCGACCCGTCGGCGGGCGCCGTGAACGCCAGGTTCGTCGTCATGCGGCCGCCGTTCGCGCTGCGGATCCGCGCGATCGGCTCGCCGTGCTCCGAGAAGCCCCAGATGCTGCCGATGCCGGGCTGCGCGACCCAGACCGATCCGTCGTCGGCCACCGCCAGGCCATCGGGCCCCGAGCCCTGCAGCTGCACGAACACGCCGACCTTCGTGACCCGGCCGCCCGCGGCGAGCGGCAGCCGCCAGACCTGGTTCGCACGCGTGACCGCGAGCCAGATCGCCGTGCCGCGCGGGTCCAGCGCGACGCCGTTGGGGCTCGGGATGCCGTCGAGCACGACGTCGAGCCGGCCGTCGGCGGCGAGCCGGTACAGCCGTCCGCTCGGGTCCTGCAGTCCGGTCTGGCCCTGGTCGGTGAACCAGAGCGCGCCGTCGACGTCGAACACCAGGTCGTTCAGGCCCTTGAAGGGTTCGCCGAACGCGCGCGGGAGCACCGTCGTGCACGCGCCGGTCCGCGGGTCGAAGGCGAGCAGGCCGCGCAGGTGGTCGGCGACGAAAAGGCGGCCGTCGCGGTGGATCGCGAGCCCGTTCGGCGCGCCGTCCCAGGCCGCGAGCGTCTCGAACGGTCCGTCGGGCGCGCCGCGCAGGATCCGGCCGTGCGCGACGTCGACGCACAGCAGCCGGCCCGCGCGGTCGAACGCCGGACCTTCGAGGAACGAGCCCAGGCCGCGGTACTGCGGACGGTCCGCGAGCCAGGGCAATGGCGCGCCGCCGTGCGGCGGTGCCGCGGGCACGGACGCGACCACGCGCGCGGCGATCTCTGGGGGTGGGGCGAACACGGAATGCCGGCGCGTGCCGGTCGATGTAGGATCGGATGTCCCGGTGCGCCGACTGTAGGGCCGCGCGGCGGGCCCGGACAATGACCGCCACGGTATCGGTCCCATACCTTTCCGGACACCGCGCCGCGGCCTCGTGCGGCGCGACGCTCGCGAACCATGGAATCACGCCCGTACCGATACTTCGTCGCCGTCGCCCGTGCCGAGAGCTTCACGCGCGCGGCCGAGCAGCTCGGCATCGCGCAGCCGCCGTTGAGCCGCGGCATCCGCCGGCTCGAGCAGGATCTCGGCGCGACGCTCTTCGACCGGCGCAACGGCCTGCGGCTGACCGAGGCCGGCCGGGTCCTGCTCGAACAGGTGGAACCCGCGCTCGCG
>JBIKMO010000366.1:0-4187 GCA_044359175.1 Burkholderiaceae bacterium | reverse complement strand
CACGTCGACACGTCGACGTCGCTGCGCTCCGACCTGGCGGCGATCCGGCGCGAGATCGATGCGGCCGGGCATCCGGCGCTGCTGCAGGCCGACTGCATCGCCTCGCTCGGCTGCGAACGGATCGAGATGGATGCGTGGGGTATCGATGTGCTGATCGCCGGCTCGCAGAAGGGCCTGATGCTGCCCCCGGGGATGGCGTTCCTCTTCTTCGGCGAACGCGCCGATCGCGCCCGCGGCGACGCCGGCTGCGTGACGAGACACCTCGACTGGCGCCCGCGCGCCGATCCGCCCACACCCTCGCAGCGGTTCAACGGCACCGCCCCGACCCACCACCTGCATGGGCTGCGCGAGTCCCTCGACATGATCGTGCACGAGGAAGGCATCGAGGCGGTCTGGGCGCGCCACGCTACGCTCGCACGCGCGGTCTGGGTAGCGTTTGAGGCCTGGGAGCGGCCGGGCGGGGTGCGGCTGAACGTGCGCGACCGCGCGCACCGAAGCCATGCGGTCACCGCCCTGGAGCTGCCCGGGCGGGGCACGCGGCTGCGCGAGTGGACCGAGCGCCACGCCGGCCTGACGCTGGGCATCGGGATCGGCATGGCGCCCCCCGACTCGCCGCGATGGCACGACTTCTTCCGCGTCGGGCACATGGGTCATCTGAGCGCACACTCGCTGATGGGAACGCTGGGCTGCATCGCCGCCGGCCTGCAGGCACTCGACGTGCCCCACGGCGACGGCGGGCTGCACGCCGCGGCAGGGGTCGTGGCCGCCGGCTGACCCTCGACGTAGGGCGGGCACCCGCGGCCGCCCGTGTCGCCGATCACGGCCCTCGGGCGGATCGCAACGGGGTCGCTGCGGTCGGCCGGGTCCCGGCTGGGGTGCAGCAACGTCGCGTGCGGTCGCTCCGTGGCGACGGCCGGCGGTCGTGCGCGCTCCAGCTGAGCCCGCGCCGCTCAAGCACGGGGATCCGCGGTCGATAACTCTGACACGGGAGGGCCAGCGTCGAGTCACCCGTTGAACAGGCAGCCTATCTTGAATGCCGAGATGCTGATCGACATCGTGGCCGACCTGACGGCCGTCCGCGACCGCGAGAAGCTGGAGACCTCGCTGTCGCAGCTGCTGTTCACGCAGCTGGACGCCCGTACACTCACCTACCACCGGCTCGTCCCCTGCGAGGGCGGGCCGCGGCTGTGGCCCGTGGTACGGGTCAACCACGACGGAGTGCGTCGTCTCGCCGAGGCGAACGACCCGACGCGCCTGCAGCCGGTCGAGGGGTGGCGGGCGCGGGCGGTCAACGAGCGGTCCACGCTGCGGCTGTCCGCGCGCGGCGAGCCACGCTGCTGCTACCTGCTGCCGGTGCTCGCCGAGCGCGAGCCGGTCGGGCTGATCGAGGCGGACGGCGTACGCAAGATGCTGTCGCCCGAGCGGGAGATCGCGGTCGAAACCCTGTTGCGGATCTACCGCAACCAGCTCGCGCTGCTCGACTACGGCGAGCAGGACACGCTCACGTCGCTGCGGAACCGTCGAACGTTCGATTCCGACTTCGCCCGGTTGCTGCGCGAGGAGCAGGCCGAACGCGTCGACCGCCTCGATGGCGAGCGCGCCGAAGCCTGCCAAGACGGCGTCGATTCGCGTCGCGACGTTGGCGAGGATGCACCGCACTGGCTCGCGGTGGTCGACGTCGACCGATTCAAGCGCATCAACGACGAGTACGGCCACCTGTACGGCGACGAGGTGCTGCTGCTGCTGGCGCAGATGATGCGAGCGCAGTTCCGGCCGGTCGACCGGCTCTACCGGTTCGGCGGCGAGGAGTTCGTCGTGCTGCTCTCGCGCACCCCCGCCGACGCGGCACGCACGCCGCTCGAGCGGCTCCGCAGCGCAGTCGAGTCGCGCGTGTTCTCGAGGGTCGGACGCGTGACCATCTCGATCGGCTACACGCAGATCCAGCTGCTCGACGACGCTGCCGGCGCGTTCGGGCGCGCGGACGCGGCGCTTTATCACGCCAAGCAGAATGGGCGCAATCAGGTCCAGTTCTGGGAGAGCTTGGTCGAGGCGGGTTTGCTCGAATCGAAGAAGACCGAGGCGATGGTCGAGCTGTTCTGAGCGAGCCTGCCGGCGTCACCCGCCGGCCGACACACGCGACTGGGCCGGCGTTGCGCCCGCCTGAACCCGCTCGAACCAAGGGCGCGAGCGGTCGTGCATCGCATTCACCACCACCGTATCCCCCGGCCGCACGTGCAGCGGCTCCTCGAAGCTGTAGACCGTGGGCTGCCAGTTGGCCACCGCCCGGTGGCGCGCCGGATGGTTCTCGAACACGACCCCCTCGGCGACTTCGATGCGCAGCCACTGGATGATGCCGTGGCACACGCCGTCGACCTGTACCGTCAGCGCGATCGTCCTGCGCTCGGCTGGGAAGGTCGCGACGTTCTGGAAGTCGAAGCGGAACGCGTCGACCGCCTCGCTCATCAGGACCGGCGACAGATCCTCGCGATGCAGCGGGACCTTTTTCGGGAAGATCGTGTTGAACTCGCGCAGATCGAAGCCGAAGGCGGCGTCGACATGGAGGTGCCGGCCGAGCGGCTCGCCTCCGACCAGCGCGATCCTCAGGCTCGCAGCCGCGGGCAGTACGCGCCCGCCGGGGGCGAGCAGCCGTGCCTTCGCATCCTCGATCGAGGGCAGCACGGCCTCGCCGAGCAGCTCGCTCGAAAAGATCTCGTGCACCAGCAGATCCGCCCGCGCCGGCAGATCGGAGCCGAGTGCGACCGTGTGGGACGGCTTGGACAACACCGTGATCTTCTGCGCGAATCCGTTGCGCGCGACGATCCGCGCCGCGGTCTGCGCGATCAGCGGCACCGCCTCGCAGGTGTGCACGAACCTCGCCCCCAGACGGGCGGCCATCATTGCGAGCAGCCCGGAGCCGGTACCGATCTCGAACACGGCGGTACCGGGTCCGACCGTGCGCGCCAGCCCGTCGTGGTACGCCTGGTTACGCTCCTGCTCGTTCATCATCGGCACGTGCCACAGCGGTACGAGCTGTGCGAGCACCCATTCGGCGCCGAGCCGGGCACTCACCCGCCCGGGTTCGGCCTGCAGCAGCTCGCGGCACAACCGGACCGCCTGCTCGCCCTGGCCGGCCTGCAGCAGGGCGAGCGTCGCCTTCCTGAGCGTCTCGTCGTCCGCCGGCGACAGCCGGGCCGCCTGCGCGAAATCGGCGGCCGCCTCCGCCGCTCGGCCCAGGCGCTGGTGCGCATCGCCGCGCGCGAGCCGCAACCGGGCCAGATCGGGGGCGAGGCGGATCGCCTGATTCAGCGCGTCGATCGCGCCGGAAGGCCGATCGACCTCCATCTGGCACTGCGCAGCGCTGTACCAGCCCTCGACGGTCGACTGAATGCGGTTGGCGCGCTCATAGCTCGACAGTGCTGCGTCGAACTGGCCGAGAGCCCGCTGACAGTGCGCCCGGTTGGTCCAAGCCTGCAGCGACGCGCCGTTCAGCTTGATCGCGCGGTCCGCGCAGCGCAATCCTTCAGCGAACGACTTCAGCTGATGGTGACACTCGGCGAGACTCGCCCAGCCGTCGGCGTCGTTCGGAAACGCCTCGACGTAGGAGCGGAAGGAACGCGCCGCCGCAGCCACGTCGCCCGACTCGCGCTCGCAGGCGCCGATGTTGAACAGCACGTCGGCATCCCGAGGGTGCGATGCGTGCAGTTCGCGCAGCAGCTGCAGCGCCCGTCGGTGGTCCTGCATCACCGCGTGCATGGTCGCGCACAGCTTCTTCGCCTCCCGGTGGCCAGGATTCTCCCGGCACCAGGCCTCGCACTCGGCGATCGCCTCCGCGCGACGGCCGTCGCGAAAGGTCTTCTTCAACGCATCGATGCTTCGTGTCATGGCCGGCTGGGCACCCCGGGGCGGTCCGGGCGGCTCGGGTCGGGACCGCAAATCATAGTGCGAGCCGACGCCGCCCATCCGGGGCCCGCGGTCGCGAGCTCGCGCGACCCCTTGTAGGGTACGCTCGGGCGCTCTGGCAATGGCGGGGGGTCGCTGCCGTCGATCCCATGACCGACAGCCGGCTTCGCCGCGCGCGTGACATCGTGCTTGTTGCGGTTTCCGGACCCGCGCTACGCTCCTGGCACCGGCGTCCGAGCGGCGCCACGATTGACCGAGGGTCGCAGGCATGCAGTTGCTGGATCACT
>JBIKMO010000105.1:0-14357 GCA_044359175.1 Burkholderiaceae bacterium | reverse complement strand
CGGCGACGCGACCCACGCGATCGCGGCGGCGCGCGTGGCCGCGCAGGAGCTCGGCTTCGACGTGGTCGGCCTGGGCACCTACAGCCGGGAGCTCGCCCGCGAGGTGCGCGAGGCGGCGGCCGCGTACGGCCTGGAGGCGCTGATCACCGACGACGCGCTCGAGGTCGAGACGCGCATCGCCGAACTGCAACCCGATCTGGTCCTGGGCACGCAGATGGAGCGCCACGTCGCCAAGCGCCTGGGCCTGCCGTGCGCGGTGATCTCGGCGCCGGTGCACGTCCAGGACTTCCCGGCGCGACACTCACCCCAGATGGGATTCGAAGGCGCGGCGGTGCTGTTCGACACCTGGGTCCACCCGCTGATGATGGGCCTGGAGGAGCACCTGCTCGCGATGTTCCGCGACGACGTCGAGTTCCACGAGGGGGCGGCGCCGTCGCACCTGCCGCGGACCGCGGCGGCGACCGCGCCGCGACCCGCGATTGCGATGTCTGCGGCGGCCCGCCTCTCCCCGGAGTCCGGCGCGGCCGCCCCGTCCGCTGCGGACGTCGCAGTCGTCACGCCCGTCGCGGACGTCGCAGCGGTGCGCGAGCCCGCCCCGGCGCCGGCCGACGACCCGATCGCGCCGCGCCCGGCCGTCGCGGCCGGCCCCGCCGACGCCCCGGCCGGCTGGACCGACGAGGCGCTGCGCGAGCTGCAGAAGGTGCCGTTCTTCGTCCGCGGCAAGGCCCGTCGCAACACCGAGCGCTATGCACGCGAGCGGGGCTTGGGGCTGATCACGCTGGAGACCTTGTATGACGCGAAGGCGCACTTCGGTCGCTGACCCCACGCCGGTGCGGGTGTGCGTCGTCACGATGGACACGCACCTGTCGGGCGCGATCGAGCGCGCGCGAGCCGCGCTCGATCGCGACCTGCCGGGACTGCGGCTGGACGTGCACGCGGCCTCCGAGTGGACCGCCGACGCGGGAGCACTCGCACGCTGTCGCGAGGATCTCGCGCGGGCCGACCTCGTGATCGGGACCATGCTGTTCCTCGAGGAGCACTTCACGCCGATCCTCGCCGATCTGCGCGCCTGCCGCGAACGCTGCGACGCGGTGGTCTGCATGGTGTCCGCGCCCGAGGTCGTGCGCCTCACGCGGCTCGGCCGCCTGGACATGAGCAAGCCGGCGAGCGGTCCGATGGCGCTGATGAAGCGGCTGCGCGGTGCGCGCGATCGCAGCCCACCGGCGGCCGGCGGGGCCCAGCAGATGCGGATGCTTCGCCGCCTGCCGCAGCTGCTGCGCTTCGTGCCCGGGACCGCGCAGGACGTACGCGCGTACCTGATCGCGATGCAGTACTGGCTCGCCGGCTCGCAGGAGAACGCGGCCAACCTGGTCCGGTTCCTGGTCGACCGGTGCGCCGACGGCCCGCGGCGCGGGCTGCGCGGTGTCGCGAAGGTACCCGCGCCGCTCGAGTACCCGGAGCTCGGCGTGTACCACCCGCGCCTGGCCGATCGGCTTGCCGAGGACGCGCGAGCGCTGCCCGGGGTGCCGGGCGCGCGCGGCACGGTCGGGCTGCTGCTGCTGCGCTCGTACCTGCTCGCCGGCAATTCGCGCCACTACGACGGCGTGATCGCCGCGCTCGAGGCTCGCGGGTTGCGGGTGCTGCCGGTGTTCGCGGCCGGTCTGGATGCACGGCCCGCGATCGAGCGCTTCTTCGTGCGCGACGGCGTGCCGGCGGTCGACGCGGTGGTCTCGCTGACCGGTTTCTCGCTGGTCGGCGGCCCGGCGTACAACGACGCCCGCGCCGCCGAGGAGACCCTCGCGCGGCTCGACGTGCCGTACGTGGCGGCCCACCCGCTCGAGTTCCAGACGCTGGACGCCTGGGGGGGCGACGGACGGGGGCTGCTGCCGGTCGAGAACACCATCATGGTGGCGATCCCCGAGCTCGACGGCGCGACTGCGCCGACGGTCTTCGGGGGCCGGCCCGGCGCTGCCGGAACGGTCTGCCGCGGCTGCGACCGCGCCTGCCGCTTCGACGCCTCGCAGGCCGGAACCGACATGGTGCCGTGTCCCGAGCGCGCCGAGACGCTTGCGGCACGGATCGACCGGATGATCGGCCTGCGTCGCACCGAGCGCTCGCGCCGGCGTGTGGCGGTGGTGCTGTTCGACTTTCCCCCGAATGCCGGTGCGACCGGCTCGGCCGCACACCTCGCGGTGTTCGACTCGCTTCACCGAACGCTTAGGGCGATGCACGAAGCCGGCTACTCGGTCGAGCTGCCCGCCGATCCCGAGGCGCTGCGCGAGGACCTGCTCGGCGGCAACGCGGCCCGGCACGGCGCGCCGGCGAACGTGCACGCGACGATCCCTGCCGACGAGCACGTGCGGCGTGAACGCTGGCTCTCCGAGATCGAGGCGCAGTGGGGCCCGGCGCCCGGCCGCTCGCTCAGCGACGGCCGATCGATCTTCGTGCTCGGCCGCCGCTACGGCAACGTGATGGTCGCCGTGCAGCCGCCGTTCGGCTACGAGGGCGACCCGATGCGCCTGCTGTTCGAGCGCGGACACGCGCCGACGCACGCGTTCTCCGCGTTCTACCGCTGGCTGCGCGAGGACTTCGCCGCCGACGTGGTGCTGCACTTCGGCACCCACGGCGCGCTCGAGTTCATGCCGGGCAAGCAGGCTGGGATGTCCGGCGCGTGCTGGCCGGAGCGGCTGATCGGCGACCTGCCGAACGTCTACCTGTACGCGTCGAACAACGCGTCCGAGGGCACGATCGCCAAGCGCCGTTCGGCCGCCACGCTGGTGAGCTACCTGACGCCGCCGGTCACGCAGGCCGGTCTGTACCGCGGGTTGCTCGAGCTGAAGGCGTCGATCGACCGCTGGCGCGCGCTGCCCGGCGACGCCCCCGAGCGCGTCGACCTCGCTGCGCTGGTCCAGGCGCAGGCGTCGGCGCTCGAGCTGGCGGACGCGCAGCCGCCATGGGACCTCGCCGGCGGCGCCGCGCAGGCGGCGATCGCCGCTCTGAGCGCCCGGGTGCTCGAGCTCGAGTACACGCTGATCCCGCACGGGCTGCACGTGGTCGGTCGCACGCCCTCGCCCGCGCAGCGCGCCGACCTGCTCGCGGCGATGGCCGAGGGCGACGCGCAGGCCGTACCGCTGCCGCGCGCCGCGATCGACGCGCTGGTCGCCGGCCGTGACGCGTCCGCCGCCCTCGCCGAGGCCGGCATGCCGGGCGATGCGGCCACGCTCGAGCGGCTGCGCGAACTCGCCCGGACCGACGCGCTCCTCGCCCAGGACCACGAGCTGCCCGCGATCCTGCGCGCACTCGACGGCCGCTACCTTCGCCCCGCGCCGGGCGGCGACCTGCTGCGCACGCCGCAGGTGCTGCCCACCGGCCGCAACCTGCACGGCTTCGACCCGTTCCGGCTGCCCAGCACCTTCGCGGCGCGCGACGGCGCGCGGCAGGCGCAGCGGCTGCTCGACCGCCACGCGGCCGACGGCCACCCGCTGCCCGAGTCTGTCGCGATGGTGCTCTGGGGCACCGACAACCTGAAGACCGAGGGCTCGCCGATCGCGCAGTGCCTCGCGCTGATGGGGGCGCTGCCGCGGTTCGACAGCTACGGGCGAATCGCGGGGGCGACACTGGTGCCGCTCGAGGCGCTCGGCCGTCCGCGGATCGACGTGGTGATCACGCTGTCGGGCATCTTCCGCGACCTGCTGCCACTGCAGACGCGGCTGCTCGCCGAGGCCGCGTGGCTCGCCGCGTCCGCCGACGAGCCCGAGGAACTCAACTACGTGCGCAAGCACGCGCTCGCCTACCAGCGCGAGCACGGCTGCACGCTCGAGACCGCGGCGCTGCGGGTCTACGGCAACGCCGAGGGCGCGTACGGCGCCAACGTCAGCCACCTGGTGGACAGCGGCCGCTGGAGCGAGGAGGAGGAGCTCGCCGAGACCTACCAGCGGCGCAAGGGGTTCGCCTACGGCCGCGACGGTCGTGCGGTGCAGCAGCCCGCGCTGCTCGCCAGCGTGCTCGCCGACGTGCGCCTCACCTACCAGAACCTCGACTCGGTCGAGCTCGGGGTGACCACGATCGACCACTACTTCGACACGCTGGGCGGCATCACCGGCGCGGTCAAGCGGGCGCGCGGCGGCGAGGCGCCGCCGGTCTACATCGGCGACCAGACCCGCGGGGATGGCACGGTGCGCAGCCTGCGCGAGCAGGTCGCGCTCGAGACCCGAACCCGCACCCTGAACCCGAAGTGGTACGAGGGCATGCTGGAGCACGGCTACGAGGGGGTGCGCCAGATCGAGGCGCACGTCACCAACACGATGGGCTGGTCGGCCACCACCGGGCAGGTGCAGCCCTGGGTGTACCAGCACCTGACGCAGACCTTCGTGCTGGACGAGCAGATGCGCGACCGACTCGCACGGCTCAATCCGGTCGCGTCGGCGCGTGTCGCTCACCGTCTGCTCGAGGCCTGCGAGCGGGCTTACTGGCGTCCCGACGCTCCGATGCTCGAGGCGCTGCGGCGCGCGAGCGAGGAGCTCGAGGACCGCCTCGAGGGTGTCGTCGAAGGAGCTTCAGCATGAACGTCGCGTCGGTCCCATTCACCGAGATCCGCCGGCCGGTGAGACCGCCCGATGGCGAGGGCAGCGTGCAGGTGCAGCTGGACCCGAACCTCAAGATCGGCAACGCGAAGGTGTTCGCGGTGTACGGCAAGGGCGGCATCGGCAAGAGCACGACCTCGTCGAACCTGTCGGTGGCCTTCTCAAAACTCGGCAAGCGGGTGCTGCAGATCGGCTGCGACCCGAAGCACGATTCCACGTTCACGCTGACCAAGCGGCTGGTGCCGACCGTGATCGACGTGCTCGAGTCGGTGCAGTTCCACCCCGAGGAGCTGCGCGTCGAGGATTTCGTCTTCGAGGGCTACAACGGGGTGATGTGCGTCGAGGCGGGCGGGCCGCCCGCGGGCACCGGCTGCGGCGGCTACGTGGTCGGGCAGACCGTGAAGCTGCTCAAGGAGAACCGCCTGCTCGACGAGACCGACGTCGTGATCTTCGACGTGCTCGGCGACGTGGTCTGCGGCGGGTTCGCCGCGCCGCTGCAGCATGCCGATCGCGCGCTGATCGTCGCGGCCAACGACTTCGACTCGATCTTCGCGATGAACCGGATCGTGCAGGCCATCGGCGCGAAGGCCCGCAACTACCGCGTGCGGCTCGCCGGCGTGGTCGCCAACCGCAGCGAAGGCACCGACCAGATCGACCGCTTCGCCGATCGAGTGGGCCTGAAGCGGATGGCGCACTTCCCGGACCTGGACGTGATCCGGCGCAGCCGCCTGAAGAAGGCGACGCTGTTCGAGATGGAGAGCTCGCCCGAGCTCGAGGCGGTCAAGCAGGAGTACCTGCGGCTGGCCGCGGCGCTGTGGGCC
Source organism: Burkholderiaceae bacterium (assembly GCA_044359175.1). Lineage (GTDB taxonomy): Bacteria > Pseudomonadota > Gammaproteobacteria > Burkholderiales > Burkholderiaceae_E > UBA4615. The sequence continues at coordinate 8,953 of JBIKMO010000105.1, read as the reverse complement.
GGCACCGATCCGCTCGCGCCCGAGTCGCTGAAGGACCGCGAGATCTTCGATCTGCTGGGGTTCGACTGACATGGACCAGGGCACTTACCTGCAGCGGCGCGGACAGGTCGAGCACTACTTCGACCGGACCGCGGTCGAGGCCTGGGCGCGGCTCACCTCGACCGCGCCGGTGAGCGGCATCCGCGCGACCGTCCGGGCCGGCCGCGACCGGATGCGCACGACGCTGCTGTCGTGGCTGCCCGAAGACCTCACCGGCCTGCGGATCCTGGACGCCGGCTGTGGTACCGGCGCGCTCGCGGTCGAGGCCGCGCGCCGCGGCGCCGACGTGCTCGGGATCGACCTGTCGCCGACGCTGGTCGGCCTCGCCCGCAGCCGGCTGCCGGACGACGTCGGTCCCGGACGGGTGCTGCTGGTGCCGGGCGACATGCTCGACCCCGCCCACGGCGAGTTCGACCACGTGGTTGCGATGGACTCGCTGATCCACTACGAGCGTGGCGATCTCGTGCGCGCGCTCGCGGCGCTCGCGCCGCGCACGCGCGGCTCGATCGTCTTCACCTTCGCGCCGCGCACGCCGCTGCTCGCGGCGATGCACGCGGTCGGCCGGGCGTTCCCGCGCGCCGACCGCGCGCCGGCCATCGTGCCGGTCGCCGAGGCCGGCCTGCGCGGCGCGCTCGCGTCGGTCGCCGGACTCGAGCGTTGGGCGCCGGCGCGCACGCAGCGCATCGCCTCCGGGTTCTACACGTCACAGGCGATGGAGCTCGCGTGTCGGCGGTGAGGGCGCCGCGCCCACCGGCCTGGCGGTCCTGGGTGCGGGTGCCTGCACGGTTCCTGCCGTTCGCCGACGCGGCGAGCACCGACCTGCCGCTCGGGCGGCTGCTGCGGCTGTCGCTGTTCCAGGTGTCGGTCGGCATGGCCGCGGTGCTGCTGATCGGCACGCTGAACCGGGTGATGATCGTCGAGCTCGGTGTGGGCGCGTGGCTGGTGGCCGCGCTGGTCGCGCTGCCGCTGCTGGTCGCCCCGTTCCGCGCACTGATCGGCTTTCGCTCGGACACCCACCGCTCGGTGCTCGGCTGGCGGCGGGTGCCGTACATCTGGCTCGGTACCTGGCTGCAGTTCGGCGGGCTCGCGATCATGCCGTTCGCGCTGATCCTGCTGTCGGGCGACATCACCTGGGGGCCGTGGTGGATCGGCCACGCGAGCGCCGCGCTCGCGTTCCTGCTGGTGGGCGCCGGCATGCAGACCGTGCAGACCGCCGGCCTCGCGCTGGCCACCGACCTCGCGCCCGAGGCGACCCGCCCGCGCGTGGTCGCGCTGATGTACGTGATGCTGCTGGTCGGCATGGTCGCCTGCGGCGGGCTGTTCGGCCTGCTGCTCGCCGACTTCTCCCAGGTGAGGTTGATCCGGGTGGTGCAGGGCGCGGCCACCGCGACGATGGTGCTGAACCTGGTCGCGCTGTGGAAGCAGGAGCCGCGCCGCCCAGGCGGCACGCCGGGTCCGGCCGACGGCGTCGACTTCCGCCGCGCGTGGGAGGGCATGGCCCATGGCACGCGCGCGCGACGCTTCCTGCTGGCGGTGGGGCTGGGCACCGCCGCCTTCGGCATGCAGGACATCATCCTCGAGCCCTACGGCGCGGAGATCCTGCACCTGGGTGTGGGCGCCACCACCGCGCTCACCGCGCTGATGGCCGGCGGCGCGCTCGCCGCGTTCGGCCTGTCGGCGCGCTGGCTCGCGCGCGGCGCCGACCCGCACCGGGTCGCCGCGGTCGGCGCGCTCGCCGGGCTGGCCGCGTTCTCGATGGTGGTGTTCGCCGAGCCGATGGGTTCGGCGACGCTGTTTCGCGCCGGTGTCGTGCTGATCGGCTTCGGGGGCGGGCTCTTCTCGGTGGGTACGCTCACCGCCGCGATGGCGCTCGATCGCGACGGCTACAAGGGCCTCGCACTCGGCGCGTGGGGCGGCGTGCAGGCGACCTGCGCCGGGCTGGCGATCGCCGCGGGCGGTGCGCTGCGCGACCTCGTCTCCGCGTTCGCGTCGCGGGGTGCGCTCGGCGAGGTGCTGACCAACCCGGCGACCGGCTACGCGGTCGTCTATCACGTCGAGATGGTCCTGCTGTTCGTCACGCTGGTCGTGATCGGACCGCTGGCCGGCAGACGACGCCGCCGTGACCAGGCGTCGACGAGCAAGTTCGGTCTGCCGGCCCTCCCGGGCTGAGACCGGCGACCGATCATCGAGGGAGCGAGGCCATGGGATTCGGAGCCATCACGCAGTACGTCGACGTCGCCCAGGTGGTGCTGTACGTGTTCTGGGTGTTCTTCGCCGGACTGATCGTCTACCTGGTGCGCGAGGGCAAGCGCGAGGGGTATCCGCTCGAGTCGGCGACCGGACCGCTCGACGGCTTCCCGCCGCCCCCGCGTCCGAAGACCTACCTGCTGTCCGACGGCCACACGGTGCAGGCGCCGAACGACAAGGTGTCGCCGCAGGTGCTGCGCGGCGAGTCGGTGCACCCGTGGGACGGCTCGCCGATCGAGCCGGTTGGCGACCCGCTCAGCGCCGGGGTCGGACCGGGGGCGTGGGCCGACCGTGCCGACGTGCCCGAGCTGACCTTCGGCGGCTCGCCCAAGCTGGTGCCGCTGCGCACGCTGTCCGACTACTCGCTCGCCGCGCGCGACCGTGACCCGCGCGGCATGACGGTGATCGGCGGCGACGGCGAGGTTGCGGGCAAGGTGGTCGACGTGTGGATCGACACGTCCGAGGCGATCGCCCGTCTGCTCGAGGTGGCGGTGCCGCTGCCCGACGGCGCGACGCGCAACGTGCTGATGCCGATCAACTTCGGCCGGGTGACCCGCGACGCGGTGCGCGTTCACGCGCTGTACGCGGCGCAGTTCGCGGGCGTGCCGGCCACCCGGGATCCGCACCGGATCACGATGCTCGAGGAGGAGAAGATCATGGGGTACTTCGGCGCGGGACTGCTCTACGCCGACGCCACGCGCGGCGAGCCGCTGTTCTGACATGGGCGGCCATCGACACGGCCCCGGGCCGGAGCATGACTTCGAGCCGGTGCCCGGCCTGCCGGAGCGGCTGCCCGCGGGCGAGCGGCTGCTGTGGCAGGGCGCCCCGGACACCCGGGCGCTTGCGCTGCGCGCGTTCCACGCCCGCAAGGTGGCGGTCTACTTCGCCGCGGTCGGTGCAGTGCAGTTCGCCACTGCGCTGGCCGACGGCGACTCGGTCCGCGATGCGCTGGCCGGACTGTCGGTGTTGGTCGCGCTCGCAGCGACCGCGGTCGGGCTGCTGGTGCTGATCGCCCACCTGTCGGCCCGCAGCACGTTGTACACGATCACCGACCGGCGCGTGGTGATGCGCATCGGCATCGTGCTCACGGTCACCTTCAACCTGCCGTTCGCGCGGATCGTCTCGGCCGACGTGCGTCGCCACGCCGACGGCACGGTGGATCTGCCGCTCGCGCTGCACGCGGACGACGCGATCGGCTGGGCACATCTGTGGCCCCACGCGCGGCCCTGGCGCGTCCGGCGGCCCGAGCCGATGATGCGCGGCGTGCCGAACGGTGAACGCGTGGCCGCGCTGCTCGCGCAGGCCTGGGCGGCGGCCACCGGCGGCACGGTTCGTTCGGCAGCCGACACGGCAACCGACCCGAGGTCCGCGGGGCCGGCGTCGCCGCACGTGGGCCCAGCCTCGCCGGCCGCGGGGGCCGTCCTCGCGCCCAGTGGCCGGCTCGCACCGGACGGCGCGGTGGCGTCGTGAGCGCGCGCCCTGCCCCGGGCGCGACCCCCGCCGCGATGCCGCGCGGCGCGGTGGTTGCGATGGTATCGATCGCGGTGTTCGCGTTCGTCGCGGCGGCTGCGGTCCGCCTGTCCGGCGTGGACGTGCGTGCGCCGGACGCTGCGGCGGTCGAGGTCCGCCAGCTGCGATTCCTCGACGCGCCCGACGGCCGGGTCGAGGTGATCGACGTGGCGGCCGGGGCCCGGATCGCGGTCTTCGACGGCGAGAACGGGTTCCTGCGCAGCACGCTGCGCGGCCTGGCGCGCGAGCGCAAGCGCGCCGGCTTCGACGACGGACCTCCGTTCGAGCTGATCGGCCGTGCCGACGGGCGTCTGACGCTGCGCGATCCGACCACCCGACGGATCGTCGACCTGGAATCGTTCGGACCGACCAACGCGGCGGTGTTCGCGCAGCTGCTTCGCGCCGCCCCGCCCCGCCCCTGACCTGGAGACTCCGCCATGGCGACCGTCACCGCACCGATCGACAGCCCCGAGCAGGCGATGGAGCACGCGAAGGCGCGCACGCTGATCAGCCCGCGTTTCTACACGACCGACTACGACGCGATGAGCCGCATCGACGTCTCGCCGATGCGCGCCGAGTGGGACGCGCACATGGCCGAGTACGCGGGCGACAACAACCACGACCACTTCCAGCGCACCGCGGACTTCGCCGACGAGATCCGCGAACTCGATCCCGCGCTGCGCCAGGAGTTCCTGGATTTCCTGGTGACCTCGCTGACCTCGGAGTACTCGGGCTGCGTGCTGTACAACGAGATCCGCCGCAACGTCGACAACCCGGACATCAAGCAGCTGATGACCTACCTGACGCGCGACGAGTCGCGTCACGCGAACTTCATCAACATGGCGCTGAAGGACTACGGGCTGGGCGTGGACCTCGGCGCGCTCAAGCGCAGCAAGCACTACACGTACTTCAAGCCGAAGTACATCCTGTACTCGGTCTACCTGTCGGAGAAGATCGGCTACGCGCGCTACATCACGATCTACCGGCAGCTCGAGAAGCACCCGGAACTGCGTTTCCACCCGATCTTCCGGTGGTTCGAGCGCTGGTGCAACGACGAGTTCCGGCATGGCGAGTCGTTCGCGATGATGATGCGCGCCGACCCCAAGCTGCTGACCGGGCTGAACACGCTGTGGATCCGCTTCTTCCTGCTCGCGGTGTACGCGACGATGTACGTGCGCGACCACACGCGGCCGATGCTGCACAAGGCGATGGGTCTGGAGTCCGACGCCTTCGACTACCGCGTCTTCGACATCTGTTCCGAGATCACCCGGCAGGTGTTCCCGCTGGTGCTGGACACCGACCACCCGAAGTTCCGCGCCGGGCTCGCCCGTCTGTACCGCCTGTCGGTCGAGGCCGAGGACGCGAAGGCGCGCGGCGGCCTGCTCGGAGGGTTGCGGCGGGCCGGCTGCGCGGTCGCCGCGGCGGCGACCTTCGCGCGCCTGTACCTGCTTCCGGTCAAGCCCAACGCCCTGCCCGAGCGCGTTCGCGTCGCTCCCGCGTGGTAACGGCCGCGCGGCCGGGGCGCCCGGGGTGATCGAGTACCTGGCACCGGTCGCGTTCACGGTGCTCGTCTGGTGGGCGAGCACCGGGGCGATCCTCTACCTCGACGGCCTGCCGCGCGCGACCCACCCGCGCACGATGGCGGCGACGACCGCAGTCGCGCTGCTCGCGCTGTGGGGTCTGTGGGCGAGCAGCGGCCGCACCGACGTGGCCGGCGCCTACTGCGGGTTCACCTGCGCGATCCTGCTGTGGGCGTGGCAGGAGGTGGCGTTCCTGCTCGGCTACGTGACCGGACCGCGGCGCGGGCCCTGTCCCGCGGGCGCGCGCGGGTGGCGGCGCGCGCGGTACGCGTTCGGCACGGTCGCGCACCATGAGGTTGCCCTGGTCGTGCTGGCGCTTGCGGTGGCCGCGGTCACCTGGGACCGTCCGAACACGACCGGGCTGTGGACCTTCATGGTGTTGTGGACGATGCGCCAGAGCGCCAAGCTCAACGTGTTCCTGGGCGTGCGCAACCTCAACGCGGACTTCCTGCCCGAACACCTGAAGTACCTGCAGACCTACTTCGTCCGGGCCCCGATGAACGCGCTGTTCCCGGTCACGGTCAGCGCGGCGACGCTGGTCGCGGTGCCGATCTGGCAGGCGGCGATCGCCCCGGGCGCGAGCCCGTTCGAGATGACGTCGGCCACGCTGGTGGCGACGCTGCTGTCGCTTGCGATCTTGGAGCATGCGCTGCTGGTGCTGCCGCTGCCGGCCGAGCGGCTCTGGGCCTGGGGCATGCGCTCGCACGCGGCGAGCGCCGCGGCGGTGGCCGCGCCGCTTCCGGGCCCGGCGCGCGCTCCGGGCCGGATCGACGACGTCTGACGAGGCCTCGGCCGCCGGCCATGGGCCCTCGGCCGCCGCCGGCACGGCGTGCGTCGCCGCGCACCTGCGGGTTCCGACCGTCCCTCGCTGTGGGCCCGTGCGTTCTTTCGTCGAGCGTCCGTCGCCCGACCGCCGACCGCCGACCGCCGACCGCGCGGGCGCGGGCGCGGGCGCCGAGAGCGTGTCCGTCCTGAGAGGCGCGCAAAAAAAACGGTGCCCGGAGGGCACCGTGATCGCCGGACGGGGAGAAGACCGAACCGGCGAACCGCCTCGCCGTCGCGAGGCGGGGAACCTGGAGCGCGTCAGCGGGCCGCGACGTCCACCCGCCGCGAGCGCGGGTCCTCGCCGGACACGTTCGCCTCGGTCTGGGCGGGCTTCTCGAGCACCAGCCGATCCTCGGCGATGCCGGACGCGATCAGCGCGCCGCGCACCGCGAACGCGCGGTTCTTCGCGAGCTCCTGGTTCTGCGCCAGGTCGCCCGCCGCGGAGTGGAACCCGGAGATCGAGACCTTCACCGAGGGATCGACCCGCATCGCCTCGGCGATCTGGTTGACGACCCGCAGGTCCTCGGCGTTGAGCGCGGCCGAGCCCACCGCGAAGAACAGCGTCGCCGGGAACGAGGCTGCGGGTGCCGCAGCCGTCGCAGCAGGCGCAGCCGCCGCGGGCCGGCCGCCGCCGGCCAGCTCGGGATGGTCCTTCAGCATGCTCTGGCCGTACATCGGCTTGTACGCTCCCTGGTGGCAGGTCGCGCAGTTCAGCTTCGGCACGTCGCCGGTCGGGCCGCGGCTCTGGGCCGGGAACACGTCGGTCAGCGGGGTCATGTACTCGGTGTTCAGCGCCCGGGCCATCCGGATGCCGTGCCACGCGGTCGTGCGCTGCGGCGGGCTCTGCGACCACTCGGCCATCGCGCGGGTGTTGTGGCAGTACGTGCAGTTGACTCCGAGCGCGGTCGACATGTGCATCATCAGACCGTAGGTGAACTCGGTCTGCTTGGTCGACGCGCGGTTGCCGGTGGGCAGTGCGGTGTCGCCGATCACGCGGATGGGCTTGGCCTGCTCGAGGTACGGACCGAACGGGTCGTACGGCAGCGACGACAGCCCGACCGACGCGGCAGGGCTGTTCTGCTCGGCCTTGTCGCCGAGCATGCGCGTCGCATGTTTCTGCGGGGCCGGCGCGAACCAGATGTTCGAGGGCACCGGCTCACCGCGGTGGCAGGTCCAGCAGGTCACGCCGGTGTCGGCGACGTGCTGCTTCCAGTTCGAATTGATCTCGCGCGTCATCTGGATCATCTTGCGCGCGACCACCTTCTGGTACTTGGTGTCCTCGGCGAAGTTGTTCGTGTGGCAGTACAGGCAGGCCGCGTTCGGCCCCTCCTTGGGCGCCACCCAGTTGTTCATCGCGACCATCAGCCGCGTGAACTCGCCCACGCTCAGGTCGCCGAGCACTTTCACGTTCTGGTAGACGTCCTTCGCCTTCGGCCCGTCGGGCGAGGCCGGGTCGAGCCGTTCCGGCAGCACGTTCAGATAGGTCTGGTCGACCAGCCGGCGCGGGTTGACGACCTGCTCCATGCCGGTGCCGCGGAAGCCCGACTGCACGACCTCGACCGGCGGGCGCTCGCAGCCGGCGAGCAGGGCCGCGGCGGCCGTGGCCGCCATCACCTTCGGCAGTTTCCAGACGCGACTCATGGCTTGACTCCGATCAGCGAGGCGGGATCGACCGCGGGCGTGTACACCGCCGGATACGCCGGGGCGACGCCGTGCTTGACCGCCCACAGATACCAGTTGTCCACGACCGTGCCGGTGAGCAGGATGCCGATGCCGCCGGTCAGCGGGCACAGCACCGCGAACCACCACGCCCAGCGGTGGATCGACTCCATCGTCGCGTTGAAGCCCATCGTCCAGCGCCAGAAGAGCGCCGCACGCTCGCTCGCCGTACCGCGGTCGACGATCTGCTCGATCTCGCGCTCGCCGCCGTAGCGCGTGACCGCGAGGATGGTCGCGCCGTGCATGGCGAACAGCAGCGTCGCGCCGTACAGGAACACGATCGACAGCATGTGGAAGGGGTTGTAGAACAGGTTGCCGTAGCGCAGCGAGAACGCCGCGGTCCAGTCCAGGTGCGGGAAGATGCCGAACGGCACCGCCTCTCCCCAGCTGCCCATCAGGATCGGACGGAAGAAGCCGAGCACCAGGTACAGCCAGATCGCCGCCATGAACGCCCACGCGACGTGGGTGCCCATGCCGAGCTGCCGGGCCCGCCGGTACATCCGGGCCCACCACAACAGCAACGACGCCGTGAGGAAGAAGCCGGTCATCAGCCACCAGCCGCCCTGGTTCAGCGGCGGAATGCGCAGGCCGTAGCCGGGCGGCGGCGGTTCGAGCGCGAGCCAGGGCAGCTGACGCAGGAACTCGAGCGGGCTGTAGTTGACCGAGGCGAGCATGTTCCAGCCGATGATCTGGAACGCGACCACGCCGCAGAACAGCGACAGGATCCCGAGCGTGCCCAGGTAGATCGGACCGATCTGCGCGTTGCCGATCACGCCGAGCCAGTACGACAGCGTCGCGCCGAACACCCGGCCGCGCGTCTCGTACTCGGTGGGCAGCGGCGGACCGTCGTGCAGCGGCGCGACCACCTGGACCTGGGTGAACAGGTTCTGGTACTGCGGGACGAAGGGCTGGTACTGGGCCATGGTCTAGGTCTCCGATCGCCGCGTCACTTCCAGATGGGCAGCGCGAGCCACCAGCCCCACCACTCCGGCCAGCCTCGCGTCCAGAACGGTCCGCTGATCACGATGCACACC
>JBIKMO010000365.1:0-4192 GCA_044359175.1 Burkholderiaceae bacterium | reverse complement strand
ACGTAGCGGCGGGCGCGGAACCAGCAGTCCTCGGCCGCGCCGAGCGCGCCCCAGGCGATCCCGTAGCGGGCGCTGTTCAGACAGGTGAACGGGCCCTTCAGACCCTCGACCCCGGGCATCAGCGCCGAGTCGGCCACCTCGACCCCGTCCATCACGATCTCGCCGGTCACCGACGCGCGCAGTCCGACCTTGCCCTGGATCTTGGGCGCCGACAGACCGCGCAGGCCCTTGTCCAGGATGAAGCCCTTGATCCGCCCGTCGAACTCGCCGCCCTGGCACTTCGCCCAGACGACGAACACGTCGGCGATCGGAGAGTTCGAGATCCACATCTTCGAGCCGGTGAGCACGTAGCCGCCGTCGACCCGCCGAGCACGCGTCTCCATGCCGCCGGGGTCGGAACCGTGGTTCGGTTCGGTCAGGCCGAAGCAGCCGATCCACTCGCCGGTGGCGAGCCTGGGCAGGTAGGCCCGGCGCTGCGCCTCGGTGCCGAATTCGTAGATCGGCAGCATCACCAGCGAGGACTGCACGCTCATCATCGACCGGTAGCCCGAATCGACGCGCTCGACCTCGCGGGCGATCAGCCCGTAGGCGACGTAGTTCAGCCCGGGGCCGCCGTAGTCGGTGGGGATCGTCGGGCCGAGCAGGCCGATCGACCCCATCTCCCGGAAGATCTCCGGGTCGGTCTGCTCGTCGAGGAACGCCTGGGTGACCCGCGGTGCGAGCCGGTCCTGGCAGTACTGCGCGGCCGCGTCGCGCACCATGCGCTCGTCCTCGGTGAGCTGCGAATCGAGCAGCAGCGGGTCGTCCCACTTGAACGCGGCTTTCAGCCGCACGGTGTCCGGTGCGTTCATGGCGTCCTCGATGGCGTGCCGTGGCCGGAAGCCGCGGCAGGGCGATTCTAGTCCGGTACGACCGCGGTCGCCTCGATCTCGACCTTGGCGCGGTCCTCGATCAGCGCGACCACCTCGACCGCGGTCATCGCCGGGTAGGCCACGGTGCCGTCGGCGCCCCGCATCAGCTCGCGGTAGACCGCGCCCAGCGCGCGGCCGGCGGCGAGGTACTCACGCTTGCTGGTCACGTACCAGGTCATGCGCACGACGTGCTCCGGCCCGCCGCCGGCTTCGCGCAGCACCGCGAGCAGGTTGCTCAGCGCCTGGCGGCACTGTCCGGTGAAGTCGTCGGTCTCGAACCGGCCCTCGGGCAGCCAGCCGATCTGTCCGGCGACCGACACCAGCGTGCCGCGTGCCGCAACGCCGTTCGAGTAGCCCTTGGGCTGCGGCCAGCCGGGCGGTTGCAGGATCCGGTTCATAGGTCGGTGCGCACCTTCCAGAGTTCGGGGAACAGCACGGTGTCGAGCATCCGGCGCAGGTAGGGCACGCCGTTCGTGCCTCCGGTGCCGGCCTTGAAGCCGATGATGCGTTCGACCGTGGTCACGTGGCGGAACCGCCACTGCCGGAAGGCGTCCTCCAGGTCGACCAGTTCCTCGGCGAGCTCGTACAGCGACCAGTGCTGCGGCGGATCGCGATAGACGGCGAGCCAGGCCGCCTCGAGCGAGTCGCTGAACGGCCGCGGTGCCGACCAGTCGCGATCGAGCTGCCCGGGCTCGATCGCGAAGCCGCGCCGCGAGAGCAGCCGGATCGCCTCGTCGTACAGCGACGGCTCGTGCAGCGCGGCGGTGACCTCGGCGAGCCGTTCCGGGTGATGGGCATGCGGCCGGACCATCACCGGATTCTTGTTGCCGAGCATGAATTCGATCTCGCGGTACTGGTACGACTGGAAGCCCGACGAGGAGCCCAGGTGGGGCCGCATCGCCGAGTACTCCGACGGGGTCAGGGTGCCGAGCACGTCCCATGCGTGGACCAGCTGCTCCAGCACGCGGGAGACGCGCGCGAGCATCTTGAAGGCGGGCGGCAGGCGGTCGGTGCGCAGGCTCTCGCGAGCGGCACGCAGCTCGTGCAGCGCGAGCTTCATCCACAGCTCGCTGGTCTGGTGCTGCACGATGAACAGCATCTCGTCGTGCGCGCCGGAGCGGGGCCGCTGGGCGCCCAGCACCGCATCGAGCTGCAGGTAGTCCGCGTAGCTCATCGCCTCGGCGAAATCGAGCCGCGCGCCGTGATGGGACGCGCCGGCCCGGCCCGGCGGATCGGGCGCCTCGGGAGCCGGGGTTGTCGAGGCCATGCCAGATACTTTAGACTTAAAGCAAATCGGACGCAATCCGATGCGTCCCCTGGAGCACCGCGCATGCGAATCGACGTGATCGGCGCAGGCCCCGCCGGGCTGTATTCGGCCATCCTGCTGAAGAAGCGCTTCCCGGACGCGCGGATCGACGTGGTCGAGCGCAACCGGCCGGACGACACGTTCGGCTTCGGCATCGTGCTGTCGGACGAGACCCTGGCGAACCTGCAGCGCGCCGACGCGCCCACGCGTCGCGACATCGAGGCCGCATTCGCGTACTGGGACGACATCCTGGTCCAGTTCAAGGGCACGGTGCGCCGCTCCGGCGGGCATGGATTCTCCGGCGTGCAGCGGCTGGAGTTGCTGCGCATCCTGCAGCGTCGCGCCGCCGAGCTCGGCATTCCGGTGCGCTATCGGACCGAGGACGCCGGCCTCGCGGCGCATACCGGCGCGGATCTGGTGATCGCCTCCGACGGCATCAACAGCCTGGTCCGGGAGTCCCACCGCGAGCACTTCGGTCCGAGCGTGGACCTGCGCAGCAACCGGTTCGTGTGGCTGGGCGCGCGCATGAGCCTGCCGGGCTTCTATTACAGCTTCAGGCAGGACGAACGCGGCCACGTGTGGAACATGCACGCGTACCAGTACACGCCGGGCGAGTGCACGATCGTCATCGAGACCACCGACGAGGCGTTCCTGCAGTCGGGGCTCACGGTCGAGGGCGAGTCGGCCACGGTGGCGTGGGTCGAGCGGCTCTTCGCCGATGACCTCAAGGGCGCGCAGGTGTTGGCCAACCGGTCGTTCTGGCGCCAGTTCCCGACGATCGGCTGCCGCACCTGGCACGCCGAGATCGACGGCGTGCCGGTCGTCCTGCTCGGCGACGCCGCGCACACCGCGCACTTCTCGATCGGCTCGGGCACCAAGCTCGCGATGGAGGATGCGATCGCACTCGACGACGCGATCGCCGCGCGCCCGGACGACCTGCGCGGTGCGCTCGCGCTGTACGAACAGTCGCGGCGCGACGAGGTCGGCCGCATCCAGCATTCGGCCAACGTGTCGCTCGCCTGGTTCGAGAACGTGCGCCGGTTCTGGTCGATGGATCCGGTGCAGTTCGAGGTCTCGCTGCTCACGCGCAGCAAGCAGATCACCTACGAGAACCTGCGGCTGCGCGATGCGGCGCTGGTCGCCAACGTCACGCGGTGGTGGAACCGCCGCGAAGCGCAGCGCCAGGGGATCGCCGCCGACGGCGAGCCGGCGTGGCTGGATGCCCCGCCGATGTTCGCACCGCTGCGGCTTCGCGAGCTGTGGCTGCCGAACCGCGTGGTGGTCTCGCCGATGGCCCAGTACTCGGCGGTCGACGGCGTGCCCAACGACTGGCACCTGGTCCACTACGGCTCGCGCGCGCTTGGCGGGGCGGGGCTGGTGTTCGTCGAGATGACCTGCGTGTCGCCCGAAGGTCGGATCACCCCGGGCTGCACCGGGCTGTGGAACGACGAGCAGACCGCTGCGTTCCGGCGGATCACCGACTTCGTTCACGCGAACTCGCAGGCCGGGGTGTGCATTCAGATCGGGCACGCCGGCCGCAAGGGGTCCACCCAGCTCGGCTGGCAGCAGATGGACTGGCCGATCGACGAGGTCACGTCCGGCGAGCGCAACTGGGATCTGGTCGCCCCCAGCCCGATCCCCTACCGGGACGGGGTCAACGCGGTGCCGCGCGAGATGACCCGCGCCGACATGGACACGATCCTCGCTCAGTTCGTGGCCGCCGCCCAGCGCAGTGACGCCGCCGGGTTCGACATGCTCGAACTGCACATGGCGCACGGTTACCTGCTCGCGAGCTTCCTGTCGCCGGTGACCAATCGCCGCACCGACGCGTACGGCGGCTCGCCGGCCGGCCGGCTGCGCTGGCCGATGGAGGTGTTCGAGGCGGTGCGCGCGGTCTGGCCGGCGCGCAAGCCGATCAGCGTTCGGCTGTCGGCCACCGACTGGATCCCGGGCGGGCTCACCGGGGCGGACTCCG
>JBIKMO010000364.1:0-4201 GCA_044359175.1 Burkholderiaceae bacterium | reverse complement strand
CAGGCCCTGGATCGAACCGTCGAACAGTGACACGTGCGTGATCCGCAGCTGCGCGGGCAACGTGGCCGGATCGACCGCGAAGCCGTGGTTCTGACTGGTGATCAGCACCTGGCCGGTCTCGAGGTCCTTGACCGGGTGGTTCGCCCCGTGGTGACCGAACTTCATCTTCAGCGTACGCGCACCCGAGGCCAGCCCCAGGATCTGGTGACCCAGGCAGATCCCGAAAGTGGGCAGTCCGCGATCGATCAGCTCGCGCACCGCGGCGATCGCGTAGTCGCAGGGCTCGGGATCGCCGGGCCCGTTGGACAGGAAGATCCCCTGCGGCTGCAGCCGCAGCACCTCGGCGGCGGACGTGCGGGCCGGCACCACCGTGAGGTCGCACCCCCGGTCGGCGAGCAGCCGCAGGATGTTGCGCTTGACGCCGTAGTCGAACGCGACCACGCGGAACGTGCGCGGCGCGGCGCCGACCGCGTCTGCCGTGTGCCCGCCGGTGAGCGACCAGGAGCCCGCGCGCCACCGGTACGGCTCGGCGACGCTCACCACCTTGGCCAAGTCCATGCCCGCCAGGCCCGGGAAGTCGCGCGCGGCGCGCACCGCCGCGTCGGTGTCCAGCGTATCGCCGGGCGCGGCCGCCGCCACCAGGCAGCCGGCCTGCGCGCCGCGCTCGCGCAGCACGCGAGTGAGCCGCCGCGTGTCGATCCCGGCAATGCCGGGCACGGCCTGCGAGGCGAGGTACTGCGGCAGCGGCCGCCGTGCACGGAAGCTCGACGGTCGGTCCGGCACATCGCGCACCACCAGACCGGCCGCGTGGATGCGGCCGGACTCGTCGTCCTCGTCGTTGACGCCGACGTTGCCGATGTGCGGACAGGTCAGGGTCACGATCTGGCGGCAGTACGACGGATCGGTGAGGATTTCCTGATAGCCGGTGAGCGCGGTGTTGAACACCACCTCGCCGACCGTGCGGCCGGGCGCGCCGATCGAGCGACCGTGAAAGACCGTGCCGTCTGCGAGCGCGAGCGCGGCGGGCGGAAATTGGGGCAGCAAGGCAGGCTCCTGAGTCCGTGGGCCCGGCCTGTGCCACAGCGCTCCAGGCGCGGCCGCGCCGCTCGGGCGCAGGCGCTTCGAACGCGGCGCGATGCGCGTGGCGCGCGGGTGTGTTCGGGAGGCGGCGCAGGCGGGCAAACCTTCGGAGTTTATCACGGGCGAGCAGGCCCCTCGGCTGAGCCGCCGGCCGCAGCACCGGCGCCGACCCCGCCCGGGCTCAGCCGCCCCCAGGGTCGGCGCGCTGCGCGCGCAGCGACGGCATCGAGCCCTCCATCGGCGCGACCGACGGCGGCGCACCGACCGCGTCGCCCCGCGACACGTCGGGTGCGACCGCCGGCAGCGGCGCGCCGAGCGCATCGAACGGCGCGCCGACGTCGGTCGACAGCTCCTGGCGCTGAGCGAACCGCACCTCGAGGCTCGGGTAGCCGAGCGGCCGCACCAGCATCGCGAGCGTCGTGTACGCCGAGCGCTCGACCTGAGCGCGATAGCGCTCGGCCAGCCCCTGCGCCTGCGCCATCGCGTGCGCGCGCGCCGCCCCGATCAGTCGGTTCTTGTCGTCCTCGGAGAATCGGCCGTCGAAGAACCCCTGCAGCAGGTCGGGCAGCAGCCAGGGCAGCAGGCGGGAGCGCTGCTCGTCGTAGAACGCGAGGTCCTTGATCGAGACCTCCACGCGGCATGGCGGCAATTCGACCAGCGCCTTGGGCGGCGGCGGCGGGGTGCCAGGGCGCGCGTCCGCGTCCGCCGCCACGGTCTCGGCCACGATCCGGAACCGGTCGCTGCGCAGGTCGTAGCGGAAATCCATCTCGAACTCGAAGACCATCGCCAGCTTCTTCTTCGTGAACGCCCAGCGCAGGTACTTGCGGCCGAACTCGCCGAACGTGTGGTCGCTGTGCGTGATCAGGTCCTTGCTCACCGCCTTGAACACCGACAGCTCGCCGATCGCACGCAGCTCGTCGATCGAGCTGCGCACCATCACCTCCCTGGGCCCGGAGCGCGCGCGTGCGCGCCACAGCCAGCCGCCGCCGAAGCCGGCAAGCAGGAACACCAGCAGCGACAGCAGCGTGGTCAGGTCCATCGGACCAGTGTAGCGGATGCCATCCGCACGCCCGCCCGCGCCGCGTTCGCCCGGCTGCCGACGGTCCGCGCGCGTGCGCGGATCACGCGCCGAGCACGAAGATCCAGACGGTGACCGCCACCGAGGCGAGCCACACCAGCGAGCGCGCGGTCGCCCGGCCGCCGACATACAGGCCCACGTAGGCTGCCCGCAGCACGAGCCACGCCACCGCGAGCGTATCCAGGCGCGCCTGCGGCGCGTCGAGCTGATGCGCGACGATCACCGCCGCGGCGAAGAAGGGCAGCGCCTCGAACGTGTTGTTCATCGCGGCGACCGCACGGCGCCGGTACCCGTCCAGGCGCTGCTCCCACTCGCGCGGCGATGCGTTGTCGTAGTCCCGGCGGCCGGCCTTCGCGATTCCGGCGCACACGAACGGCAGGAAGAACGACACGAGCAGGATCGAATACGCAAGGGTGAGCTTCATTGGCGGCCGTCCGGGCGGAGGGGGGTCAGTCGACGGCCCGGCGGTCGCGCATCGCCTGCGCGACCGTGGCCGCATCCACGTACTCGAGTTCGCCGCCCACCGGCACGCCCCGCGCGAGGCGGCTCACCTTCAGGCCGCGCGCGCGCAGCTTCTCACCGAGGTAGTGCGCGGTGGCCTCGCCCTCCTGCGTGAAGTTGGTCGCGAGCACCACCTCGCTGACCACGCCGTCGCAGGCACGCGCGAGCAGCCGGTCGAAATGGATCTCGTTCGGACCCACGCCGTCGAGCGGCGAGAGCCGGCCCATCAGCACGAAGTACAGCCCCGAGTACGCGAGCGTGTGCTCGACGGTCATCTGGTCTGCCGGGGTCTCGACCACGCACAGCAGGGTCGGGTCGCGTCGGGGCGACGCGCAGATCTCGCACGGATCCTGCTCGGTGAAGGTGTTGCACCGGCTGCAGTGACGCACTCGAGAGGCGGCGTCGATCAACGCGCCGGCGAGCGTTTCGGCGGCGTCGCGGTCGTGCTGCAGCAAGTGGTACGCATAGCGCTGCGCCGATCGTGGCCCCACCCCGGGCAGCCGCTTCAGGGCGGCCACCAACGCGTCCAGGGCGGCGGGCGCGCGCATCGATCGGGCTAGAAGGGCAGCTTGAAGCCGGGCGGCAGCGGCAGCCCCGAGGTGAGCGAGGCCATCCGCTCCGAGGCGGTCTGCTCGGCGCGGCGAAGCGCGTCGTTCATCGCCGCGGTCACCAGATCCTCGAGCATCTCCCGGTCCTCGGCCATCAGGCTCGGATCGATGGTCACGCGCTTGACGTCGTTGCGGCAGGTCACGACGACCTTGACCAGTCCGGCGCCGGACTGACCCTCCACCTCGACCAGGGCGAGCTGCTCCTGAGCCTTCTTGAGGTTGTCCTGCATCTGCTGCGCCTGCTTCATCAAGCCGGCGAGCTGGTTCTTCATCATCGCGGATCTCCGTTGGGGCCGACCGGCCGGACCGAGTCGGGAAGGATCGTACCGTCGAACCCGGTGAGCAGCGTGCGCACGAACGTGTCGTCCTGCAGCGTGGCTTGCGCATTCGCCATCGCGGCCGCCTGGTCGCGGCTGCGCTCGGCGGCCACCGTGGGGCCACGCACCGCGCCGACCTGCACCGTCAGCCGCACCGGCCGGCCGAAGTGGCCGCAGAGCGCGTCGCGGACCTTGCCGACCAGCGCCGGCTCGGCGAGTGGACGCACCGGCACGCGCACGTCGAAGCCGTCGGCGTCGTATTCGACCAGTTCGCTCTGCTCCATGAACTGACCGACCAGGCCGCGCAGCCCGAGACGCGCGGCGAGGCCGGGCCAGCCGCCGTCGAACACGATCGGCGCCGGGGCACGTTCAGCCGGACCGGGAAGGGGTTCGGCCGCCGCGGGCGTGAGCGCAGCGGGTGCGGTGGGCGCAGCGGTCACCGGCGCGGGCACGGCCGCAGGGGCGCGCGCCGTCGACCCCGGCGTCGACCTCTCCGTCGACTGCGCGGCCATCGGCGCCGCGGCGACCGCCGCCGCGGGCGGCGCCGGACGCACCGCCCCGGCCGGACGAGGCGGGGTCACCGCTGCCGACGCCGACTCCGGCCGGAACGCGAACAG
>JBIKMO010000363.1:0-4205 GCA_044359175.1 Burkholderiaceae bacterium | reverse complement strand
AGGCGCTGTGCGAACGTCTGACGTTGTCGGGAGACCTCCTGGTGCGCGCACACCGTGCGGCGCAGACCACCCTTCGCAACGAGGTGATCACGTGATGCAGACGCACTCAGCGCCGGAGACCGCGAGCAAGCCGCAGATGGACGGCTCGGCGGAATCCGCGTTCCTCGGCCGTCAGCCGATCCTGGACCGCAACCAGCAGCTGGTCGGCTACGAACTGCTGTACCGCGGCGACCGCGACGCGACCCAGGCGCTGTTCGTCGACGGCGATTTCGCCAGCCTGGTGGTCATCGCCTCGCTGCTGCAGGACATCGGTGCCGAGCAGGTGCTCGGCGGCAAGCTCGCCTTCGTCAACGCCGGTCCCGAGACGATCGAGGAGGACTCGCCGCTGTCGCTGCTGCAGCCGGCGCGGACCGTGATCGAGTACGACCTGCGCACGCCGCCGGCGGACGCGCAGCTCGAGCGGCTGCGGGTCCTGCGGTCGCAGGGGTTCGGCGTCGCGTTGACGCTGGAGTCGCCTGGGCTGCTGAAGCAGCCGGTGTTCGCGCTCGCGAGCCATGTCAAGGTCGACGTCCAGCGGGTGTCGAGCGAGCAGCTGCCGCTGGTCATGAAGCTGCTGAAGGCGGCGGGCGGGCGGCGCGTGTTGATTGCCGAGAAGGTCGAGACGCGCGAGCAGGCGGCCGCGTGCATCGCGCTCGGTTTCGACTGCCTGCAGGGCTACTACTTCGCCCGTCCGGAGACCTTGACCGCGCGCCGGCTCGAGCCTGCGCGTGCCGCCGTACTGCAGGCGATCAAGCTGCTGCTGCGCAATGCCGACATCGGCGAGGTGGATGCAGCACTCAAGCGCGACGTCGCGCTGTCGGTCAAGCTGCTGCGCTACATGAACAGCGCGGGCGTCGGCCTGGGTACGAAGATCGACTCGCTGCGCCATGCGATCGGACTGCTCGGCTACGCCAAGCTCGCCCGCTGGCTCACGCTGCTGCTCGCGAGCTCCGACGGCGGTCGCGACCCGACCGCGCCGCTGCTCGCCCGCACCGCGATCGCCCGGGGCCGGCTGATGGAACTGCTCGGCGAGGGCCGGTTCGACGCCGCGCAGACCGACCAGCTGTTCATCGCGGGGACGTTCTCATTGCTGCCGGCGATGCTGATGATGCCGATGGACGCGGCTCTGGCCGAGCTCGAACTGCCGGCGCAGGTCACCGAGGGCCTGCTGCATCGCACCGGCGCGTTCGCACCCTACCTGAGGCTCGCCGAGGCGTGCGAGGACCCGTCGCTCAACGGCGTCGCGCAGTTGTGCGGGCAGCTGCAGATCGAGCCGCGGACGCTGAACCGCGCGCAGGCGCAGGCGCAGGACTGGGTGGCGAAACTGGGCCTGTGAACGGGCCCGGGCGGGGGCGCGCCGGCAATCGGCTCCCGGTCGCGGCCGCACGGCAGGCCCCGGGCGGCCTACACTGGCGGGCATGATCCCCGGCTACGTCCCCCTGGTCGTCACCACGCGCGGCGACGTCGTCGAGAACGTCCACCACGGCGCGGCCGCTGTGGTCGATCGCGGCGGCCGCGTGCTGCACGCGGTCGGCGACCCGCACGCCCTCGTGTTCACGCGCTCGACGTTGAAAGCCTTCCAGGCGCTGCCGTTCGTGCTGGACGGCGGCCCGCGTGCCCTCGGGCTGTCCGACGAGCAGGTCGCGCTCACCACCGCCAGCCACTCCGGCGAGCCGTTCCACGTCGCCGCGGTCGACGCGCTGCTGGCGCGGGCCGGGCAGCCGCCCGAGGCGCTGCAGTGCGGCTGTCACGTACCGTACGTCTACGAGACCCTGGGGCGCGCGCCGCCGGCGGACGCCCGGTTCGATGCACGGCATCACAACTGCTCGGGCAAGCACGCCGGCTTCCTCGCGTACTGCCGGCTTCACGGGCTGTCGACGCACGACTACCTCGAGCGCGAGCATCCGCTGCAGCGACGCATCCGCGAGCAGGTGGGCGCGCTGCTCGGCCTGCCGGCGGCGTCGCTGCCGGTCGGCACCGACGGCTGCAGCGCGCCGAACCTCGCGATGCCGCTGTCCGGCCTGGCGCGGCTGTGGGCGATGCTGGCGGCGGGCGGTGCCGGGGCGGCGGTGGACCCGGCGCTCGAGGCGCTGTTCGGCGCGATGACCGCACACCCCGAGGCGGTCTCCGGCACCGGCCGCAGCGACCTGCACTTCGCACGCGCCGGGCGCGGCGACTGGGTCGCGAAGGTCGGCGCCGACGGCGTACAGGTGGTCGGGGTGCGGTCGCGTGGCCTGGGCGTCGCGCTGAAGATCGCCGATGGCCGCTCCGAGGCCCGTTTCGTCGCGGCGTTCGCCGTGCTGCGGGCGCTCGGGCTGGTCGCGCCGGACGACCCCGAGTTGTCGCGCTACGCGCGGCTGCCGATCCGCAACGCGCGGGGCACGGTCACCGGCGAGATGCGCGCGGTGTTCGCGCTGGCCGCGGTGCGCTGAAGCCGGCGCGGGCGCACACACCGGGCCGCTCGCTGCCTCGCGCCGGCCACCGCGCGCGGGCCGCGGCGGCGCCGGTCAGCGGGTCGGGCCGAAGTCCGACAGCAGCCCGTCGTCGTCGTCGAAGTCGCGGGCCGCCGCTGCGCGGCGGGTGCGCCGTGCGCGCACCACCCACAGCAGCGCGAGCGCGAGCACCGCGGCGAGCGCGGCGCCGATCCAGACCCACTCGCCGAGCCACGCCCATGCGGACGTCTCGGGCACGGCCGGCGGCGGGGCGACCCCGGCCAGCGCCGCGCGGCTGGGGGCGTCGGTCGCGGTCCGGCCGGCGGAGGCGTCGGCCGAGGCGAGCGGAGGCGGCGATGCGGCGGCGCGCAGGCGGGCGAGTTCGTCGCGCAACGCCCGTTCGCGCTGCTCGGTGAGCGCGATCAGGGTCTTCAGGCCGGAGACGTTCTTCTCCAGCTCCTCGATCCGCGAGGTGGCTTCGCGCATCGCCGCGTCGAACGCGGTCTGCGCCTGCGCCGCGCGGGCCCGCCGGGCCGCCCCGGATCCGCCGGTGGGCGGGGCGAGCACCAGCTGATCGGCCGCGCGGGTCCGCGATCTCGGGGGTGCCGGCGCCGCGGCCGGACCGCGCGCCGTCGTGCTCGGCGATCCGCGATCGGCCGGCGCCTCGGCCGACGGCGCGCGGCGGTCGAGCCCGGTCATCCGCCACTCCTGTCGAACCGTCCGCCGTGCCTCATCCGGCTCGTACGCGCCGATCAGCAGCGGGTCCGGCACGTCGAGCGCGGCGCCGGAGCGAAGGCGGCGCGGATCGCCATCCTCGAACGCGGTGGGGTTGCTGCCGAACAGCGCGACCATGGTCTGCTCGAGCGTCGTGCCGCGAGGTCTGACCGCCCGGGCGACGTCCACCAGCGTGGCGCCCGGGGCGACGGTGCGTCGCTCGATGAAGCCGTCGGGCAGCCGCGCCGGCGGGGCCGCGGCCGACGGTTGGGCCGGCGCGGCCGCAGCGGCCGGCGGTGACGGCGCCGGGGCGGCCGTCGTCGCGGCGGCGCGCTCGGCGGCGGGCACGGCGGGGTCGGGTGGAGCGGGGTCGGGCATCGGCGCGACGGCGGTCGGCGTTGGCGCGGCCTCGGGGGTCGGCGCAACCAGAGCGGGTGCGGTCACGTCCGGTACGGCCGGGGAGGGGGCTGCGGTCGTTGGGGGCGGCGCGGCAGGGGGCGGCGCAGCGTCGGTCCGGGCGGGCGCGGCGACCGACGGCGCGGGTGACGCCCACGACGGTGCCGGCGAGGCCGACGGTTCGGCCACGGCGCCCTGGTCCGGGGCGGTCGCCGGCAGTGCGAGCCTCGGATCGGCGCCGCGGTCCGCGGCCTTCAACTGAAAGCCTCGCTGGTAACGGCCGCCGCGCGAGCGCACGTCCAGCACCAGCGTCAGGTTGTCCGCGGTCACCGGGGCGTCGGTCGTGACCCGCACCTCGGCGCGTCCGTCGGGTCGGCGTCCGATCGCGATTCGGGCGGTCGCGAGCACGGGGTCCCAGTCGAAACCGAGCTGCTCGTAGCCGCTGCGCGGCAGCAGCTCGACCGACTCGAGCGCCGACGCGTCGGTTCCGCCGTCGACCGCACCGATGGTCGCCTGCAGCGGCTCGCCGTGCTTCGACTGGACCTCGACGCTGCCGAGCAGCACGAGCTGCGCGGTGGCCGGGCCGCAGAGCGCGACGGTGAGCGTGAGCGTGGCGAGGACGTA
>JBIKMO010000104.1:0-14409 GCA_044359175.1 Burkholderiaceae bacterium | reverse complement strand
GCGCGAGCACGGCTGCGCGCTGCCCGGGCGTGAGCGCGCCGGCGTGGGCGTGGAGCGCCTCCTGCAGCGCATGCATGCCGACGTTCATGGTGAGCGCGGCTCGCACGGCGCTGCGGCGCATCGCGCGCTCCGTACCGTGTCGCGCGAGCATGAACTCGAGCACGACTGCGCTCGAGAGCGCGTGCCGGGTCGCGCAATACCCACCTTCGAGCAGCAGCGGCACCGCGAGCATCGCGTCCGGGTCCAGTGCGCACAGGCGCTGCAGCTGCGCCCCCGCGTCCTGCACGACGGCGATCGCGGCGCGCGCCTGCCCGCCCGCGGCGGCGATCGTGGCGAGCGCGGGTTCGAGCGCGTCGCGCAGCGCGAGCAGCCGCGCCCAAGGACGCACCCGCGTGACCCGCAGCGCGGTGAAGGTCGCCGGGCCGGCCGTCTCGGGCGCGACCGCGTCCGGTGGCTGCTGCCGCGCTGGGCGCGGCGGCGGTGGGCGCGGGGCGATCGGCCCCTCGGATCGGAAACCGGACGACAACACGTCGACTCCCGCGGCGGTGGCGCCACGGCGGACGCGGCACTCACCGGACGATCGTCGATCGGCAAGGGGGTCGTGCGCACCGTCCGGCTGCCGAAAGGCGGTCGCAGCCGCCCAGACGGCACCGCATGCGGGCTGCCGCGCGACGCCGCAGGTTGCGCGTGTTCACCCCTCCGTGCTGCGCTCGGGTCGGTGTGCAGCGTCAGCCCGACGGGGTCGGGCGTGCCGCCGCGTAGCGTTCGAGCGTCCGGGCCCGCGCCGCCGCGTGGTCGACCACCGGGGCCGGATAGTCGCGGCCGATCACGCAGCCCAGCCGAGCCTGCTCGGCGGGGGCCACGAGCCAGGGCGCGTGGATCGCCGCGTCCGGGTAGTTGGCGAGCTCGGGCAGGTAGCGTCGGATGAAGGCGCCGCGCGCATCGAAGCGCTCCGACTGCGTGACCGGATTGAAGATCCGGAACCACGGCTGCGCATCGCAGCCGGTGGAGGCCGCCCACTGCCAGCCACCGACGTTCGAGGCGAGCTCGAAGTCGTTCAGGTGCCGCGCGAACCAGCGTTCGCCGCGCCGCCAGTCGACGCCCAGGTCCTTGCACAGGAACGAGGCGCTGATCATCCGCAGCCGGTTGTGCATGTAGCCGGTGGTCAGCAGCTGGCGCATCGCGGCGTCCACCAGCGGGTAGCCGGTGCGTGCCTCGCACCACGCGGCGAACCGGCGTTCGCCGACCTCACCGTCCTCCCACCGGATCGCGTCGTACTCGGGGCGGAACGCCCGGTCGACCACCCTCGGGTGATGGTGCAGCAACTGCTGGTAGAACTCGCGCCAGATCAGCTCCGACAGCCAGGTGCGGGCACCGTCGGCCGACTCGGGCTCGGCGGCCGCGATGCGCCACGCGACTCGAGCGAGTTCGCGGACCGACACCGTGCCGAAGCGCAGGTGAACGGACAGGTACGACGGCCCCTTGCGCGCCGGATGGTCACGTGCGTCCCGATACGCGCCGATCCGGTCGAGGAAGTCCTCGAGCAGCGCCGCAGCACCGCGCTCTCCGACCGGGATCGGCAGCGCCGCCAGGTCGGTCGGCTCGAATCCGATCGACTCGAGCGCGGGCACGCCGTCGGTCACCCGCGGGTCGGTCGCGCCGATGTCGGCGGGCGGCGGCGCGAGCCGGCCACGCGCCAGCGCGGCGACCGGTCGCGATGCGAGCGGAGACCCCGGCGACCCGTCGGCGCCGAGCGCCTCGAGCCGACGCGTCCACGCGGTGCGGTACGGGGTGAACACCGAGAACGGGCGCTGCGCGCCGGTCAGTACCTCCTCTGGGGCGAAGACCACCTGGTCCTTCGACAGCCTGAGCGCGCGTCCATCGGCCCGCAGCGCGGCCTCGACCGCCGCGTCGCGGCGTACCGCATCGGGCTCGTGGTCGCGTGCGGCGTACACCGCCGCGACGCCCAGGCGGGCGGCCAGCGACGACACGGCCGGCACCGCGTGGCCATGGACCACGATCAATGCGCCGCCCAGCGCACGCAGTCGCGCGTCGAGCTCGCGCAGCGACGCGTGGATGAACTCGACGCGGCGGTCGCGGCGCGACGGCAGGGGGTCGAGGATGTCGCGATCGAAGACGAACGCGCAGTGCACGCGCGCGCAGTCGCCGAGGGCCTCGTGCAGTGCCGCGTGGTCCTCTGCGCGCAGGTCGCGGCGGAACCAGACCAGGCCGGCGTCGTGGATCGGGGCGTGTCGCATCGCGGCCCTGTGTGGGGTCGGGGCCGCGATTGTGCCGCCCCCGGGCCGCCCGTACAATCGGCCGATGGCTGCCGCAGACGTCGCGACCAACCTCACCAACCACTTCCTGCTCGCGATGCCGAACATGGCCGACCCGAATTTCGGCGGTGCGGTCGTGTTCATCGCCGAGCACAGTGCGCGCGGCGCGCTCGGGCTGGTGATCAACCGCCCGATGGAGCTCGACTTGGCGGCGCTCTTCGAGCGCATCGACCTGAATCTGGAGATCGCGCCGCTCGCCAAGTCGCCGGTGTTCTTCGGCGGTCCGGTGCAGACCGACCGCGGGTTCGTGCTGCACCAGCCGCTCGGCTCGTGGAACTCCACCGTGTCGATCAGCGACAGCCTCGGGCTGACCTCGTCGAAGGACGTGCTCGAGGCGGTCGCGGTCGGCGAGGGCCCGGCGCGCCTGCTGGTCACGCTCGGCTACGCCGGCTGGGGTCCGGGCCAGCTGGAGGACGAGATCGCACGCAACGCGTGGCTCACGGTCGAGGCCGACCCGGACGTGATCTTCGAGACGCCGGTCGCGCAGCGTCTGTCTCGGGCCTACGGCCTGCTCGGCATCGATCCGGCGTTCCTGTCGTCCGCCGCCGGGCACGCGTAGCCGCGCACCGATGATCGCGCGGCACGATCCGGCGTCCGCACGGGTGGTGCTCGGTTTCGACTTCGGCGTGCGCCGGGTGGGCGTCGCGCTGGGCAACACGCTCACGGGCACCGCGCGCGCGCTGCAGACCATCGACTCGGCCTCCGACGCCGTGCGCTTCGAGCGGATCGCCGCGCTGGTCCGCGACTGGCGCCCGGATCGGCTCGTGGTCGGCCGCCCGCTCGACGAGGCGGGCACGCCCACCGACACGACGCGGCGGGCCGAGCGGTTCGCCAACCGGCTGCGCGGCCGGTTCGGTCTGCCGGTGGAGGCGGTCGACGAGCGGTTCTCCAGCCGCGAGGCTCGGGCTATCATCGAGGCCACGGGCGGCCGTCGCGACGACGAGGACGCGGTCGCCGCCGCGGTGATCCTCGAGCAGTGGCTCGATGGCCACCGTCGACCGCCCGACGCGCCCGCACCCGGATGACTCCGTTCCCCGCCGCCCCGACGCCCGAGTCGCGCTCGCTCGACGCCGAAGGAATCTACGCGCGCCTGCTGTCCGCGATCGACACCCAGCTCGCCGAGGGTGGCCGCCGTCAGGCGCTGATCGGCATCCACAGCGGCGGCGCGTGGATCGCGCGGCGGCTGCAGGCCGACCTCGCCGCACGCCACGGGGAGTTGCCGCTGGGCTTCCTGTCGAGCGCGTTCCACCGCGACGACTACGCCGAGCGCGGCCTGCGCACCGGCTCGGGAGGCCCGACGCGGATCGACTTCCCGATCGAGGGCGCCGACCTGCTGCTGGTCGACGACATCCTCTACACCGGCCGGACGGTGCGGGCGGCGCTCAACGAGCTGTTCGACTACGGTCGGCCGCGCTCGGTGCGGTTGGCGGTGCTGCTCGACCGCGGCGGGCGCGAGCTGCCGGTTCAGGCCGATCACGTCGGCGCCGTGCTGCCGCTGCCGCCCGACCAGGGCTTCGTCCTCGGCAGGGACGCCGGGGGCCGCTTCACGCTGGCGGTGGAGCCCGGCTGAATGCGCCACCCGCAGCTCAACGAGCAGGGCGAGCTCACCCACCTGCTCACGATCGAGGGCCTGCCGCGGGACGTGCTCGTGCACGTGCTGGATACCGCCTCGACCTTCCTCGAGGTGAGCACGCGCGCGATCAAGAAGGTGCCCCTGCTGCGCGGCCGTTCGGTCTTCAACCTGTTCTTCGAGAACAGCACGCGCACCCGCACCACCTTCGAGATCGCCGCGGGTCGCCTGTCGGCCGACGTCGTGAACCTGGACGTGCGGACCTCCTCGACCAGCAAGGGCGAATCCCTGCTCGACACGATCGACAACCTCGCGGCGATGCACGCCGACATGTTCGTCGTGCGTCACTCGCAGAGCGGCGCGCCGTTCATGATCGCGCGCCACGTGCGGCCCGGGCTTCATGTGATCAACGCGGGCGACGGGCGACATGCGCACCCCACGCAGGGGCTGCTCGACATGTACACGATCCGCCACTTCAAGCGCGACTTCACGAACCTGACCGTGGCGGTGGTCGGCGACATCCTGCACTCGCGGGTCGCGCGCAGCGACATCCATGCGCTCACCACGCTCGGGGTGCCCGAGGTCCGCGCGATCGGCCCGCTCACGCTGCTGCCCTCGGGCCTCGAGCAGATGGGCGTGAGGGTGTTCACCGACATGCGCGCCGGGCTGAAGGACGTCGACGTCGTGATCATGCTCAGGCTGCAGAACGAGCGGATGCGCGGCGCGCTGCTGCCCTCGGCGCAGGAGTACTTCAAGCACTACGGGCTCACCGCCGAGAAGCTCGCCGCCGCCAGGCCGGATGCGATCGTCATGCACCCCGGGCCGATGAACCGCGGCGTGGAGATCGAGTCGGCGGTCGCCGACGGCGCGCAGTCGGTGATCCTCGAGCAGGTCACCTTCGGCATCGCGGTCCGCATGGCGGTGATGAGCATCCTGGCGGGCAACCGATGACGCTGACCCTGCGCGGCGGGCGACTGCTGTGTCCGACCACCGGCACGGACCAGGTGGCCGACCTGCACGTGGCCGACGGCCGCGTGCTCGCGCACGGCGCGCCGCCCGCCGGCTTCGAGGCGCGGCGGACGATCGATGCGCGCGGCCTTCTGGTGGCGCCCGGGCTCGTGGATCTGGCCGCCCGGTTGCGCGAGCCGGGGTTCGAGTACCGTGCCACGCTCGAGTCCGAGATGCGCGCGGCGCTCGCCGGCGGCGTCACCCATCTCGTGTGCCCGCCGGACACCGACCCGCCGCTGGACGAGCCCGGCCTGGTGGAGATGCTCAAGCACCGTGCGCGTTCGCTCGACCAGGCGCATCTGTCGCCGCTCGGTGCGCTCACCGTGGGTCTGAAGGGCGAGGTGATCACCGAGATGGCCGAGCTCGCCGAGGCCGGCTGCGTCGGATTCTCGCAGGCGAGCGAGCCGCTGGTGGACACCCAGGTGCTGTGGCGTGCGATGCAGTACGCACGCACCTTCGGGTTCACCGTGTGGCTGCAGCCCTCGGACGCATTCCTCGCGCGCGGCGGCGTGGCCCACGGGGGTCCGGTGGCGGCGCGGCTCGGGCTGCCCGGCGTGCCGGTCACCGCCGAGACGGTCGCGCTGCACACGCTGTTCGAGCTGGTGCGCGCCACCGGCTGCCGCGTGCACCTGTGCCGGCTGTCGTCGGCCGCGGGCGTGGCGCTGCTGCGCACCGCGCGCGCCGAGGGGCTGCCGGTGACCGCGGACGTCGCGGTACACCACCTGCACCTCACCGACGTCGACATCGGCTTCTTCGACACCGCCTGCCGCGTGGCGCCGCCGTTCCGCAGCCAGCGCGACCGGGACGCACTGGTCGCGGCGCTCGCCGACGGCACGATCGACGCGGTGTGCTCCGACCACACGCCGGTCGACGACGACGCCAAGCAGGTGCCCTTCGGCGAGGCCGAACCCGGGGTGACCGGGCTGGAGCTGCTGCTGCCGCTCACGCTCGCCTGGGCGCGCCGCGCCGGGGTTCCGATGCTCGATGCGATCGGCCGGGCGACGCGCGACGCCGCGCGGATCGCCGGGTGCGAGGGCGGCTCGCTCGCTCCGGGCGCACCGGCCGACCTCTGCGTGTTCGATCCGGATGCGCCCTGGGTCGTGTCGCCGCGCACGCTGCTCAGCCAGGGCCATCACACGCCCTTCGCCGGTCGCGAGTTGCAGGGCCGCGTGCGCTGCACGTTGGTCGGCGGCCGGGTCGCGCACGAGGCCTGAGGTCCGGCCTCCGCCCACGGTGCTGCGCCGCCTGTATCGGATCCCCGCGCTGCTGCTGCTGCTGTTCGGCGGCCTCGCGACCGTGTTCACGGTGTTCCCGTTCGCCGCGGACCGGCAGCGCGAGTGGTGTGTGGCGACCTGGTCGCGATGGCTGCTGCGCGCCTGCGGCGCGCGCGTGATCGAGCGGGTCGCCGAAGGTGCGGTGCCGCTGTCGGCGCTGCGCGGCACGCACGGACCGCAGGCTGGGCGGCTGCTGCTCGCCAACCACGTCTCCTGGCTCGACATCTTCGCGATCGACAGCCTCGCGCCGGCGTCGTTCGCCGCGAAGGCCGAGATCGCGTCCTGGCCGCTGGTGGGCACGCTGGTCTCGCGCGTCGGCACCGTGTATGTCGAGCGCGGCCGCCGGCATGCGGTGCACGGAGTGATCCAGCGGATGGGCGAGAAACTGCGCGAGGGACACCGGGCGGCGGTCTTCCCCGAGGGGACGACCAGCGACGGACGCCGGCTGCTGCCGTTCCACGGCAATCTGGTGCAGGCGGCGCTGAATGCGGGCGCGCCGATGGTGCCGGTCGGTTTGCGCTACGTCGATCCGGACGGCGAGCCGAGCCATGCGGCGATGTTCGTCGGCGACACGACCTTCGGTGCGTCGCTGTGGCGGATCACCGGGCACCCTCGACTGGAGGTCGAGGTGCACGTGCTGCCTGCGATCGAGCCCCAGGCCGGCATCACCCGCCAGGAGGCGGCGCGCCGGGCACGCGCGGCGATCGGTGCGCGGCTGGGCCTCGTGCTGGAGGACGCGGTTCCCGAGGCCCTGCGCAGCCTGCGGGCCTGACCCGGGGTGGGCGTGCGCGAGCGGGCCGGCGACCCGAGCAGGGTCGGATCCGCGCCGGTGGCGAGCGCGTGCTTCAGGGCATGCCGGGGTTCCGCACGCGCGGGCAGCGTACCTGGAAGGTTGCACGGTCCTCGAGCCTGACCGCGGTCAGCGCACCGCCCCAGACGCAGCCGGTGTCGAGCGCCACCAGGTCGGGCCGCAGCAGCAGTCCGAGCGTGGACCAGTGACCGAACACCACCGGCGTGCCCGCGCTGCGCCGCCCGGGCGCGTCGAACCAGGGCACGAGGCCCGGCGGGGCGGCCGGCACCCCCTCCTTGACCGTGAAGTCCATGCGCCCCGAGGCATCGACGAAGCGCATCCGCGTGAGCGCGTTGACGATCGCACGCAGGCGGTCGTCGCCAGCGAGCGCATCGTCCCAGACCGCCGGCGCGTCGCCGTACATCACGCGCAGGAAGTCGCCCCAGTGCGGGCTGCGCAGCACCCGCTCGACTTCGGCGGCGAGCGCGACCGCCTGCTCGGCGCTCCACTGCGGGAACAGCCCCGCGTGCACCAGCAGGTGGCCGCTGCCCAGGTGCGCGAGCGGGCGCGCGCGCAGCCAGTCGACCAGCGCCTTCCGGTCGGGGGCGTCGAGCACCGCAGCGAGCGTGTCCGAGCGATGCGGCGGGCGCGCGCCCGAGGCCGCGGCCAGCAGGTGCAGATCGTGATTGCCGAGCACCGCCACCGCGCGCTCGCCCATCGCCGCAACGCGACGCAGCGCGCCGAGCGAGTCCGGCCCGCGGTTCACCAGGTCGCCGGCGAACCAGATCGCCTCGCCCACGCGTGGCGCCGCGCGCGCGAGCAGTTCGACCAGCGGTGCGTCGCAGCCCTGCAGGTCGCCGATGGCGAGCGTCATCTCTGAGGTCCGGGGCGGTGGGGGACCGCGGCCTGAACTCGGGCGCGAGCCGTGGCCCGGCGCGTTGCGGCCGCACTGGCGCAGGATAGCGCAGGGACCGTCGCCCGACGCCGATCCGCGATCGACACGCGGGGCGCGGGCGTACACGCCCGACGCACAGGTCGCCGACCCGACCCGTCGGCCCTCGGGTCGGCCCTACTGTCGTCCCCGGGGCAGCGATGTGATCATCGAGGCCCAGTTTCTCCAAGGCGTGCGGCAGCACGACTCGACATGGCGATTCCCCCCATCAGCGGCTCGAATCGGGCTTGGAGTCCGGGACCGACCGGGGCGACGCCGGACCCGCGGGCGTTGCAGGTCGCCCGTGCCGGTGGCCCGAATGCGCCACCGAGCGCCACGGAACGGCGCAACGTGGCCGCCGTCCTGGTGAAGCTGGCGCGCGAGCAGGGCACGTTGAACGCGCCGAGGGTCACCGAGGGCGACATCCTGCGGCTCGTGCGCATGGATCGCGCGCTTCAGCAGGCCAAGGACGCCAACTTGAAGAAGCGGGGCCCCGAGTGGACAGGAGACCTCGGGACCGCGGGGCCCCGAGCGGTCAACACGCTGATGAACGCACAAGCCTACGGGCTGAAGGCGGACTTGGTCCGCGCCCACACTCGGTTCGAGCGCGCAGAGGCAGGCTACCGGAGGTTCGAGCCCCATCTGTTCGCCAACCGAGCCCTGCTCACGACTGGAATCGCGTTGAACGCCGACGATGCCGCGGCCCTGCAGGCCGTGAACGAGTACCGAGCCGCCGCGCAGAATCTCGAGCGCGCCCGCGGCCAGATCGAGACGATGATCCCCCAGCTGTCGGACGCGCCCTGACGCGGCCCGTCGTGCGGAATCGAGCTCGGTTCCCACGGACGGAGCCGGGGTCGAATACCGCAGGGATCGACGGGTTGGGACAGACGACGCTCGGGTGCGCCGCTCGCCCTTCGGGATCAGGCGTCAGCCGCACGGAGTGGCGCCGCGCCGGGCGGTCGCGCGGCCGCGGCGTCGTCGATCAGCCCCCGGGGCCGTCGGTCATGATGAAGCGCGTCAGGTCGCCCACGTTGAGCTCCAGGTCCCGGATGATGTCCTTGACGACGTCTCCGATCGAGATCACGCCCACGACCTTGTCCGCCTCGAGCACGGGCAGGTGCCGGAAGCCTCTCGAGGCCATCAGGGTCATGCAGCCCTCGAGCGGGTCGGCCGGCCTGACCGTGACCGGGTTGCGCGTCATCACCTGACTCACCGGCGTCTGCTTCGCATCGAGTCCCGGCAGCAGCACCCGGATGGCGCAGTCGCCTTGGGTCACGATGCCCGCCAGCAGGTCGTCGTCGATGACCAGCACCGACCGGACGCGGTGGTCTCGCATCTTGAGCAGGGCGTCGACCACCATGTCGCCGGAGCGGACATGGATGAGCGAGCCGCCCTTGTGAGCCAGCGCACTCTTCACCGTTCTCATCGATCTCCTCCATTCGACGGCGCCTCGGAACCCGCAGTGTGCACGAATCGGGATCGTTCGATCGCGGATCGACCGGGGTCCAGGACGAGGCGGACGTCGCCGAGGTGACCGACCTGACCCGCCTCGACGACGACACCATCGTCGTGGACCGTGCGGACGATGCGATCCCCGGCCTGCCGGAGACGGGCGGGACGCCGGGGGCGGCAGGCTACAATCCGGCGCGAGCCGCGGGCCCAGCGCGTTGTGGCCGCCGACGGGGGAGAGCGCAGTGATCGTCGCCCGATGCTGATCCGCCACACCGCGCTGAACCTGGTCGGCCTCGGGCTGCCGCTGCTGGTGGCGGTGGCCACCATCCCGGCGCTGATCGCGGGGCTGGGAGAGGCCCGGTTCGGCGTGCTCGCGCTGATCTGGGCGGTGGTCGGGTACTTCGGCGTCCTCGACCTCGGCGTTGGGCGGGCGCTCACGATGCACGTGGCGCCGGCGCTCGCGCGGCGCGACGCGGCCCGCGTCGGGCGGCTGGTCGGCAGCGGCCTGGTCATGCTCGCGGCGCTCGGCACGTTCGCGGGGGCGTTGCTCGCGGTGGTCGCGGAGTCCGGCGTCGCCTGGGTTCGGGAACTGCCCGATGCGGCCGAGGCGCACCGCGCGGTGCTGGCGATGGCGGTCGGGCTGCCGTTCGTGGTCGCGACCGCCGGGCTGCGCGGCGTCCTCGAAGCCGACCACCGCTTCGGCACGATCAACGCGGTGCGCATCCCGCTGGGGCTGCTGACCTTCGTCGGACCGCTGGCGGTGATCGCCGCCGGCTCCACCGCGCTCGATGCGATCGCGTGGGTGCTGGTCGCCGGCCGCATCGCCGGCTGCATCGCGCACGCGGTGCCCGCGTGGGGCGTGCTGCGCCGCGCGGCTGCGCACCCGACGGTCGATGCGGCGACCGTGCGCGTGATCGCGGCCTCGGCCGGCTGGTTGGGCGCAGGCACCGCCATCAGCGTCCTGATGAACGTCGTGGACCGGTTCGTGATCGGCGCGACCCTGTCGGCGTCGGCGGTCGCCCACTATGCGACGCCGCACGAGATGGTGACCAAGTTGGCCATCGTGCCGGGCGCGCTGACCGCGGTGCTGTTCCCGCGCTTCTCGACGCAGGCGCAGACCGGCGACGCCGCAATGCGGGCGATGCACGACCGCTCGGCACTCGCGCTCGCCGCGCTGCTGCTGCCGGTGGTCGCGGCGCTCGCATGGTGGGCCGAACCGCTGCTGGCGGCGTGGATCGACCCGGCCTTCGCGCGCGAGAGCGCGCCGGTCCTGCAGGTGCTGGCGTGGGGCATGTACGCGAGCGGCGTCGCCTCGGTGCCCTACACGCTGCTGCAGGGCGCCGGGCACGCGCGCAGCACCGCCGTCCTGCACGCGGTCGAACTGCTGCCCTACGTCGCGGTGCTGGTCGTGGCGACCGCACGCTGGGGGCTGGTCGGCGCGGCGCTCGCCTGGACGCTGCGCTGCGTGGTCGATGCAGTGGCCCTGTTCGCGCTCGCCGCACGGGTGCTTCGGGTCGCACCGGCCCGGGCGGCGGGAAACGCATGAGCCGCGCGCTGGGCGGCGCCGGGCCCCGCGCGCTCGAATCCGCCGAGCTGCAGCGCGCACTCGCCTGGTCCTCGGTGGTGCTGTTGTACGTCGGCGAAATGCGCGTACCGGTGCAGCAGAGCGAGCTGTACCTGCCGGCCGCGGTCGTGCCGCTGGCGGCGCTCGCCGCGCTGCGCGCACGCGGCGGTACGCTGCGCATGCCCTCGCCGGCGTGGGCGCTGGCGGGCGTGCTTGCGGCGGCCGCGGTGGCCACCGCGGCGTCCGAGTGGGTGGGCCCGCGTCGGGGGGCGGCGGCGACCGTACCGGTCGCGGTCGCGATGCTCGGCGTGGTGGCGCTCGCCGGCGTCGACGACCTCGCCCGCGTCGTGCGCTCGGCGGTCGCCTGGGGCGGCGCGCTGCTGTCCGCGTGGGTGCTGGCCCTCGCGGCGGTCGGGCTCGCCGACGCGCTGTCCTGGCCGGACTGGAAGCAGGCGATCGAGACCCCGCTGGGTCGCTCGAACTTCCTCGCCGCCTTCCTGCTGTTCTTCGTCGCGACCGTGTGGGGTCGTTCGCGCGGGCTCGTTGCACTGGGCGTGCTGGCGATGGTCTGCACGTTGTCTCGGGGCGGGCTGATCGCGCTCGTGCTGTTCCTGCTGCTGCAGCGGCTGGCGCGGGTACCCGGACGCGCCGAGCGCGCGGCCGTCGCGGTGATCGTCGCGGGCCTGCTCGCGGTCGCGGCGGCGTCCTGGCCGCGCGGCGAGGCGCGGGCGCCGCTGCGTCCCGAGTTCGACGGTTCGCTGCCCGCGGCCGCGGTTCACGCGCTCGCGTCGCCCGCCTCGGTCGCGAACCGCGTGCGGTTGTGGCAGGCGGCGCACACGATGATCGCCGACTCGCCGTGGCTGGGCGCGGGGCCGAACGGCTTTCGCTCCCGCGTCGAACTCGACCGCACGCTCGAGGACGTCTGGGGGCCGCACAATGCGGTGATGCTGCTGTGGCTGAACTACGGGCTCGCCGGGCTCGCCGCCTACCTCGCGTGGCTGCTCGCGGTGCTGCGCGCGGTCGACCGCGCGCGGGCGCGGGCGGGCGGCGCCCAGGCGTGCGCGTGGCCCCCCGCGCTGCACGCGCTGCTCGCGTTCGCGCTGATCGAACCGCTGGTGGGGTCCGCGTCGTTCGAGCTGCTGCTCGCGGTGTGCTGCGCGGCCGGACTCGCCGGAGGGCGCCGATGAGCCGCGGAGTCGGCGACGAGCCGCTGCTCAGCGTGGTGATGCCCACCCACCAGCGCGCGCGGTATGCGGTGCACGCGGTGCGCAGCGTGCTGGCGATCGCGTCGCC
Source organism: Burkholderiaceae bacterium (assembly GCA_044359175.1). Lineage (GTDB taxonomy): Bacteria > Pseudomonadota > Gammaproteobacteria > Burkholderiales > Burkholderiaceae_E > UBA4615. The sequence goes on along the minus strand of JBIKMO010000104.1, from coordinate 2,191 downwards.
CCGGCTCGAGCTCGTGGTTCACGACACCAGCGAGGACGCCTCGCTCGCCGAGCCGATGCGCGAGCTGGCCGATGGGCGGCTGCGCTACGTCCACTGCCGCGAGCCGCTGTCGATGACCGAGAACCACAACCGCGCAATGGCGCTCGCGCGCGGCCGGTACGTGTGCCTGATCGGCGACGACGACTCGATCCTGCCCGAGGCGCTCGATGCCGCCGAGTGGGCCGACGCGCACGGCACCGCGGCGATCGCCCCGGAGGTGGTCGCCAACTACGCGTGGCCGGACTTCCGCTCGCGCGCGTTCGGTGCCGGGCATGCCGGGCGCCTGTACCTGAAGCGGCGCTGGGGAGCGGTGGCGCGCCGCGACGCGCGCACCGACCTGATCGCGGCGCTGGGCCGTGCCGCCCTCGGCACCGAGGGCCTGCCGAAGGTCTACCACGGGCTGGTTGCGCGCGCCGTGCTCGAACGGCTGCGCGAACGCGCCGGCGCGGTGTTCCACGGCACCAGCCCGGATGTCTCCGGCGCGGTCGGCGTGGCTGCGACCATCGACCGCTACCTGTGGGTCGACCATCCGCTCACGCTGCCGGGTGCATCGGCGGGCAGCAACACCGGCCGCAGCGCGACCGGCACCCACGTGGGTCGCGTCGAGGAGGATCCGCACACCCGACGCTTCCGCGACCTCGCGTGGCCGGAGGTGCTGCCCCGCTTCGTGAGCGTGGAGACCGTCTGGGCGCACGCGGTGCACGCGACGCTCGCCGCGCTCGAGCCCGCGCTGCTGCCGCGGTACCGGATGACGCGGCTCTACGCGACCTGCCTGGTGAGTTCGCCCGCCTGGCGCGAGCCGATCGCGGCCGCCGCGCGCTGCTGGGCGCAGCGCGAGGGCATCGCGCCGGCGGCGCTGTGGGCGCGGGTGGGCGTCGAGGCCGCCGCAGAAGCCGCTCGGCGGGCGGCCCGTCTCGCGCACCGAGCGCTGCGCCCGACCGCGGCCGGCGGCCGGCTGCATGCCGACCGGATCGACCAGGTGGGCGGCTGTCTGGCGGCCCTGCCGGCGCTCGCGTCGCGCGCGCGCGGCGGGCCGCCGATCGCGCGGCTGCTCGATACGGTGGCGGGCTGACGCGATGGCCGGCGACCCGCAACGGCTGCTGATGTTCGCGCCCGGCGTGCGTACCGGCGGTGGGCTCGTGCTGCTGCACGCGCTGCTGTCGGGTTCGGCGGACGTGCCGGTGATCGCGTTCGTCGACGCACGCGCGCTGCCGGCGCTGCCGCGCCGGTCGGGCACGGCACTCGTGCCGGTCGGGCCGGGACCGTTCGCGCGGCTGGCGGCGCAGCGCGCACTGGCCCGCACGGCCCGCCGCGCCGATACGGTGCTGTGCCTGCACGGGCTGCCGCCGCTGCTGCGCACTCCGGCGCGCACCGTCGTGCTGGTGCAGAACCGGCTGCTGCTCGAGCGCGGTGCACTCGACGGCTATCCGGTGTCCACCCGGGTACGGATCGCCGCGCAGCGCCGTCTCGGCGCGCTGCTGAAGTCGCGTGTCCGGACCTGGTTCGTGCAGACGCCGTCGATGGGCGAGGCGCTGCGCGATTGGCACGGCGGCTCGCCGGACGTGCGGGTGATGCCGTTCGTCGCCGACGAGCTCGCGCCCGCGCCGCAGCCCGGGCCGGCGCCGGTGCCGGCGGACACCTCGCTCCCGCAGGCCGCGTCGCGCCGTGCGCCGGCCGACGGTGCGTGGGACTTCGTCTACGTCGCCGACGGGCTGCCGCACAAGCGTCACCGGGAGGTGCTCGAGGCCTGGCGGCTGCTCGCCGCGCGCGGCCTGCGGCCGTCGCTCGCCGTGACGCTCGGGCCGCGAGACGCCGCGCTCGCCGCCGCCTTCGAGGCCGCGGCGCGGCGCGAGGGCCTGGACGTCCACAACCTCGGGGCACTGGAGCACGAGGCGGTGCTGGCGCTCTACGGCCGTGCGCGCGCGCTGCTGTTCGCGTCCGATACCGAATCCTTCGGACTGCCCCTGGTGGAGGCGGCGCGCGCCGGGCTCCCGATCCTCGCCGCCGAGCGCGACTTCGTGCGCGACGTGTGCGTGCCCGCGCAGACCTTCGATGCGCGCTCGCCGCGCGCGATCGCCCGGGCGGTCGCGCGGCACCTCGGCGCGGCCGCGCCCCCCGGCCCCGTGAGCGGCGCGAGCGCGGTCCTGCGCGC
>JBIKMO010000362.1:0-4226 GCA_044359175.1 Burkholderiaceae bacterium | reverse complement strand
GTTCGGCCTCCAATTGCCGTCGCAGCTCCTGGCGCCGCTGCTCTCGGGCTTCGGGGTCGAGGCCGGCCGCACTCGACGGCTCGACGACCAGCGTGGCGGTCGCCAGCAGCGCAAGCAGAACCGACTTTCCATGATGCGACACGGCAGGCCCCCGTTCGCCCCGATTCTAGTCGGCGAGCCGGTTGCGCCGCCCGCCCCGGCCGGTAAGCGGCGTAAACCGCGGTAACCAGCGCTGGAGTCCGGCCGGAGGACGGACAGTAGAATCGACAGATGACCCGCGAGTCCGTCGCTCAGCCCAAGCGCCTGATCGTCGTCGACGACGACCCGAAGCTGCGCGACCTCCTGTACCGCTACCTGACCGGCCAGCAGTTCGAGGTCGCGCTCGCGGCCGACGGGCCGGCGCTCACCCGCCTGCTGCACCGCGAACCCTGGGATCTGATCATCCTCGACCTGATGCTGCCGGGCGAGGACGGCCTGTCGATCGTGCGGCGTCTGCGCGGCGCGAACGACCGCACGCCGGTGATCATGCTGACCGCCAAAGGCGACGACATCGATCGGATCGTGGGCCTGGAGATGGGCGCCGACGACTATCTGCCCAAGCCGTTCAATCCACGCGAGCTGCTGGCCAGGATCCACGCGGTGCTGCGGCGCCAGCCGCCTCCGGATTCACCCGGCGCGCCCGCGCACGACATCGGCGAGGTGCGGTTCGGACCGTTCGTGTTCGATCCTGGCCTGCGCACGCTCACTCGCGACGGACGGCAGGTTCCGCTCACCGGCGGGGAGTTTTCGCTGCTCAAAGTGTTCGCCCGGCATCCCCGCACGCCGCTGTCACGCGAGAAGCTGATGGTGCTGGCCCGCGGTCGGGAGTACGGCGCGTTCGACCGCAGCCTGGACGTGCAGGTCTCGCGGCTGCGCAAGCTGATCGAGGCCGACCCGGCGACCCCACGCTACATCCAGACCGTCTGGGGCGTGGGCTACGTGTTCGTGCCGGACTGAACCGGCGCGACCCGCATCGTGCGGCTGTCGCTGTTCACGCGCACCTTCGCGCTGATCGCGGTGGTGGTCGCGGCGAGCCTCATCGCCTGGCTGCAGCTGTTTCGGGCTGCTGAGCTCCAGCCTCGCGCCGAGCGTATCGCCGGCGAGATCGCGTCGGTGGTCAACGTCACCCGAGCCGCGCTGCTCAGCACCTTCGGTGAGCGGCGGCTGATGTTGCTCGACGACCTGGCTCGGGACGAAGGGATCCGGGTGATGCCCGCCGAACCCGACGACCGTGCGCGCGCCTGGGCCGACGCGCGGTTCGGCACCCTGCTCGAGGCGCGGCTGCGCGACCTGCTGGGGCCGCAGACCCGGGTGGCCGGCGAGGTGGACGACGAGCCCGGACTGTGGATTCGCTTCGACATCGACGGCGACGCGTACTGGATGCTGCTCGATCCCGAACGCCTGCAGCGGCAGAGTCAGCGTAACTGGCTCGGCTGGGTCGGGATCGCGCTGCTGCTCGCCGTGGGCGGCGCCGCGGCGATCAGTCGCGTGGTCAATCGGCCGCTGTCCACCCTCGCGGCGGCGATCGACCGGGTCTCACGCGGCGAGGTACCCGCACCGCTGCCAGAGGTCGCACCGACCGAGCTCGCGGACCTGAATCGCCGCTTCAACCGAATGGCGGCCGACCTCGCCGCGCTCGAGCGCGATCGCGCCGAGGCGCTCGCCGGCATCTCGCACGACATTCGCACGCCGCTCACGCGCCTGCGCATGGAGATCGAGCTGTCGTCGGTCGACGCAGCGACCCGGACCTCGATGGCCGACGAGATCGAGCGCATCGACGCGATCGTGCGGCAGTTCGTCGAATTCGCGCGCCCGCAGGACCCCGATCCCCAGACCGCGGTGGACGTCGCCACGCTGGTCGAGTCGGTGCTGGACGGCTTCCGTAACGCACCGGATGCCCGCGGGGTCGTCGTCGCAGCGATGGTGTCACCCGGGGCGACCTGGCTCGGGCCTGCGACCGCACTGGAACGCATCCTGACCAACCTGATCGAGAACGCGCGTCGCTATGGCGTGAGCCCGGACGGCGTCGCCCGGATCGACGTTCGGGCCGAACGCGACGGACGCGGTCTGGAGCTCGTGGTTCGCGACCGAGGGCCCGGGGTGCCGCCGGAGCAGCTCGAGCGGCTCACCCGCCCGTTCACGCGCCTGGACAGCGAGCGCGGGCGCTACGGCGGCGCAGGGCTGGGGCTGGCGATCGTCGCGAGGCTCGCGCGTCGGCACGGCGGCGACCTGCATCTGGACCTACCGGCCGATGGCGGGCTGCGGGTCCGGGTGAGCCTCGCCGACGGCAACCCGGTCTGATCCGCGGCGTCGAACGACGCCGGCCGGGTTCCGATCCAGGCGATAGGGCGAGTCAATCACCAGGATATCGACGTTCAATTGGTCGGATGTCATCCGGGCTCGTTAGAATCCGTCCGTCCTCTGTACTAGACAGACGACGTCATCCAGCCCCTCGTTGTACGACTAGGAGATTCCGATGCCCAGCCTCAAAGGCACGAAGACGCACGACAACCTGAAAGCCGCGTTCGCGGGCGAGAGCCAGGCGAACCGGCGCTACCTGTACTTCGCAAACAAGGCCGACGTCGAGGGCCACACCGAGGTCGCCGCGCTGTTCCGCTCGACCGCCGAGGGCGAGACCGGGCATGCGCACGGTCACCTGGACTACCTGGCCGAAGTCGGTGATCCGGCGACCGACCTGCCGATCGGGTCGTCGTCGAACAACCTCAAGGCGGCCGTGGCCGGAGAGACGCACGAGTACACCGACATGTACCCGGGCATGGCGAAGACCGCCCGCGACGAGGGCTTCGACGAGATCGCCGACTGGTTCGAGACGCTCGCCAAGGCTGAACGCTCGCACGCGAACAAGTTCGCCAAGGCGCTCGAGGCGCTCGCCTGACGCCACCGCGTGACGGCCCGGACTCGGGCCCTCAACGCGGATGCGGGGGAGCTCGAGGGCTCCCCTTTTCGCTGGCGCAGGGGCACCGGCCCGTCCCGCGCTCACCCCCGCAGACTCACGAGGCGACTGCCATGACCGTCAGAGAAGGTTCGCTCGAAGCCCCGACACGCCATCCGATCGACTGGCGCAACCCGCAGTTCTACGACGCGGACGCCGCGCTCGCGGAAATGGAGCGGGTCTTCGACATCTGCCACGGCTGCCGTCGCTGCGTGAGCCTGTGCAACGCGTTCCCGACGCTGTTCGACCTGGTCGACGAAGGCCCGACCGGTGAAGTCGACGGCGTCGACAAGCAGGCGTACTGGAAGGTCGTCGACCAGTGCTACCTGTGCGACGTCTGCTACATGACCAAGTGCCCGTACGTGCCGCCGCACCCTTGGAACCTGGATTTTCCCCACCTGATGCTGCGCGCGAAGGCGATCCAGTACCGTCAGGGCACGCCGACGAAGTTCCGTGACTCGACCCTGGCGTCCACCGACCGCAACGGCTCGCTTGCCGGGATCCCGGTGGTCGTGAAGGCGGTCAATGCGCTCAACCGCTCGAAGGGCTTCCGCAAGGTGCTGGAGAGCTCGCTCGGCGTGCATCGGGACGCGTGGGTCCCGGAGTTCACCTCGCGGACCTTCCGCAGGACCGCCTCGGCCTCGGCCGCGCACCCGGTGCGCGACGGCCAGCGCACGCCCGGCAAGGTCGCGGTGTTCGCGACCTGCTACGTGAACTACAACGAGCCCGGGATCGGTCACGACCTGCTCAAGGTGCTCGATCACAACCGGATCCCGTACGTGCGGGTCGAGAAGGAGGCGTGCTGCGGCATGCCGCGCCTGGAGCTCGGCGATCTGGAGGGCGTGGCCGCGCTGAAGGACCGGAACGTGCCCAAGCTCGCCGCGCTGGCGCGAGAGGGGTACGCGATCCTCGCCCCCATCCCCTCGTGCGGGCTGATGTTCAAGCAGGAGATCCCGCTGATGTTCCCGGACGACGCCGACGTCCAGGCGGTCCGCGCGGCGATGTTCGACCCGTTCGAGTACTTGGTCGCACGGCACAAGGACGGCCTGCTGTCGACCGACTTCAAGGATCCGCTGGGCAACGTGTCGTACCACGTGGCCTGCCACCTGCGTGTGCAGAACGTCGGCCAGAAGACGCGCGAGATGCTGTCGATGGTCCCGGATACCGCGGTTCACACGGTCGAGCGATGTTCAGGCCACGCCGGCACCTGGGGCGTGAAGAAGGAATTCCACGA
>JBIKMO010000361.1:0-4252 GCA_044359175.1 Burkholderiaceae bacterium | reverse complement strand
CCGAGAAGAAGCGGGATTCGTCGAACGCGTAACCGGGCAGCAAGGACGCCACGCGCTTGGCGAGCCGCGCATGGCCGGCGAGCGAGCGGTGCTTGGCGCGCGACAGCTGCAGGCGCTGGCCGACGCGTACGGCGGTCCAGCCTGCGAACGCGAGCGCGGCCGCTGACATGGCGAGTGTTTCGTCCATGGGAGTTCCGGAGTGGGCGATGCCGACGATTCCTACCCAACGCGTTTGACACCCGAATGACTCGCCGCGCGCTGAGATCGCTATTGATGCGGGAAGACCTGAACTTCCTGCTGACCAACCGGGTACCGCGGATCGCCCTCACCCGAGCGATGGGGCGGTTCAGCCGGATCCGCAGCCCGGGGTTGTGCCGCGCGTCACTGGCGGTCTGGCGACTGTTCACCGACCTGGATCTGTCCGACGCCCAGCCGCGCCGCTACGCGAGCCTGCACGAGGTGTTCACCCGCGCGCTGGTCCCGGGCGCCCGACCGGTGGACCCCGACCCGGACGTGCTCGTCAGCCCCTGCGATGCGATCGTCGGCGCCTGCGGCGAGGTCGAAGGCACACGCGCGTTCCAGGCCAAAGGCTTCCCGTACGGCATCGACGAGCTGTTCGGCCCGTCGCAGGACGTCGCGCCGTTCCGCGGGGGGCGCTACCTGACGCTGCGGCTGACCTCGGCGATGTACCACCGCTTCCACGCGCCGCACGACGCGCTGCTGGAGCACGTGACCTACCTGAGCGGCGACACCTGGAACGTGAACCCGATCGCGCTGGCGCGCGTGGAGCGGCTCTTCTGCCGCAACGAGCGCGCGGTGCTGCGGCTCAGGCTGGGCGACCGGCACGAGCCGATCGCGCTGGTCGCGGTCGCGGCGATCCTCGTGGCGTCGATCCGCCTGCATGCGCTCGACGTGCGGCTGCACCTGCGCTACGCGGGACCCAACGAGATACCGTGCCGGGTGCCGCTGCTCAAGGGCGAGGAGATCGGCTGGTTCGAGCACGGCTCGACGATCCTGGTGTTCGCGCCGCCGGGCTTCGCACCGTGCGACGGTATCGGGCCGGGGGCGACGATCCGAATGGGCCGTCCGCTGCTGCGCCGCTCGGATCCGGGCGCCGGCGCGCGGGCTGCGGACTGAGCCCCGCGTCCGAGCCGGCCGCGATCACCCCGGCGCCCTCGGGGCGTCACGAGCGTGCCACGCAGACGGGCGATGATCCGGCCCCAGTATGCCCACCGTCGACCTGGTCTACTTCGACGCCGGTGGCGGCCATCGTGCCGCCGCGCTCGCCCTGGAGGGCGTGATCCGCGCGCAGCGCCGCCCATGGACCGTGCGGCGCGTGCACCTGATGCAGGTGCTCGATCCGGCGGACACGTTCCGGCGGGTCTCGGGCATGGCGCCGGAGGACGTCTACAACCGCCGACTCGCCCGTGGCTGGACCCTGGGTCTGGGCTCGGAGCTGCGGCTGCTGCAGGCGATGATCCGCGTCGGCCACGCCGCGCTCGTGCGTACGCTGCGCGCGCACTGGGAGGGCACGCGCCCGGACCTGGTCGTGTCGCTGGTGCCCAACTTCAACCGGGCGCTGTACGAATCGCTGCGCCTGGCCCGTCCGCAGGTGCCGTTCGTCACCGTGATGACCGACTTCGCCGACGTGCCGCCGCACTTCTGGATCGAGCCCGGGCAGGACCAGCACCTGGTCTGCGGCACCGCTCGCGCGGTACGTCAGGCGCGTGAGGCCGGCTATCCGGACGCGCGGGTGCACGCGACCTCGGGGATGATCCTGCGCCGTGAGTTCTACCAGCCTGCAGCGATCGATCGCCTGCGGTGCCGCCACGATCTCGGTCTGGACCCCGACCGGCCGACCGGCGTGGTGATGTTCGGCGGCGAGGGCTCGTCGCAGATGCGCCGCGTGGCCGAAGTGCTCGGTGACCTGCAACTCGTGCTGCTGTGCGGCCGCAACGACCGGCTTCTGGATGCGCTGCGCGCGATGCGGCGTCGTGCGCCGCACGCCGCGGTCGGCTTCACCCCGCAGGTGGCCGACTACCTGCGCGCGGGCGACTTCCTGATCGGCAAGCCGGGGCCGGGGGCGATCAGCGAGGCGCTGCACTGCGGCCTGCCCGTGGTCACGTTCCGCAACGCGTGGACGATGCCGCAGGAGCGCTACAACGCCCAGTGGGTCGAGGAACGGGGCGTGGGTCGCGTGGTCGCCTCGACCCGCGCACTGCCGTCGGCGGTCGCCTCGCTGCTCGTCGAGCTGGATGCGGTGCGCGACCGCGTGAACCGCATCGAGAACCGCGCCGTGTTCGAGGTGGTCGACCTGCTCGCCCGTCTGCTCGGCGCGGACGCTTCGCGGCCCGCGCCGCTCGAGCCGCAGGCGGTGCTGGCCGCCTGAGCGCGCGCCGCCCGGGCCGCGGTCGGGCGGGCGGGCACGCCGGCGCCGGTCAGTCGCGCCAGGCGATCGCACCGACGCTGCTGAACCGGTCGGTCCACAGCGGGATGTCGGGCAGGTCGAGCTGCTGCTCGCGCGATATGCCGTCGGCGCCGACGACGATCCGGTTCACCGACGGGAACCGGCTCAGGTAGGTCGCGTCGCGGGTCATCACGAAGTGCTGGTTGCGGCGCACCTGGCGCGCCGGGTCGGGCGGCTGGTGACGGTTGCGCCAGCCCATGCCGAGCGCCTGGGCCTGTGCGCGTACCACCGGGTACAGGTTCAGCCACGCGTTGGTGATGTTGATCGCGATGAAGCCGTCGGGCGCGAGGTGGCGCTCGTACGCGGCGAACGCCTCGCGCGTGAGCAGGTGGACCGGCACCGACCCGCCCGAGAACGCGTCCAGCACGATCGCGTCGTACTTCACGTCCTCGGGCAGGCGCGCGATCCGCAGCCGCGCGTCGCCCAGGATCACGCGCAGCTCGCGCGCGCGGCAGCGCTCCAGGTTGTCGAACCAGCGCCGGGCGATGCGCACCGCATCGGGGTTGATCTCGAACACGTCGTAGGCGTCGGTGTCGCGCGCGTAGCCGGCGAGCGTGCCGGCGCCCAAGCCGATCAGCGCGACCCGTGCCGACGGCTGGCGCGCCGCGAGGTAGCCGAGCGTCTCGCCGATGCCGCTGTCGGTCGCGTAGTAGGTGGTCGGGACGTGCCGCAGCTGCGGATGCAGGTACTGCACGCCGTGGGTGATCCGGCCGCTGAAGAACACCCGGTGGTCGTTGCGCGGATCGGCCGGGTCGCGCCGCTCGACCACGGACACCGTGCCGTAGAAGCTGCGGCTCTGCTCGAGCCGCGTGTGGACGATGCCGTTCGGGTCGCCGTCGTGATCGCCGAACGCACCGGCCCAGTACAGCACCGCCGCCGCGCACGCCGCGCCGGCACTCGCGGCCACCGCCGCGGGCGCGCGCCCGAGCGCGCGCCGCGCCTCGCGCGCCAGCACCGCGGCGGCGAGCAGCGCGGCTGCCACCAGCATCGCCGGCCACTCGTGGTAGTCGTCGAACAGCGGCGTGGCGACCAGCGCGACGAACAGGCCGCCACACGCACCGCCGAACGCCATCCACAGGTAGAACGCGGTCAGCTCGCGGGTGTCGGCCGGCCGCCGCCGCACCAGCTCCCCGTGGCACAGCAGGCAGATCGCGAACAGCGCCGCGTAGTGGAGGATGCGCAGCTCCGCCACGCCGACCTCCCAGTCCCACCCGAGGCGCTCCGGCAGATCGCGGTAGCCCGCGAGCAGCAGGATCGAGACGAGGCAGGCGATCGCGGTGCCCGCGGGCCGGTACCAGCGCGTGTGGTCGAAGGCGATCACCAGACTCAGCAGGTACAGCCCGAGCGTGGCGATCCACAGCCGCGGTTCGGGGGCGACGTCATGGCTCGCATGGTCGGTGGTCGCCACGAACGCGAGCGATGCGAGCGCCGGCAGCAGCACCCAGGCGGCGCGGCGCATGCGGTCCGTGGGGATGCGAGACCCGCCCTGCGCACCAGGCGCGCCCGCATCCGGGACGCGACCGCCCGGCTCGAGGGCACCCGGTTCGAGCGCGGCAGACCGGGCCGGGCGCACCGACCCGCGCCGCGCGGCCACGACCGTCACCGCGGCACACTGCACAGCGAACGCCCAATACGCGACGGTCCACAGCCGGCCGAGTGAGGGCAGCTCCAGCCACGGCTCGAACAGGTACGGGAAGCTCAGCAGCGCCAGGAACGACCCGAGGTTCGACAGCGCGTAGAGCCGGAACACCGAGGCGCCGAGCCCCGCCCGCGCGAACCAGAGCT
>JBIKMO010000360.1:0-4259 GCA_044359175.1 Burkholderiaceae bacterium | reverse complement strand
GCCCATGCAGCCGGCGGCCAGCAGACGCTTCGGGGAGCGATCGCCGTACGCGATACCGAGCAGCACGCCGACGATCTGAGCCAGCGTCATCAGCATGATCACCAGCGAGGCCTCGGACACCGTGTAGCCCAGGCTCTCCTTCATGTGCGTGATCGCGTGCACATTGACCGCGGTGACCACCAGCAGCGCGGCACCGTGTCCGGCCGAGACCAGCCAGAACGCTCGGGTGCGCAACGCCTCGCGCAGCGTGTACTCGCCCGCCGCCTGCGTGCGGTCGGGCGCCGCGGCCGGCGCGCGGGCGGCCGGGAGGGCAGCGGGCGTCGCGCCGACGCCGGCCGCCCGAGCGGGTTCGCGACGCGGCGGCAGGCCGTCGAGGGTCTGGCCCAGCTCCTCCGGCCGGCCGCGGAACTGTCGCGACAACGGCAGCCCGAAGGCGATCGCCAACAGCCCCGAGCCGATCGCGGTCGCGCGCCAGCCGAAGGTCACGATCGACAGCGCGACCACCGGCACGGCCATGCCCCCGAGCGCCAGGCCCAGCGCGGTCGCGGACATCGCGCGGGCGCGCTTGCGTTCGAACCACTGGATGATCGCGACGTTGATCGGGAAATACCCGGCAAGGCTGCTGCCCAGCGCGATCACGACCACCGCCGCGTAGAACCCGGCGAGCGAATCGATCAGCCCCAGCAGCACCAGACCGAGGCCGAAGACGACGATCCCGACCCGGATCAGCCGGTGCGGACCGAACCGGTCGCACAGCCAGCCGAGCAGCGGTCCGACGATCGCGGTCTCGACCGACTGAAGCGCTGCCGCGATCGACAGCGAGGTCTTGCTCCAGCCGCGCTCCACCGACAGCACGGCAACGTAGGCGCCAAAGGCCTGCTGCATCAGGCCTGCCTGCAGGAACTGCAGCCCGCCGCCGGCCGCCACCATCCTCCAGCCGTGGAACGTGGTCATGACCGCCCGATTGTCACGCATCGGGCCGTCCGACGGGCCGCGGGGTGCGCCGAACGGAACGCCCACAGCCGCGCGGGCGGAACGCGCCGCGCGCTCGGCCGCACCCGGCTCGACGCGACGACCGCCCGGGGGGTCGCGCCGGCACCGGACAGGCCGTGGAACCGGGGCGACCCGGTGATCGGCGTGCACCGCACCGACCCGACCGCGAACCTCCCCAAGGGCGTGATCGGGTCGAGCACCCGGCAGCATTCGAACGCGCGGGTCGACGGGCTGATGGCCCGGGCAGGCACGGAGCGCGACACCGCGGTGCGCAGGAACCCGCGAGTGCGGCGCATCGTCGTCGACGACCGCCCGATCGCGTTCGTGTTCGGGACCGGTCTCGGCGCGGCGTTCGCGCGCACCTCGGGCCTCGGCGATGTCGGCGTGTGGGGGGGCGCCGTCGCCCGACGACCCCCTGCACGTCCGCGATGCCCGGGCGCCGCGCTCGGCCGCCGCCGGGCGCGCGGATCAGAGCACCGCCTCGACCAGGAACGGGCCGGGCGAGGCGAGACCGCGCGACAGCTCGCGGGCCAGCGCGTCGAGATCGGTCGCCCTCGCCGCCTCGACGCCGAGCGATCCCGCGAGGCCGACCCAGTCGATCGCCGGCGGCGCGATCTCGAGCATGCGCCGGGCGCGCGGCCCGGGCGCCCCCGCCCCGACGCCGGCGTACTCGCCGAGCAGGATCCGATAGGCGCGGTTCGCGAACACGAGCACGGTGACGTCGAGCGACTCGCGCGCCAGCGTCCACAGGGACTGCACGGTGTACATCGCGCTGCCGTCACCCTCGAGGGCCAGCACCTTGCGATCCGGCGCGGCGATCGCCGCACCGATCGCGGTCGGCAACCCGAAGCCGATCGAACCGCCGACCGAACTCAGCCAGTCGTGCGGCGCGGCGGTCGCGGTCATCGGACCGAACGCGCGGCCGCTGCTGACCGCCTCGTCGACCACGATCGCCTGCTCCGGCAGCAGCGCGGCGATCACGCGGCCGATCCCCTCCAGGGTCATCGGCCCGCCCGGCAGCACGCCGAGCTCGCGCGACGCGACTCCGGCCGGCGCCCGCGTGCGCGCGCCGAGCGCATCGGCCAGCTGCCCGAGCGCCGCCTGCAGGTCCTGAGTCGGGTCGGCGACATCGACGACGCGCGTGCCCGGGGCCGCCTGCCGACCGCGCTTGCCCGGGTAGGCGAAGAACGACACCGGCGCGCGCGCGCCGACCAGCACGATGTTGCGGTACGGTGCGAGCGCGGCGGTCGCGGCCTCGGCCACGTAAGGCACGCGCGGTGCGATCACGCGGCCGGCCCCGCGGGCGACGCGGGCGACCGCGAACTCGGTCATGAGGGTGCAGCCCGTGGCCGCAGCGATCCGCCCGGCGACCTCGAGCGCGGCTGCGCTGCAGGCCTCGCCGCCGAGCAGGATGAGGGTCGGCTCGCCCGATCGCAGGACCGCGACCGCGGCCTCCACCTCCCGCGCGTCGATCGCGCCGGGCGCCTGCCGCGGTGCCCGCGACACGGGCGGCGTGCCGGCGGGCACCTCGGTCCATGCGCAGTCCGCCGGCAGCACCAGCGTCGCGATCCCCCCGGGCGGGGTGGTCGCCGCCTGCACCGCGGCGCGCGTCGCCGCCTCGACGCCCGCCGACGAACCGATCGTGTGCACCCAGTCGGACATCGGCCGAGCCACCCCCTCGATGTCGCAGGTGAGCGGCGCGTCGAGCGCGATGTGCGGGCGCGCGTGCTCGCCGACCACGTTGACGATGCCCGAGCGCGCCTTGCGCGCGTTGTGCAGGTTGGCGAGCCCGTTGGCGAGGCCGGGGCCCAGGTGCAGCAGCGTGGACGCGGGCCGCCTCGCGATCCGCCAGTAGCCGTCGGCCGCGCCGGTGACCACGCCTTCGAACAGACCGAGCACGCAGCGCATTCCCGGCGTGCGGTCGAGCGCGGCGACGAAATGCATCTCCGAGGTGCCCGGGTTGGTGAAGCAGGCGGTCACACCTTCGTCGAGCAACGTGCGGATCAGTGCGTCGGCACCGTTCATCGTGATCTCCGGGGGCTCGCGGCCGAGGCAGCGCCCGCGCGCACGGATTGTATCGACCGGTCCGCGCGCGGTGATCGGTCTTCGGTCGGATTGGCCCGGGCCGGCGGTTGCGGTAGTGTTCCTGTCGCCCGGCCCGAACCCCTGGAGGTCAATGATGGCGATCACAGCCCGCGGTTTCCGCTCTCGCGCATCCGCGTGCGCACCTCAGGTCACGCCGCTGCGCGGCTGCCTGCTCGCGCTGTCGCTCGTGCTGGCGGGATGCCAGACCGCCCCGACCCTGGGCGGCGGCGGTGGCGTCACGGCCACCGGCGGCGCGGCCGGCGAGACCGCGAGCGGGGCGAATCCCGAGCTCGAGCGCTGCAACGAGGCGCTGGGCACGGTTGCGATCGACGAGGACTTCCGCGCGGCCTGGTATTTCGACCTGCAGCGTCAGCGTCTGGGCCCGACCACGCCGCTGCTGAGGATGATGGTCCAGCAGTCGAACTGCTTCGTCGTGGTCGAGCGCGGGCAGTCCACCAACGCGATGCTGCGCGAGCGCCAGCTCGAGCGCAGTGGCGAGATGCGGCCGGGCAGCGGGGTGGGACCCGGCCAGATCGTTGCAGCCGACTACACGATGCAGCCGAGCGTCGCGTTCAGCCAGCGCGGCACCCAGGGCCTGGGCGTCGGCGTGGGAGGGGTGATCGGCAACGTCGCGTCCGCGGTCGGGGGCACCGTGCGCGCCAACGAGGCCGCGACCACGCTGCTGATGATCGACAACCGTTCGGGGGTGCAGCTGGCCGCGGCCACCGGGTCCGCGCGCAATTGGGACGTGGGCGGGGTCGTGGGCCTGTTCGGCAGCGCGATCGGCACGGTGGGCGGCGGCTACAGCAACACGCCCGAGGGCCGGATCATCACCGCCGCCTTCATGGACTCGTACAACCAGCTCGTGCGTTCGGTGCGCAACTACCGCGCGCAGACCGTGCGGGGCGGGCTGGGCACGGGCGGCGCGCTGGGGGTGCAGGGCGGCGGCACGCCGGCATCGCAGGCGGTGCAGCCCGCACCCGCACCGGCCGACCGGTCCCGCCCGCCGGCGACCGGCACCCCGCGCTGACCACGGGCCGGGTCCGCGCCGACCGCGGCCGAGGCGACCGCCAACCGCGGTCCCGCCTCGGTGTCTCCCGGACCACCCCGGGACACTCGGGCCGTCAGGGAACGCCCGCTGGGGCCCCTGAGGCGCACGCCCCGTGTCATGCCGTCCGCGC
>JBIKMO010000359.1:0-4271 GCA_044359175.1 Burkholderiaceae bacterium | reverse complement strand
GTTTTCCGCATCTGCTGCCCCACTGCGACGTCTCCGACGTCGCGCGCGCGGCCCGCGACTGGCCGAACCTGAACTTCATCATCTATCACGGCGGCTACCGCTATGCGGGCGGCGGGCGCGCCGAGGATGCGTGGACCCAGTTCGAGCGCACCGGGCGCGTGGACTGGGTGACCGACCTGGCCGAGATTCCCGCCCGGGCGGGCGTCTCGAACGTGTACGCGGACGTGGGCCAGCTGTTCGCGCAGACCACGATCGCCGAGCCGAAGCTCGCCGCGGTGATGATGGGCCAGCTGATCCGGGACCTGGGGGCGGACCACGTGTGCTGGGGCACCGACGCGATCTGGACCGGTGCGCCGCAGTGGCAGATCGAGGCGCTGCGCCGGCTCGAGATCCCGCAGGAGCTGCGCGAGCGGCATGGCTTCGACCCGCTCGGTCCGGCCGACGGGCCGGTCAAGCGTGCGATCTTCGGCGGCAACAACGCGCGGCTGTACCGCTTCGACGCGCGCAGCCGCTCGGCGCTCGACGGCGATGCGCTCGCGCTCGCCAAGGCGGCCTACCTGCGCGACGGCGGCCTGCGCACCAACCTCGCCTACGGCTTCGTCGCCGGGCGGCCCGCGAGGAGCTGACCGATGCGCCCCGACCGTGACCTGCGACGGTGCGCCCGGGGTCGCGCCGCCGCGATCGCGGCGGTGCTCGCGGCCGCCTGCGGCTCGGGGGGGGCGCCGTCGGATCCGGGCCCGCCGCCGGTGTTCGTGGCGGGCACGGTCGCCAAAGGTCCGGTCGCCGGGGCGCGCGTGTGTGCGACCTGGCTGTCCATCGGCGTCGCCGACGGGCCGGGCGCGATCTGCACGGTCACCGGCGACGACGGCACCTGGCGGCTCGAGCTGCCGCGGCGCACCGGGCTGCTGCTGGTCGAGGCCGACGGCGGCACCTGGCCGGACGACGCGGTCCCCGGCGCGCGCGTCGCGCTCGGCCGTCTGCGCGCGATCGCGTCCTTCGACGGCGCGGGCAACGATCTCCCGGTCCACGTGACCGCGCTCACCGAGCTCGCCACGCGGCGCGCGTTCGCCCGCGGCACGCCGGATGCGGCGCGCGTGGCGGCGGCGCACGCCGAGGTCGAGCGCACCTTCGGCGTGGGCGGCCTGCCGCGCCGGCGCGCCGCCGACGTGACCTCGCCGCAGGCGGCGACCCAGTCGACCCCGGAGCTGTTCCACGGACTGGCCAACGCTGGGGTGCGCGGCTGGATGGCCGAGCTCGGCCGGCCGGCCTCAGCCCTGGATGCGGCGATCGACGAACTGTCGGCGCGGATGGATGCAGGCACGCTGTACGAGCAGCTCGCGGCGTTCCGGGCGGGCATGCGCCGGGTGATCGTCGCGCATCCCGCCTCGGGGCTGAACCTGAACGCGTCCGCCTACGCGGCGGCGGTCGCGCTGGACTTCGGCGCACCGCCGCCGCAGCCGCAGCGGCCCCCGATCGTCGAGCAGCCCGGCACGCTGCGCTTCGCGGTACGCTGGCCGCTCGACGACCTGTTCGAGCGGCCGGTGGCGGTGGTGTGCGTGACCAACGTGCCCGCGGCGACGGCGCTGCAGACCGTGAGCGCGGCGCTCGCCGCGCACGCGGCCACCTACGGCACGACCGTGACCTCGGTCGTGCCGGTCGCCGCCTGCGTCGGCGGCGGCCAGTCGATCACGATCGACTGGTCGGCGACCTCGGCCGAGCCCTGGGGCACGGCGGTCTGGGGCGACGAGGGCTGAGCGGCCGCGGGCGGCCTCTTTCGGCTGAATGGCGCGCTGGTGCAGGTGGGTCGTCGACCTCGATCGGCGGCACCCTCACCCCTCTGCGCAACGGCGCCAGCGTCGCGGTCTACGGCACGGTGGTCATCGATCTGGCCTGCGACGTCATCCTCGCGGCGCTCAGCGCGAGCGTTCTTCCAGGAACTCGAGTGCGTTGCGCGGCGTGCCCTCGGGTCGGCCCCGCTCCTGCGCGCGCAGTTCGACGCGGCGGATCTTGCCGCTGATCGTCTTCGGCAGGTCGGCGAACTCGATGCGTCGCACCATCTTGTAGGGCGACACCCGCTCGCGCAGGAACTGGAAGATCGCGCGCGCGGTGTCGGCATCGGGCGCGTGGCCGGCGGCCAGGATCACGTAGGCCTTGGGCACGAAGCCGCGCAGCGCGTCGGGCGAGGGCACCACCGCGGCCTCGGCGACCGCCGGATGCTCGATCAGCGCGCTCTCCAGCTCGAACGGGCTGATCCGGTAGCCCGAGGCCTTGAACACGTCGTCGGCGCGGCCGACGTAGGTCACATACCCGTCGGCGTCGCGCATCCCGACGTCGCCGGTGTGGTAATGGCCGTCGCGCATCGACTCCGCGGTCTTCTCGGGGTCATCGGCGTAGCCCTGCATCAACGACGGTGGCCGTCGCGACAGGTCGATGCAGATCTCCCCCTCGTCGGCCGGCCGGCCGTCGGGGTCGAGCAGCACCACCGGATAGCCGGGCAGCGGCCGACCCATCGAACCGGGCTTCAGCGGCTGGCCCGGCGGGTTGCCGATCATCGCGGTGGTTTCGGTCTGGCCGAAGCCGTCGCGGATGGTGACGCCCCAGGCGGTCCGCACCTGTTCGATCACCTCCGGGTTCAGCGGCTCGCCGGCGGAGATCGCCTCGCGCAGCCCGACCCCCCACTGGCCGAGCCGCTCCTGGATCAGCATCCGCCATACGGTCGGCGGTGCGCACAGCGTGTCCACGCGATGGCGCACCAGGGTGTCGAGGATCGCCGGGCCGTCGAAGCGGGCGTAGTTGAAGATGAAGACGCAGGCCTGCGCGTTGAACGGCGCGAAGAAGCAGCTCCACGCGTGCTTGGCCCAGCCCGGCGACGAGATGGTCCAGTGCACGTCGCCCGGCTGCAGCCCGAGCCAGTACATCGTGCTCAGGTGACCCACCGGGTAGCTCTGGCGGGTGTGGCGCACGAGCTTGGGCCGCGAGGTGGTGCCCGAGGTGAAGTACTCGAGCAGCGGTTCGTCCACCGACAGGGGCGCGCCGCGCTCGAACGTCTCGGGCGCGCGGTCGGCGTCGCGGTAGTCGATCCACCCCGGGGGCGGGGCGCCCGCCGCGTCGCGCCCGGTCGGCCCCGCGAGCACGCGGCCCACGCCCGAGAACGCGTCGGCCGGCAGCTCGCTCACGCGTGCGAGCCCGGTGCCGTTGGTGACGATCCAGCGCACGCGGCCGCGCGCGAGGCGGTCGGCCAGATCCGGCCCGGACAGCAGCGTGGTGGCCGGGATCACCACGACGCCCAGCCGGATCGCCGCGAGCATGGTCTCCCACAGCGGCACCTCGTTGCCGAGCATCAGCAGCATCCGGTCGCCGGCTCGTGCGCCCAGGCCGCAGAGGAAGGCCGCGACCTGCGACGAGCGGCGCGACAGCTCGCGGTAGCTGAGCTTCGCCTCGGCGCCCGAGGCCTCGACGATCTGCAGCGCCGGGGCGTCGTTGTCGCGCGCGACGCGGTCGAACCAGTCGGTCGCCCAGTCGAAGTGCTCGAGCTTCGGCCACTCGAACACGGCGCGCGCGGCGGCCAGGTCGGTGCGGCGAGCGATCAGCAGGTCGCGCGCTGCACGGAATCGGTCGTGCTCGGACATGGCGGTCTCCCGGTTCGGCCGGCCACGTCGCTGTCGCGTACGAGTCCGGGCCCGGCGCGAAGTATGCGCCGCTCCCGCGGCCGGCGACCACGACGGACGGATGCCCGATGGTGCCGCATCCCGAGCCCGCGCGGGTCGGCGGCGCCGAGGGCGGCACACGACGGCGGCTTGCTGCGGGGCGCGGGCGTGGTGTAGCGTGACCGACGATGACCTTCGGCGACCTCCTCGGGGGCTCGGGCGGACCGTCGCCGCCCGCGCCCGTGATCCCGGTGATCGTGCTGGACGACGCGCGGCACGCGGTGCCGCTCGCGCGCGCCTGCGTCGCCGGCGGGGTCGCGCTGCTCGAGGTCACGCTGCGCACGCGTGCCGGGCTGGACGCGATCCGCCGCATCGCCGCCGAGGTGCCCGACGCGGTGGTCGGTGCGGGCACCGTGGTCGCGCGGTCAGACGTCGCACGCGTGGCGGCGGCGGGCGCGCGGTTCGTGGTGATGCCGGGATTCGACCGGTCGATCGCGGCCGCGGCGCGCGATGCCGGGCTGCCGCCGATGCCGGGCGTGATGACTCCGTCCGAGGTGATGGCTGCGCTCGGCGAAGGGCTGTCGTTCCTCAAGTTCTTTCCGGCGCAGGCCGCCGGGGGCGTCT
>JBIKMO010000103.1:0-14695 GCA_044359175.1 Burkholderiaceae bacterium | reverse complement strand
CGTGAAGGTCCTTGAAACTGCGTGATCCGCCGGCGTTGTTGACCAGGATGTCGACCTGGCCGAGCGCCTGCAGCGCCTGCGCGGCGAGCGTGCTCGCGGCGTCCTCGGCCGCCAGGTCGCAGCCCACCAGGACCGGTGTCCGCCCGCCGGCGGCGACGATCTCGTCGGACAGTTCGCGCAGCTTCTCGACGCGCCGAGCCGCCACCGCCACGCGCACGCCCTCAGCCGCCAGCGCCTTGGCGATCGCCCGCCCGATGCCGACGCTGGCGCCGGTCACCAGCGCGGTCTTGTCCCCGAGTGCCAGATCCACGTGGGTCTCCTCGCCGGCCGCGACGGCCGCGTGATCACGATGCTGCGAATGATCGTATTCGTCGGATGCCGACGAAAGTGCATAATTCGCAACGACCATTGCACCTCGCGCATGACTGCAAGACCGGCCCGTCGCTTCGACCTCGGCGATCTGGAGGCCTTCGCCGCGGTCGTTCGGCTGGGCAGCTTCCGGGCCGCCGCCGAAGCCGTGCACCTGTCGCAGCCCGCGCTGTCACGCCGGGTCGAGAAGCTGGAGTCCGCGCTGGGCGTGCGGCTGCTCGAGCGCACGACCCGCCGCGTCGCGCCGACGCAGGTTGGCCGCGAATTCGCGCTCAGGATGCAGACGCTGCTGGACGACCTCGACGGCACGCTGCTCGGCATCGAGTCGCTCGCCGCGCAGCGCGTCGGCCGGGTCACGATCGCCTGCGTGCCTTCGGCGACGCTGCACTTCCTGCCCGCCGTGCTGCGACGGTTCCACGGCCGCTATCCTGCGATCCGCGTGCGCATCCACGATGCGCACGCGCACGAGGCCCTCGCCGCGGTGCTCTCGGGCGAAGCGGACTTCGGACTCAACTTCATCGGGGCCGATCAGCCGGAGCTGCGCACGATCCCGCTGCTGCGCGAGCGCTTCGTGGTCGCCTGCCGCCGTGATCACCCGCTGGCCGCACGCCGCGCGGTGCGCTGGGAGGACCTGCGCGGCGAGGCGCTGCTGGCGGTCGATCAGACCTCGGGCAACCGGATGCTGCTCGAGAAGGCGCTGGCCGGCCTGGACTGGCGGCCTCAGCCGGTGTTCGAGGCCCGCCACGTGCACACGCTGCTCGGGCTGGTGGCCGCCGGGCTGGGCGTGGCCGCGGTGCCGCAGCTGGCGCTGCCCCGGGGCAGCAGCGACCTGGTCGGCGTGCCGCTGACCGCGCCGGTGGTCCATCGGGCGATCGTGCTGGTGAGCCGCCGGGGCGGTCGTCTGGGGCCGGCCGCACGGGCGCTGCACGACTTCATCCTCGAGGGGCGACGCCCGTCGCGGCGGGCGTGATGCCGTCGCTGCGCCTGCGCTCGGGTGTCGCGCAGGCTCGCGCCCGCCCCTGTTCCGGCCCGTGCGCGGGCAGCCCGGGCGTGACCACGCGCCGCACCCAGTCGCCCCAGGGCTCGGCCTGCCAGTCACGCACGATCATCTCGTAGCGGTGCGCGTCCAGGTCCCGCGCGGCCCCGGGCAGGCGCTGGAACCCCAACTCGACGTACATCGCCTCCAGGAACCGGGGAATCGGGCCCCAGAGCGCGAACAGTCGCAGCGCGGGGTCGGCGAAGTGAGGATTCACGCTGGCCATCATCGCGGTGAGCGCCGGCGTCGGCGCCTCCGGGTGGCCCTCGGTGAACCCGTGCCTCGCGAAGAGCGAGTAGGTGCGCCCGGCAGGCTCGCTCCAGGCGGACCCGAGTGCGGCCCGCAGGCCGGCGACGACCGGATCGCCGAGGACGTCGCCATCGTCGAGCGCATCCAGGCGCAGCAGGACCGCGACGCCGCACACCGAGCGTTCGTCGGCGCGGATGGTCACCACCTCTGCGGCCGGGTGCACGACCCACCGGCGAAGGGCCGCGTGCTCGCTGCCCGGAAGGTGCTCGCCGGCGAACGCGAACACCTCGTTCAGGTCGGCGTCGACGCCGATCTGGGTGCGGGTCCTCGCCCGTCCGTCGACATCGTGGTAGCGGCGGAAACCCGGTGCGTTGCGCCGCGCGTAGAAGAAGTCCAGGGTCGCGTCCCAGGCATCGCGGCCGGGACCCAGCCTCGCGGCGAGCCATCGGACGACCTCCCGCCGCAACTCGCGGAAGCGATCGCGATCGCATCCCCCCGCCTCGGCCAGCACCGCCTCGCGCATCAGGTCGTGCAGCCGCAGCCCGTCGCGCGAGCTGCTCACGTAGCCCTGCTCGGCCAGCCACGCGAACAGGCCCTCGCCCGCCGGCGCGCCGAACAGGTGCACGAGCAGCCCGTGCGTCGCGCAACGCGCCAGCGCGCACGCCAGCAGTGCCTCGCGGTGCTGGGCCGACGGCGACTGCTCGAGGCATCTGTGCGTGAGCGCGATCACCAGCGCGTCGCCCAGCGCCTGCGGCAGCCGGCCCGTGCGCCTGACTTCGGCGGCCAGGAGCACCGCGGCCAGCGGCAGCCCACCGGAGCGCTTCGCCAGCCGAGCGCACAGTGCCGCGGGCGTCCCGTGCGCCGCGGCCAGCTCCGCGCAGGCGGACGCGCCGAGCATCCCGAGCGGCACCGGCTGCATCGCCCCGCCCCACAGCGGGTGCGCGCTCCAGCGCGAATCCGGAGCGCGACGCCCGGCGAGCACCACGGTCAGGTCGCCCGGCAATCCGGGCAACCACGTGTCGCGCATCCAGCCCTGCACCGGATCGAGTGCCTCGAAGCCATCCAGCAGCAGCACGCTGCGACCCCGCTCGGCCCACGCCCGCCGCACGTCGTCGGCCGTTGGCAACCGCTGCGCGAGCGCCAACGCCGAACCCATCCCGTCGATCACCCCCTGCGGCGTGGGCAGCAGCTCGGCGCCGTTCACGCTCACCACGTCCACGCCAGGCTCGGCCATGCGCCGCAACTGCTCCAACAGCGTCGACTTGCCGATGCCTCCGGGACCGTGAACGAAGAACAGGGCGTGCTCCGGCGGCGCCCGGCCCACCGCGGCCCCGAGCAGCTCGAGCTCCGCCTCCCGCCCGACGAACCGCCGTGCCGCACGCTCGCGCAGCCGATCGCCCAGGCTGGCTGCCACGGCGCGCGACCTGGCCGCTCCCGACTGCGCCGCGCCCGAGGCGGCGTCCGTCTCGGGGTCGAGCCGCCCTGCCGACCCGGCCAGCAGCAGGTACCCCCGGCCGGGCACGGTACGCAGCACCTGCCTGGCCTCGGCCCCGAGCGCACGCCGGATGTCGGCCACCGCTTGCACCAGCGAATCGTCGGTGACCGCCGCATCCCGCCACACCGCGGTCATCAGCGCGCCCTTCCCCACCAGACGGCCCTCGCGCTCGGCCAGGCACCGCAGCACGTTCCACGCCCGCGGTCGCAACCGCACCGGCTCGCCGCGCGGATCGAGCAGCACCTGCCGCTCGAGGTCCAGCACGCACCGGCCCAGCGGCAGCCGCACCCGGACCGGAGCGCGCGAGCTCACCGGATCCGGCGGGTCCGCCAGCGAGTGCCGCCGTGGTTCGTCGACGTCCCGCCGTCCAGCATCGTGCCCCACTCCGCGCAGCGCGCCCTCATCCGCACGCTGCGCCCCATTCGCCGCGACGCCTCTCATGGTCACAAGGATACCCGCGCGTGGTTTCGCGAACGAACGCCGCAAGAACTGGGCCTGGGCTCGGCGCCGTCGCGCACCGGAAACGTGCTGGCGGGGGTCGCGTGGCGCCTTCGCGGCCGCCGCTGGACGATCGCGACGTGCACCTCCCGGATCGCGTATCGGGCGATGGTCGGCGCACCCGCGGGCGACCTGCCCGCGCGCTACGGGCGTACCGGCGTGCCTCGGGACGAGGACGGCCTCGGTGGGGTCGGCTCGTGCACCGTTCCGGGGGTTCAGCCGCGGCGCGCGCCACGCCCGCGCGCCAGCGGCCCGAGCGCCGCCCCCCGTGCGAACGCCTCCCGCCCCCGCGCGGCCGCCTCGAAGCGCCGCGCGAGATTGCCGCAAACCAGGTCGCACAGCTCGTAGATCCGCGGATCGGCGATCCGGTAGTAGACGCTCGTGCCCCGGCTCTCGCGAGCGACGATACCGTGCCGGGTCAGCAGCGACAGGTGCCGGGACACGTTGGCCGCGGTGAACCCGCAGCGCTGCGCGATCTCCCCGACGCTGAACTCGCCGTCGCGCAGCAGGTTCAGGATCTGCAGGCGCGTGGGCTCGGACAGCGCCTGAAAGTACGCGGCGACCTGCTCGAGTGCCTCGGGCGGCAAGCCTTCCATCGTGGCGCGGCTCCGGAGCGCATAGTGTTTTCAAACGGTCCCTCGGCCCCTCGAATGCCCGACGCAGGCTAGGTTGGTAGCCGATGCCGGGCCATGGTCAGCCGCGATGGCTTGAATCTGGCGGTTGAGCTGTGGCCAGTGCCGATTTCGGCCCGCCTCGACGCTTCGCCTGGGGCAGCCCGGGCCTTGATCTCAGGGTTGACGTTGGTACGGTGAGGCCGCGCCCACTCAGCGCGCAGCCTCGCCCCGGCTGCGTTGCTGCGGCGTTGCGGTGCTGCAGCCTGCGGATGCGGTGTTGATGACGGCCGGCGCGGGCCGGACGGTGCTCGGATGGCCTCAGTCCTGCACCACCTCGCGCGCCCGGCCCCTGGGCGGGGGCTGCGGGTCCAGGCCCAGGGGCCTCAGGATCCTCTCGATCACCGCCCGCTCGAGGATGGTCGCGATGATCTTCAGTTCCCCGGCTGCGCACGCTCGACGGACATGGGCTCGACGACGGCGTGGGCACGCGGCTGCTGGTGTCGGCGGGCAAGCGGGTCTCGTGTGGTGTCGAGCCGCGCCTCGCCTGCGACGTGGCGATCGCGCGCGCGCTGACCGACGAGCCCGACGTTCGCCGCGCGATCGCCGACGTCTGCGACGTGCTGCTGCCGCGGTGACCGGCGAACCCGCGCGCGCTCCGGCGGGGCCGCGGACCGAGCCCGACCCTCAGCGGTCCCCCCTGTTCGATGCGCAGCAGCGGCGGTTCGCGCTGCTCGCGCACGCGCTCGCCGGCTGGCCGCTGCGGCTGGAGCACTGCGGATTGCCGATGGATGCCGCGCGCCTGCCGCCGGCCGTCGCGACCCCGGGCACCGTGCGCGTGCCGGCCGACCCCGGCCGCGCTGTCGGGGACGAGGACGCGGTGCGGATGCTGCGTCTCGGGGTGCTGCGCGAGGCCCTGCGCGCGAACGATCCGCCACCCCGGGGACCCGCGTGGCGGCAACCCGCGCGGTCCGAGGCAGGCGTGCCCGCCCGCGTGCGCGCGATCGTCGGCGCTGGAGTTGGAGTTGCCCCGCTCTCACGGACGGTTGGTGGCTTTCGCCTCAAGCGGTGGGCACCTCCTCGATGTGCGCTACGGCAGGGTTGTCCGCGGCCGCGGCGGCGCCTTCTGCGGGCGCAGCGGCCGTGGGCAACCCGGGGCGATTCGCATGGCGCGCTTCGCAGTCCGTCGGCGAGCGGTAGCCCACGGCGGGGTGCCGCCTGCGCGGGTTGTACCAGCCTTCGATCCACGTGAACAGCGCCGTGCTTGCCTCGGCCTTCGTGCGAAACATGCTGCGATCGATCAGTTCGCACTCGAGGCTGGCGAAGAAGCTCTCGGCCATGGCGTTGTCGTAGGCATCGCCCACCGTGCCCATCGAGGGCCGCACGCCCAGCAGCTTGCAGCGCTTGCCGAAGGCGAGACTCGTGTACTGGCTGCCCTGATCGCTGGGGTGGATCACGTCCTTCGGCCGGCGAGCCGCGGCAGCGGCCTGCAACGCATCGAGCACGAGCTGGGTGTGCATGGTCTGGCCGATCGCCCAGCCGACGACGCGGCGGCTGTACACGTCCAGCACGATGGCCAGGTACACGAACCCGGCTCACGTCGGCACGTAGGTCATGTCGGCCACCCACAGCCGGTTCGGGCGATCGGCCGCGAAGCGGCGATTCACCAGGTCCGGTGCAGGACGCTGGCTGCGGTCGCGTTCGGTGGTCACCACGAAGCCGCGCCGCCGGCTCACCCCTCGGATGCCGGCGGCCCGCATCAGGCGCGCCACGCGCTTGCCCGATACGTGTCTTCGACCAGCACGCCCCGGCGCGTGAGCATCTTCATCAGCCGCGCGATGACGGTGTGCGCTGCTCGCCGAAGGGCTGTGCGTGACGGTGAACTCGGACGACCCCGCGTACTTCTGCGGCTGCTTCGCCGCCAACTACGAGGCGCTGTTCGCCGCGCACCCGTCGCTCGGCGAGCGCGAGGCGCGCGCGCCCGCGGCGAACTCCTTCGAGGCGAGCTTCGCGGACCCGGCGCGCGAGCCGGCCTGGCTGGAGCGGCTGGACCGGGCGTTCGCCGCGGCCTGACGCGTGGCGGACGCACCGCCGGAACACCCGCTTGAAGGCTCGGCGGGCCTCGCTGTATAGTCTGCATACTGGCAAGTAATAGTAACCATATCGATCGGTATGAAGACGACCGAGGAGACGGGCCGGACCGCCGGCCGGGAGCGCGTCCGTTGAGCGGCGGGACAGCGGCCGCGCGCGTCTCCGGCGCGCCGCGCGGCGTCGCGTCCGCCCTGCTCGCCCGGGTCGAGGACCTGCTGCTGCTGCTGTCCTGCGCGGGCGTCGCGGCGATGGCGGTCGTCATCGTCGCCGACGCGGGAATGCGGTACCTGTTCGGCTCGCCCCTGTCGATCGCCTACGACCTGACCCGCATCTACGTGATGCCGGCGGTGGTCTTCCTCGCGCTGCCGTGCTCGATGCGCGAGGGCGCGCACATCGGTGTCGAATTCCTCGCTCGACGCTTCCCTCCCGCGGCCCGGCGAGCCTGCCACCGGCTCACCCAGGCGATCGGCACGGTGTTCTTCTCGCTGGTGGCGTGGCAGGTCGGCGGACTGGCGCACCGCGCGTGGTCGACCGACCAGGTCCTGACCGGCCAGTACACCTGGCCGATGTGGCTCGCCTACGCGATCGTGCCGGTCGGCTGCACGGTGATGGCCCTGCGCTGCCTCGCCCTCCCCTACCGTGAGCCCGGCTCGGTGCCGGCGCTCGAGGCGCTCGAGGCCGGCCCCGGGCCGGCCCGCTGAACCCGGACGCCCGACACCGGACGCGAGGAACCGACCCGTGCTGCTCGACATCGCGCTGCCCATCCTGCTGCTCGTCGCCCTGCTCGCGATCAACGTGCCGGTGGCGTTCTCGCTGCTCGCCGCGGGCAGCATCGGCCTGCTCATCGTCGGCGACGTCTCCGCGGTGCTGTCCGTCTACGAGACATCGCCCTATCGCAGCACCGCCAACTACCTGCTCGTCACCGTCCCGATGTTCATCCTGATGGCCGAGCTGGCCTCGCTGGGCGGCCTGACGCGGAGCTTGTTCGACGCGGTCGCACGCCTGTTCCGACGGGTCGACGGCGGGCTCGGGATCGCGACCGTGCAGGCCGCCGGCGTGCTGGCCGCGGTGTCGGGATCGAGCACCGCGTCGGCAGCGGCGATGGCGCGGATCGCGGTGCCCGAGATGATGCGCAACGGCTACAGCGCGAGCCTGGCGATGGGCATCGTGTCGGTCGCCGGGACCTTCGCGATCATGATCCCGCCGAGCATAGCGCTGGTGCTGTACGCGGTGATCGCCGAAGTGTCGATCGGCCGCATCCTGATGGCCGGCGTGGTGCCCGGCATCCTCAGCGTCCTCGTCCACAGCCTGCTGGTGCGGTTCCTGTGGCGGCACTGGCGGGGAGCGCGGGCCGACGCCGCCGCGACGGCCGGCGCCCCGGCGGCGGACGGCGCGACCGCGTCGGCCGACGAGCCCGTCGGCGCGCTGCTCGTTCGGACCGTTCCGATCGTGCTGCTGATCGTCGCGGTGCTCGGCGGCATCTACAGCGGGATCGTGACGCCGACCGAGGCGTCTGCCGTGGGCGCGCTCGGCGCGCTGGTCGTGGGGTCGGTGTTCGGCGAGCTCGACGCGCGCCGCACGCTCGAGGCGCTGCGCCGCACCGCGCTCACGACCACGATGATCTTCGCGATCGTGATCGGCGCGACGATCTTCGGCTACTACACGACCTTCTCGCGCGGCATCGACCTGTTCGTGGGGACGGTCGGCGGCCTGCCGGTGCCGGAGTGGATGGTGCTCGGCGCGATCCTGCTGGCGCTGGTCGTCCTCGGGCTCTTCATGGACCAGATCGCGATCATGCTGCTGACGCTGCCGGTGCTGGTGCCGATCGTCGACAAGCTCGGTTTCGACCTGATCTGGTTCGGGATCGTGTTCGTGAAGATCGTCGAGATCGGGCTGGTGACCCCGCCCGTCGGCATGAACGTGTTCGTCACCGCGAGCGCGGTGAAGCTGCCCGTCGAACAGGCCTTCCGCGGCATCACGATGCTGCTCCCGGGCGAGCTCCTCGTGCTCGCCGCCCTGCTCGCTTTCCCGCCGCTGACGCTGTGGCTCCCGAGCCTGATGGTCCGGTAGCCGCGCCCGCCCGCAACCCGTATCGACCCGAGCCCCACCGACACCCCCCAGAAGGAGACGACCGATGACGACCCGCCGCACCCTGTTCAGCCGCATCGCCGCCGCGGCCGCCACCGCCCTGCTCGCGGGCGGCGCGGCCGCGCAGGAGATCACGCTCCGCGTGGCCGACCATCTGCCGCCGACGCACCCGTACGTGGTGCACGGCATCCAGTACTTCATGGACCGCGTGGGCGCGGAGACCAAGGGCCGCGTGAAGTTCCGGTTCTTCCCGGCGCAGCAGTCGGGCTCGCTGAACGATTACGTGACGCATCTGCAGTCGGGCCTGATCGACATCGCAGTCACCGCGCCGCCGTACTTCTCGGAGGCGCTGCCGCTCGGCAACGCGGTCGGCCTGCCGGGCTGGAACGCCGGCACCGAGAAGCTGACGATGGCGTACTACTCGCTGATCCGGAACGAGAAGTCGGTGTTCCGCCGGATCGACCACGAGCGCAACCAGCTCGTCCCGCTGATCACCTCGACGCTCGGGCCCTACCAGATCGCCACGCGCAAGCCGATCCGAGGCATGGACGACCTCAAGGGTCTGCGGCTGCGCAGCGGCGGCGGCAGCCAGGACCTGATCATCTCCTCGCTCGGCGCCGTGCCGGTGTCGATGCCGTCGACCGAGGCGTACGAGTCGCTCGAGCGCGGCACGCTCGACGGGCTGTTCTTCCCGGTCGACGCGCTGATCCCGATGAAGCTCTACGAGGTGGTCAAGTTCACCACCGCCAACCTCGACATCGCGACCTTCCTGCACCAGTGGTCGATCAGCCGGCGCAGCTTCGACCGCCTGCCGAAGGACGTGCAGGACGTGCTGGTGCGGGTCGGCGAGGAGACGACGCGCAATCTCGCATCGAAGATGGACCAGAACTACCGCAACGCGCTGGAGACGCTGCGTACGAAGCACGGCATGACCGTGACCAGCTTCGACGAGGCGAACCTGCGCCGCGTGGGCGACGCGACGCGGCCGGTCACCGAGGACTGGGCGAAGCGGCTCGGGCAGCGCAACCTGCCGGCGAACGAGGCGTTGCGCGAGCTGCGCGAGGCGCTGGCCCGCTGAGGGCCGGGCCGCGGGCGAGACGGGACGGGACGCGGGCACCGCTCGAGGACCACGCGATGGAATACTCGTACGGACTGACGGTCGCTGCGCGCAAGTGGCCGTCCCGCACCGCGCTCGTCTGCGGCGGGCTGCGCACGAGCTTCGCCGAACTCGAGGCGCGTGTCGACCGTCTCGCCGCCGGCCTCCTCCCGCACGGCGTCGGCCGCGGCACCGCGGTCGCGTCGATGTTCCTCAACACCCACCACGCGGTCGAGCTCTACCTCGCTCTCGCCCGCATCGGCGCGGTGCTGGTGCCGATCAATCCGCGCGCGGTCGCTCCGGAGATCGTCCACGTCCTCGACGACGCGCAGTGCGGCTGGATCGTCCACGACCAGGACTTCGACGAGGTGGCGCGGACGGCCTGTCGGGACGCGGCGCTCCCGGTCCGGCGCATCCGGCCGGGCGCGTCCGCGGGCGACGACGCGCTCGACTGGGACGCATGCCGGTCGGACGCGCCGCTCGCCGACCGCCCGGCGATCGACGGCGGCGAGGTCGCCTGCATCCTCTACACCTCGGGCACCACCGGCAAGCCGAAGGGAGTCGTCCGCACGCACGCGGCGAATCTCTTCAACGTGATGAACGTGATGATCGCCGCACCCCGCGCCGAGGCCGAGGTCGAGCTCTTCACGCTGCCGGTCTCGGGCATCGGCTACATCCACTTCCTGCTGCCGAGCCTGTACGCCGGTGCCACGGTGGTGCTGCTGAGGAAGTTCGAGCCGCGCGGGGCCTGGCGCCTGCTCGAGGACGAGGGCGTGACCCGCGCGTTCCTCGCGCCGACGATGATGCACGCGATGCTCGACGTGCCGCCCGAGGAAGCCCGGGCGCCGCGGCTGGGCACCGTCGACACCGCGTACGAGGTGCCGGACCGGCTGCGCACGCGGATCGTCGAGCGCTTCGGTGCGAACGTGTTCCACATGTACGGGCTGACCGAGGCGCAGCTCTTCTATCCGTCGCCCGGGTCGTTCGTCGCCAAGCCGGGCTCCAACGGCAAGCCGATGGGGCTGATGGAGTACCGGATCGTCGACGCCGATTCGCGCGAAGTGCCCTGCGGCACCCCCGGCGAGTTGCAGCTGCGCGGCCCGTCGGCGATGCGCGGCTACCACCGGAACGACGAGGCCACCCGGCGCACCGTCGTCGACGGCTGGGTGCGCACCGGCGACCTCGGCTTCGTCGACGCGGACGGCGACTTCCACTTCACCGGACGGTTGAAGGAGATCATCAAGTCCGGCGGCTACAACGTCGATCCGCTCGAGGTCGAGAACGTGCTGCACGACGCGCCGGCGGTCCGCGCCGCGGCGGTGGTCGGCGTGGCCGACCCGTACTGGGGGGAGGCGGTCGTCGCGTTCGTGGTCGCGGACCCGGGATGCGACGACGAGGCGCTGCTCGCGCACTGCCGGGCCCGCCTGAGCGGCTACAAGGTCCCGAAGCACCTGTACCGCGTGGACGCCCTGCCGGTGAACCCCACCGGCAAGGTCGAACGGGGCACGCTGCGCCGCGAGGCCGCGGCGCGACGCGCCGTCGCGGTCACTTCCGGATCTTCTGCGGCTCGTCCAGATACGCCTTGAGCACGGCGCTGCCGAGCAGGCCGTCCAGCCACGTTGCTGCTGGCGCCCGCGCCCGCGCGTTTGCAGCAGCGTGCCCTGGACCCCGCCACCGCGCGTGCCTTGCGCGACGGCGGCCAGGTGATCCTGATGCGCCTTGCACTCACCACGCCCGGTGTTGGCGACCCGCCCGGCTACACGCTGGCCGACTGCCGCACGCAGCGCAACCTCAGCGGGGAAGGCATCCAGGCCGCGCTGTCGCAACATGCGCTCTTGCTGCGCGGAGGCATCTTCATCGAGCGCGCGCTGGCTTCGCCGTGGTGCCGAACGATGGACACCGCGCGCCTCGTCTCCGGCCGCACGCCCGAAGCCTATGCCGCCCTGGAATCGTTCTTCGACGAATCCCACCAGGCCGCGCGCGAGCGCGTCACCTCGCGGGTGCTGCAAACGCTGCTGGCCTGGCGCGGCGGCGGGGCTGCACGTGGTGCGGGCACCCCTAGCGGTAACCTGCTGATGGTGAGCCATGGCCTGAACCTCGGCGCCTTGGTGGGCCGGGTGCCCGGCTTCGGTGAGGGCATCGTCGTCCATCCACGCCGCCCGCGGGGCGCCGCGTTGCAGGTCGTGGGTCACCTCGCACCGTGACGATGGAGAAGGAGCAAAGGAGACTCGCGAGCTCTCCGTCTGGCCGGACCTTCAGGGGCAGCCCGACGAGCCACTATGGCGCAGGGTCAGACTCCGCGCAGGTGATCTGCGGCCTGCGCGAACTCGGCGGCGTCTGCCCGCAGCGCATCGGGCTGATCGGCCTGGGCGTCGGCACGCTGGCCGCCTACGGCCGGGAGGCGCCGCAGCGCTTCGACATGCTCGCGCTCGACGCGTTCTCCAGCGACTCGATCCCGGTGCACCTGATCACCCGCGAGGCCTTGCGTGTCTACCGTCGCCACCTCGCCGAGGACAACGGTCTGAACGCCTGGCTGGTCGACGACGACCCCGAGGCCGACAGCGCGCTGCACGGGCCGCCTGGGTCATCGTGACGGACAACGACGCGCTGCTCGCCTGGCTCGCGGCCCGCGGCAAGGGCGGGCGGATCCTGGCAACTGCTCGGGATCGTGTACGCGCCTGTGTCGCGCAAGCGTCTCGATCGCGCGTTCAGCGGCGGATGCAGCCTCGGTGGCCGTTCGCATCCGTACGGGCGGACCTTGCGGCACGACCAGAAGCCGCAGCTTCGCGTTCGGAGCGAGGACGCGGTGGCGTTGGCGAGGACGCCGCCGAGACCCGCGATCCGCTGACCGGGCGCTTGCTGCCGATCGTCTCCCGGACCACCGAGCGGATCCGAGGACTCGGGCTCGTTGCGGTCGCGGCGCTCAGGGGGTGTCCGGGAGGTCGAGATGACCACCCGCATCGAGCGGCGTCCGGACCGCGATCGCCGGCAGGTGATCATGGAAGAACACCAGCGATCGGAGTTCGCGCCGGTTCCGTGTCCCGGTCTTCTCGAAGATCGCCTTGCAGTGGTCCTGCACCGTCCACGGTGAGATGAAGAGCTGCTCCGAGATCGCCGCGGTGTCCAAGCCCTGCGCGATCAGCGCGGCCACTTCGCGCTCGCGTGCGCTGAGCGCGAACGCCTCCAGCCGCAGCGGGGCGGCCTGCGCCTCGGGCGTCGTCTGCAGCACGACGGCGACGCGGCCCCGGGGCCCGCTCGGCAGCGATCCGTGCAGCGTGACCCAGCCCTGCGCCGTCGGAACGTGGCGCGGCGCCGGCTGTCGGCCGTCCATCCCGGCGGCGCGAGTCTGGGCGGCGACGATCAGCACGGATGCAGGCACGCTTCGCGCCACCGGATCGGCGTAGCGCAACAGCTCGAGCACCTCCTCCGTGCCCGGCGTCGCCAACTCGATCCCGTCCGTCGCATCGAGCACGAGCAGTGCCGGGGCGCGCGGCCCCGCGCGTCGGGCGGCATCGAAGCGCAGCGCGTTGCGCAAGGCCTCGCCGATCGGGCGCGAGAGCTTGCCCATCAGCGCCGCTTCCTCGGCCGTGAAGTCGCCGCTGGCCCGCGTGCGGTGGAACACCACGCAGCCCCATGCACGGCCGCGGGTCACCATCGCGGTGCGCATCTCGTACGGCAGTCCGAAGGGGGCGAGAAAGTCGTTGTAGCGTGCGCTACGTTCGGGGCGCCCACGGGTGGTTTCGCTCAGGATCGCCGAGGGCAGCCGGCGCCGCGCGAGCGACGCGAACGTGTTCACGTCCGGGCGCTGGTATTCGCTGGCGAGGACGGCCCTGGCTGCGACCATCTCCGTGTCGGGGGTCAGGAAGCCGCCGGCCAGCAACTCCACGGGGTTCGCCGTGGTCAGCAGCAGGTTGTCGGGATCGAGCCCGTGCCAGCAGGCAGCGTCGATGCGCATCACCTCGCGCAGGCGTTCGGTGATCTCCCGGTGCAGTTCAGGATAGGGCAGGGCGCGCGTGCCCAGCCTCTGCACTTCGGTCACGAGTCGCCGGACGCCATCCTTCGCCATGTCGGGATGATGTACAGCCGCGCCGTGAACTGTCCACCCTCCCGCATGCACGAAAAATCCCAGATCGGCGGGGATGGACCCGCGGCGCCCATCGCGGGATGCTTCATTCAACGCACCGAGGTGCGTTTCAGCCCCACCCCACCACGAGAGGAACAAGCCATGCGACAGACCATCTGCCTCACCCTGCCCCTGCTGCCCGGTACCACCGATGTCGACCGCGAAGAGATGCTCGCCTGCTGGCGCGGCGCACGCAGCGCCGAACACCGCGCCTCGCGAGCCCGCCACGGCATCACCCGCGAGGCCGCGTGGATCCAGCCGACGCCTGCGGGCGACGTGGTGACCGTGCTGCTGGAGTCCGACGATCTCGCCGCTTCGCTGTTCGGCATCGCCAGTTCGGGCGAGCCGTTCGACGTCTGGTTCCGCGCTCACGCCAAGGCCGTGCACGGCGTCGATCTCGCGGCCGGGATGCACCTGCCGGAGCAGATCCTCGGCTATTCAGCCTGACAGTGCTGCCCGCCGAGGTGCAGACCCTCCGCGACGCAACCTTCGAGAGCGTCGCGAAGGGCCGGTTGTGGCTGGAGCAGCCCTTGCCACACAGCTCCAGAAGCGGCGTGCACGCTGCCCGGCAGCGTCGTGCACGCGCACCACAGCCTGCAGCACGGGCGACGCCTCGCCGCGCGTCGCGCCGGGCCGCGTGATCCTCAGCCCGCCGCCCGGCCCCCGCTTCCCCGCCGCGCCGTCCTCGAGCGCATCGGAGTTTCCAGGGCTCTCCATTTGACCGGACCGCCATGGGCGAGCACGACCCCCAGACGGTGAAGCATGGCCCAAACCGTCCGGTAGGAACCGACGTCCGGAGCGCGCTTCAGACTCAGCGCAGCAATCCCGTCCTTGCCGGTGGCGAACAGCCAGCAGGCGGTGAACCACAAGGTCGGGGGTGTACGGGTGCGGTCGAAGATCGTTCCGGCAGTGACGGAGCAACGCACGCCGCACGCGACGCACTTGAAGCGCCCGTCGCCCAGTCGCCAGCCGTCACGTCCCAGACAAGAGACGCGGCCGGCGCCATGACCCGGCGATGCGGGCGACGACCCCGGGGCCG
>JBIKMO010000358.1:0-4372 GCA_044359175.1 Burkholderiaceae bacterium | reverse complement strand
GTGTTCCTGCGCGCGCTCGAACTGGGCCGCGACGACGTGCTCTACACGCCGCTGCCGCTGTTCCACGGGCTCGCGAGCCGGCTGGGGGTGCTCCCCGCGCTGATGGCGGGAGCGCACGTGCACGTCGCGCCCAAGTTCCACGCGTCCACGTTCTGGCGCGAGGTGACCGAGTGCGGCGCGACCGTCGGCCACACGATCTTCACGATCCCGCCGATCCTCAAGGGCCAGGCGCCGTCCGAGTGGGACCGCGCGCACCGCCTGCGCGCGATGTACAACGCGAGCCACGACCCCGAGTTCGAGCGGCGCTTCGGCGTGACGCTGGTCGAGGCCTACGGCATGACCGAGACCGGCCTGACGATCTACAGCGCGCCCTCCGAGCGCGTGCCCGGTTCCTGCGGCCGCGTCGACGCCGACTGGGAGGGCTGCATCGTCGACGACCAGGGACTCGCCCTGCCCGACGGCGAGGTCGGCGAGATCGCGCTGCGGCCGCGGCTGCCCTCGATCATGATGCGCGGCTACCTGAACAAGCCCGCCGAGACGCTCGCGGTGTTCGCCGACCTGTGGTACCGGACCGGCGACTACGCGAGGCGCGACGCCGACGGCCGCTACTGGTTCACCGGCCGGAAGAAGGAGCGGATCCGGCGGCGCGGCGAGAACATCTCCGCGTGGGAGATCGAGCGCGTGGTGTCCGACCACCCGGCGGTGCGCGACTGCGCGGCGGTCGCGCACCCGGCGCGCGCCGGCGAGGACGACATCCGCATCGTGCTGTCGCTGCAGCCCGACGGCCGGCTCGCGCCGGCCGAGCTGATCGCCTGGCTGCAAGGCCGGCTGCCCGCGTTCATGCTGCCGCGCTACGTCGAGATCGTCGACGAGCTGCCGTACACCGCGACCGCGAAGGTCGAGAAGTTCAAGCTGGTCTCGCAGGGGCTGACGCCCGGCGCCTGGGACCGCGAAGCGCAGGGAGGCGAACGTGGCTGATCGCTGGTCGACGCCGCTCGTGCGGCGCCTGGGCATCCGCGTGCCCATCGTGCAGGCGCCGATGAACTGGGCGACCGACGCGACCCTGGTCGCGGCGGTGTCCGAGGCGGGCGGGCTCGGCGTGCTCGGGCCGAACGCGGGTGCGGACACCGTGGTGCCCGATCCGGCGGTCACCGCCGCGCGGCTGCGTGCGCAGGTCCGCGCGGTGCGCGAACGCACGCGCCGGCCGTTCGCGGTCAACGTGTCGGTGGGCCGCGGGCCCGCGCGTGCGTACAGCGACGCGGCGATCGACGTGCTGATCGGCGAGCGGGTTCCGGTGGCGATCGTCGTGATGGGCAGCCCGGAGGTCTACACCGAGCGGCTGAAGGCCGCCGGCGTGTTCGTGATCCACGCGGTGGCCGCGGTCAAGCACGCGCTGAAGGCGAAGGCCGCGGGCGTGGACTGCGTGGTCGCCGAGGGCTTCGACGGCGGAGGCCACAGCGGCGACGACGAGCTGCCGATGGCCTCGCTGGTGCCCCAGGTGGTCGACGCGGTCGACCTGCCGGTGATCGCGGCCGGCGGGATCGTCGACGGCCGCGGGCTGGTGGCCGGCCTCGCGATGGGTGCGCAGGCGGCCTACATGGGCACGCGCTTCATGGCGACCCACGAGTGCCCGATCCACGAGCGGGTCAAGCAGGCCCTCGTGCAGGCGCCCGACACCGGCACGCTGTCGTGGGGCCGCACCACCGGCACGGCACGCACGCTGAGGAACGCGTTCACCCTCGAGGTGCGCCGGCGCGAGCTCGCCGGCGAGGACCGCGACGCGATCCACGCGTTCATCGCCGCGGGCGGCGACGTCAACGGCCGACGGGTCGCGGGCCTGAAGCGCGGCGACCTGGACGACGGCGAGATCTACGCCGGCGCGGGCATCGGGATGATCCGCGAGGTCCTGTCCTGCGCCGAGGTGATCGAGCGGACGATCGCGCACGCCGACCGCATCGTCGAGCGGCTCGGCGCGTTGCGGGAAGGGAGGGTCTGATGGCCGACGCAGCATTGCGCGACCGCGTCGCCGTGGTCGGCGTGGGCAATACCACCTTCGGCCGGCTGCCCGGCCACTCGGCCTACGACCTCGGGCTGTGGGCGTTCAAGGAGGCGCTCGCCGATGCCGGACTGCGCGCCCGCGACGTCGACGGGCTGATCGTCAACCGCATCCCGGACTACCAGCGCTTCGGCGAGATCGCCGGCATCGATCCGCGGTTCGCGGCGATCACCCCCGGCCAGGGCCGCATGTCCGGCGCGTCCATCCAGATGGCGGCGGCGGTCATCGCCGCCGGCATGGCGACCACGGTGGCGCTCGTCTACGGCAACGACGGACGCTCGGCCGGCGCGAAGTACGGCGGCGACTCCGACGGCTACGGCAGCGGCGGCGCCGGCATGTGGTTCCCGTACGGGATGACCTCGCCCGGCGCGGTGCACGCGATGATGTTCCGGCAGCACATGCACCGCTACGGCACCACCACGCGGCAGCTCGCCGAGGTGGGCGTCGCCTTCCGCACGCACGCGTCGCTGAACCCGAACGCGGTGATGCGCGAGCCGATCACGATCGAGCAGCACCAGGCGAGCAGGTTCATCTGCGATCCGCTGCGGCTGTTCGACTACTGCCTGATCAACGACGGCGGCGTGTGCCTGATCGTCACCGGCGCCGAACGCGCGAGGGACCGCGCGAAGCCGCCGGTCTGGCTCCGCGGCTTCGGCCAGGCCACGCGCCTGGCGGACTCGAGCTTCCCCGACGAGGACTTCTGGCACGCGCCGATCGCGGCGAGCGGCCGCGACGCGTTCGCGATGGCCGGCGTCGCCCGCGAGGACCTCGATGCGCTGATGATCTACGACAACTTCTCGCCCACCGTGCTGTTCTCGCTCGAGGGCCTGGGCTTCTGCGGGCGCGGCGAGAGCGGGCCGTTCGTCGAGGGCGGCACGCTGTCGCTCGGCGGGCGCTGGCCCACCAACACCTCGGGCGGCCACATGTCGGAGAGCTACATGCAGGGCTGGGCGCTGAACGTCGAGGCCGTGCGGCAGCTGCGCGGGGAGTGCGGGCCGCGCCAGGTGAACGGCGCGCGGCACGTGCTCTACACCTGCGCGGCGCCGCTGGTGACCACGATCATCTACGGGAGGGACGACCGGTGAGCGGCATCGCCTACACGAAGCCCCTGCCGAAGATCGACGCGCTCGGCGCGCCGTTCTGGGAGGGCACGCGGGCCGGCGAGCTGCGCGTGCAGCGCTGCACGGACTGCGGCACGCTCGCCTTCCCTCCGGCACGCCACTGCGCGGCGTGCCTGGGCGAACGGCGCGAGTGGGTGCGCGTGTCCGGCCGCGGCACGGTCGCCACCTTCGGCATCTTCCACCGGCTGTACTTCCCCGCGTTCGAGCGCGACCTGCCGTACAACGTCGCGCTGGTGCGGCTGGACGAGGGGCCGCGCATGTACACGAACCTGGTCGGCATCCGCAACGAGGACATCGCGATCGGGATGCGCGTGCGGGCGCGCTTCGAGGCGGTGACCGACGAGGTGACGCTGGTGAAGTTCGAGCCGGACCCCGCGAACGGCACGGAGGATGGACGATGAAGGCGATGGTGGTGCGTGCGCCCGGCGATGCCGACGCGCTCCGTCTCGAGGACGTGCCGGTGCCGGCGCTTCGGGCCAACGACGTGCTGATCCGGACCGCCGCGTGCGGCGTGTGCTTCCACGACGTGGTCACGCGCAACGGCGTGATGAAGCGCGGCGTGTCCATGCCGCTGATCCCCGGGCACGAGGTGGCCGGCACGGTCGAGGCGGTCGGCCCCGCGGTGCGCGGCTTCGCGGTGGGCGACCGCGTGGCCACGGTGCAGCGCCGGCACATCTGCGGCTTCTGCCGGTTCTGCCGCGACGGGCGCGAGACCTCGTGCGCCGAGCGCGAGTTCCTGGGCGACGCGGGGCTCAACGGCGGCTACGCCGAGTACGTCGCGGTGGAGGACGACAACGTCGCGAAGGTGCCCGACGGCGTCCCGATCGAGCACGCGTCGATCGTCGCGTGCGCGATCGGCACCGAGCTGAACGCGATCCGCGACGTCGCGAAGGTGCAGCCCGGCGACCGCGTGCTCGTGTCGGGCGCCGGCGGCGGGCTCGGCATCCACGGCGTGCAGATCGCGCGGCTGTGCGGGGGCCACGTGATCGCGGTGACCACCAGCGACGAGAAGGCCCGGGTGATCGCGGACGCCGGCGCGCACGAGGTGATCGTCGTGCCGCGCGGCGAGGACTTCAGCCGGCGCGTGATCGCGGCCACCGGCGGCGACGGCGTCGACGTGGTGATCGACAACGTCGGCAGCGTGCTGTTCGAACCCACGCGGCGCAGCTTGGCGATGGGCGCGCGCTGGATCTTC
>JBIKMO010000357.1:0-4385 GCA_044359175.1 Burkholderiaceae bacterium | reverse complement strand
ATCCGAACGGCCCGACCGGCTGCCCGCCGGCGGGCAGCCGCGGCGATGACGCGGCACCCGGACGACGCCGTCCGCGCGGGCGAGGGTGCCACACCGGCATTCGGTCACCTGCTCG
The DNA here is from genome assembly GCA_044359175.1 of Burkholderiaceae bacterium. GTDB lineage: Bacteria > Pseudomonadota > Gammaproteobacteria > Burkholderiales > Burkholderiaceae_E > UBA4615. The sequence continues at coordinate 4,270 of JBIKMO010000357.1, read as the reverse complement.
CGCCGGGCGTGGACGTCTCGCACGGGCCGATCCTGTACCTGGATGGCGTGAGCGTCAGCTTCGACGGCTTCCGTGCGCTGAACGGCCTGTCGCTGACGCTGGACGACGGCGAGCTGCGCTGCGTGATCGGCCCGAACGGCGCGGGCAAGACCACGATGATGGACGTGATCACCGGTCGGACGCGGCCCGACGCCGGCCGCGTCTTCCTGGGTCAGACCATCGACCTCACCCGCCTGTCGGAGTCGCAGATCGCCCAGGCGGGCATCGGCCGCAAGTTCCAGCGCCCGACGGTGTTCGAGACGATGACCGTGTTCGAGAACCTGGAGCTCGCGCTCGCCGCCGACCGGCGCGTCCGGGCGAGCCTGCGGGGCGCGCTCGACAGCGAGCAGCTCGGGCGCGTCGAAGCGGTGCTCGATCTGGTGAACCTTCGCGATGCGCTCGGGCGGATCGCCGGCACCTTGTCGCACGGCCAGAAGCAGTGGCTGGAGATCGCCATGCTGCTCGCGCAGCAGCCGCGGGTGCTGCTGCTCGACGAGCCGGTCGCCGGCATGACCGACGCCGAGACCGACGCGACCGCGGAGCTGCTCGCCCGGCTGGAGGGCCGCCATACCGTGGTCGTGGTCGAGCACGACATGGATTTCGTGGCGCGGATCGCGCGCACCGTGACCGTGCTGTGCGAGGGCAGCGTGCTCGCCGAAGGCGCGATGGAGGTGGTGCGTGCCGATCCGCGCGTGATCGAGGTCTATCTGGGCCGCTGAGACCGAGATGCTCGAGATCGACCGACTGAACCAGCACTACGGCGGCAGCCACGTTCTGCGCGACGTGTCGCTCACCGCCGCGCCCGGCGAGGTGACCGCGGTGCTCGGCCGCAACGGCATGGGCAAGACCACCTTGCTGCGTTGCCTGATGGGCCTGTTGCCGGTGACCTCGGGCCGGATCGTGTTCGACGGCCACGACATCACGCGGCTCGAGCCGCACCGTCGCGCTCAGCTCGGCATCGCGCTGGTGCCTCAGGGTCGGGAGATCTTCCCGCGGCTCAGCGTGCAGGAGAACCTGGTGCTGGCGATGGCCGCCAGCGGGCAGCGCGAGCGCACGGTACCGGGGTGGGTGTTCGAGACCTTCCCGATCCTGCGCTCGTTCCTGCGCCGCCGTGGCGGCGACCTGTCGGGCGGTCAGCAGCAGCAGCTGGCGATCGCGCGCGCGCTGGTCGCCCGTCCGCGGCTGCTCATCCTGGACGAGCCCACCGAGGGGATCCAGCCGAACGTGATCCAGGACATCGAGCGCGTGATCGCCGACCTCGCGGGCCGCCGGACGCTGTCGATCCTGTTGGTGGAGCAGTACTACGACTTCGCCCGCAGTCTCGCCGACCGCTACGTGGTGCTGCAGCGGGGCGAGGTGCTGCGCGCCGGCGAGGGCGCCCGGATGGACGAGGACGGGGTGCGCGGGCTGCTCGGCGTGTGACCGGCGCGCGCTTCCCGGTGTACGCTCGCGGCTGCTCGAGCGAGACGGATGAGACGATGATCCCGGGTGAACTGCTGATCGACGACGGCGAGATCGAACTGAACGCGGGGCGCCCGCGCATCGAGCTCACCGTGCGCAACGCGGGCGACCGGCCGGTGCAGGTCGGCTCGCACTACCACTTCGCCGAGACCAACGCGGCGCTGTCGTTCGATCGCGACGCCGCGCGCGGTTTCCGTCTGGACATCGCCGCCGGTACCGCGGTCCGCTTCGAGCCGGGTCAGGCGCGCACCGTGACCCTGGTCGCGTTGGCCGGCGACCGGCAGGTGTTCGGGTTCCGGCAGCAGGTGATGGGCGCACTCGACCCCGGTGCGTCGCCCGGCGCCGCTGCCTCCCCCCGCTCCGGGAGCTGACCGATGGCCCGGCTCTCGCGCCGCGCGTACGCGGAGATGTACGGCCCGACCACCGGCGACCGGGTGCGGCTCGCGGACACCGACCTGGTGATCGAGGTCGAGGCCGACCACACGGTCTACGGCGAGGAGGTCAAGTTCGGCGGCGGCAAGGTGATCCGCGACGGCATGGGCCAGGGCCAGCGGCCTCGGGCCGGGGTGGTCGACACGGTGATCACCAACGCGCTGATCGTGGACGCGGTCGCCGGCATCGTGAAGGCCGACGTCGGCATCAAGGACGGCCGCATCGTCGGCATCGGCAAGGCCGGCAACCCGGACATCCAGCCCGGGGTGACGATCGCGCTCGGCGCGGCCACCGAGGTGATCGCGGGCGAGGGCATGATCCTGACCGCCGGCGGCATCGACACGCACATCCACTTCATCTGCCCGCAGCAGATCGAGGAGGCGCTCGCCTCGGGCGTGACCACGATGATCGGCGGCGGCACCGGCCCGGCCACCGGCACGAACGCGACCACGGTGACGCCCGGCGCCTGGCACCTCGCGCAGATGCTGAAGGCGGCCGACGGCCTGCCGATGAACCTCGGCTTCACCGGCAAGGGCAACGTGTCGCTGCCGGTGCCGATCGAGGAGCAGATCGAGGCGGGCGCGATCGGGCTGAAGCTTCACGAGGACTGGGGCACGACGCCCGCGGCGATCGACAACTGCCTGTCGGTGGCCGACCGCTACGACGTGCAGGTGGCGATCCACACCGACACGCTGAACGAGTCCGGCTTCGTCGAGGCGAGCATCGCGGCGATGAAGGGCCGGGTGATCCACACCTACCACACCGAGGGCGCCGGCGGCGGGCACGCGCCCGACATCATCAAGGTGGTCGGCGAGACCAACGTGTTGCCGTCGTCGACGAACCCGACGCGGCCGTACACGGTCAACACGCTCGACGAGCACCTGGACATGCTGATGGTCTGCCATCACCTGGACCCGTCGATCGCCGAGGACCTGGCGTTCGCCGAGAGCCGCATCCGGCGCGAGACGATCGCCGCGGAGGACGTGCTGCACGACCTGGGCGCGATCTCGATGATGTCCTCCGACAGCCAGGCGATGGGCCGCGTCGGCGAGGTGATCCTGCGCACCTGGCAGACCGCGCACAAGATGAAGGCGCAGCGCGGGCCGCTGCGCATCGACGCCGTCCGCGCCGACGGCGGCCGCAACGACAACTGGCGCGTCAAGCGCTACGTCGCCAAGTACACGATCAACCCGGCGATCACCCACGGCATCGCGCACGCGGTCGGCTCGGTCGAGGTGGGCAAGTGGGCCGACCTGGTGCTGTGGCGGCCGGCGTTCTTCGGCGTGAAGCCGTCGCTGATCGTCAAGGGCGGCACGATCGCGATGGCGCTGATGGGCGATCCGAACGCGTCGATCCCGACGCCCCAGCCGGTCCACTATCGGCCGATGTTCGGCGGCTTCGGCGGCGCGATCGCGGCCGGCTCGCTCACCTTCGTCAGCCAGGCTGCGCTGGCTGCCGGAATCGGTGCCCGGCTCGGTCTGGCCAAGACGCTGGTCGCGGTCCGCGGCATCCGCACGCTGTCCAAGGCCGACATGGTGCTCAACGCGCTGACCCCCCGGATGCAGGTCGACGCGGAGACCTACGAGGTGCGCGCCGACGGCGACCTGCTCACCTGCGAGCCGGCGTCGGTCCTGCCGATGGCGCAGCGCTACTTCCTGTTCTGAGGCGACGATGGCGATGTCGATCGCGCGCGAGTTCGCCGGCCCGCAGGGTCCGGCGAACGAGGTGGTGGCGCTGGCCTTCGATCAGCGCGAGCGCTCGCGGCTGCGGGTCGCGCTGCTGTCCGGCGAGGAGATCGGCATCGACCTGCCGCCCGGCACGCTGCTGCGCCACGGCGACCGGCTGCGGCTGGACGACGGGCGGGTGGTGGCGGTCGAGGCCGCACCCGAGCGGCTGCTCGAGGTCCATGCGCACGGCCCGATCGGGCTCGCGCGCATCGCCTACCATGTCGGCAACCGCCACGTGCCGCTGCAGCTCGGCGACGGCTGGCTGCGGCTGCTGCCCGATCACGTGTTGCGCGCGATGATCGAGCGGCTCGGCGGGCACGTGCACGAGATCGAGGACGGCTTTCAGCCCGAGAGCGGCGCCTACGGCCACAGCCACGTGCATCACGCGCACGACGACCAGGGGCACGGCGGGCGGATCCACGCATTCGATCCTCGCCACGAGCCGGGTCATCGCCACGCGCACGAGCACGGCACGCACGAGCACCGCACGCACGAGCACGGCCATCCCGCGCACGAGCACGGGCCGGGCTGCGGTCACGGGCCCGCGGACCGCGGGGACGGGCGGTGAGCGGCGCCGCGGCGTCGATCGCGCTGCTACAGCTGGCCAGCCC
>JBIKMO010000102.1:0-15042 GCA_044359175.1 Burkholderiaceae bacterium | reverse complement strand
CATCCCCGCGCGCTTGAGCGCGCGCTCGGTCGCCGGCAGGGGCGCCTCGAGCATGATCACGGGGTCGTGGCCGATCAGCGTCATGTGGTGGATGCGCGCGAGCGGCTTCAGGCCGTGCACCTTCACCGCTCGCTCGCTCGCCACCATGACCCCTGCCGACCCGTCGCAGATCTGGCTGGCGTTGGCCGCGGTGACCACCCCGCCTTCCTGCAGCGCCTTCACGCCCTGGATACCCGCGAGACTCGCGTCGAAGCGGATGCCCTCGTCGACCGTATGCAGCTCGTCGGACGCGCTGCCGTCGGCGCGGCGGACCGCTACCGGCACGATCTCGGCCGCGAACGCGCCCGACTGGGTCGCAGCGATCGCGCGCTCGTGGCTGGAGAGCGCATACGCGTCGAGCTCGTCGCGCGACAGCCCGTACTTCTTCGCCATCATCTCGGCGCCCAGGAACTGGCTGAAGTCCGGCCCCGGGTACTTGCGGCGGATCTCGGGGCTCATGTAGTGGCCCATGCCGTTCTTGGCGGCGAGCAGCATGGGCGAACCCATCGGCACGCGGCTCATGCTCTCCACGCCGGCGGCGATCACCACGTCCATCGTGCCGGACATCACCGCCTGCGCGGCGAAGTGCACCGCCTGCTGCGACGAGCCGCACTGGCGGTCGACCGAGACGCCCGGCACGTGCTCGGGCAGCTTCGAGGCGAGCACCGCGTTGCGCGCGACGTCGGTCGCCTGCTCGCCGATCTGGCCGACGCAGCCCATGATCACGTCCTCGACCGCGCCCGGGTCGATGCGGCTGCGATCCACCAGCGCGTCCAGCACCTGCGCGGCGAGGTCGACGGGATGCCAGCCGGACAGGCGGCCGCCCTTGCGGCCGCCGGCGGTACGGGCTGCGGCGACGATGAATGCTTCGGCCATGCGGGTTCTCCCTCGGGTCGATCGGCAACGAGCGACTGCGAGTGTGGCACGATCCGCACCCATCGGCCGCCACCCTGCGACGACTGACTCTCGCGGCGGGCCGGCCGCCGAGACCCTGGGTCGCCATCTCGACCCGTTCCTGCCGGGGGCACGGCGGCCCCGTCGACTCGAACGAGTCCGGAATCGGCCGACGGTGCGCTCGGGGCAGGCCACCGGTCGGACGGTCGGTCGCCGAGGCTGTCGTCATGCTGCTGTCAAGAACCTGACCGACGATCCGACGCCGCTGCGGCGTGGTGCCGAGCGCACGTGGAGGACGCGCGATGGGATCTCGTTTGACGCGCCGTTCGCTGCGCCTCGGCACCCCGCCGGCATGGCTCGGCGCGATGCTCGTGGCGGCCTGCGGCGGTTCGGGCGACGAGGGCGCGGGCGCGCCGACGGCCATCGGCCATGCCGGTGCGACGGCTGCGGCACCGGCGCCCGCGCCTCCGCCGGCCGCCGGACCGATGACCCAGCCGGCGCCCAGCGCCCCGGTCGTGGTCCCCCCGCCGGTGCTGCGCTTCGACGACACCGGGATCAGCATCACCGATGGCCTGACGACCAACGGCCGCTGGACGGTGGGTTCGCCGCTGGACGGGCTGGGCTGGGAGTATTCGCTCGACCTCGGCCGCACCTGGATCCGCGGCGAGGGCGACAGCTTCGAGGTGATCGGCGACGGCGCGAAGATCATCTGGGTCCGTACCTTCGACGTGGTGGGCAACCGGTCGGAGATCGTCATGGCCACCTGCACGCTCGACACGATGCCGCCCGCACCGCCGACGGTCGGCGTGGTGGCCGGTCCGCTGCCGACCGTGCGTATCGCCGGACTGGAAGCCAACGCGGTGTGGGAGTACTCCGTGGACGCGCAGCGCACCTGGATCCGCGGGTCGGGATCCTCGCTGACGCTGGTCGGCAACCAGGTTCGCACGCTCTGGACGCGGCAGTCGGATGCCGCGGGCAACGCGTCGCCCGCGGTCCCGACCGCGCTCGACGAGCCGCTGTCGGCCGGCTGGGTGGAGCCCTCGGGCGACCCGCTCGCGCCCACCGTGCTGCCGTCGTGGGAGGGCACGCTGCTGCTGCACGGCGTGATCTCCCGGCCCGACATGGACTTCGTGCGGTTCGACGTGCCGTCGGGGCTGCGGCTGCGCTCGCTGCGACTGGTGCACTACGAGTCGGCCGATCCGATCGCCTTCTATGCGGTGCAGCAGGCGCCGGTGTTCGACGCGGGCACCCAGGTGCAGCGGATGCTGGCGTGGGGCCATGTCGGCCCGCCCGAGTTGCGATCGGACCTGCTTGCGTCGATTCCTTCGGCCTCGCGAGGTGCCGGCCCGTACACGGTCTGGATGAACCAGACCGGGGGCGATCCGACCGCCTACGCGATCGAGCTCACGATCGGCCCGCCGTGACGCGGGCTCCGGTGAGCACCCTGCGCCTCGCGAAGGGGCGCGCCCGAACGGACGCGCCCCTTCGACCAGCGCATCGACGCAGGCCGGCGGCGCGTCGGGCACGGGGCCCGACGCACCAGACTCACACCCCGATGCGCCCGCCGTCGGTCCGGGAGATCACGATCGTGGCCGAGCGCGGGCGGCCCGGCCGGCCGTAGCCGGCATTGCCTGGCCACTGGCTCTCGAAGGTGTAGGCCGGCGCATTGCCCACCGCCGGCGTGTTCTCGCCCGGGTGCTGGATGTTGACGAACACCGTGCGGCCATCGGCGGACTCGGCCATGCCGGTGACCTCCGAGCCCTTGGGCGCGACCATGAACCGACGCAGCCGGCCTTCGCCGAGCACGGCCCCCATGAACGTGTCCTGCGTGCCGGTGACCACGGCGCCCGAGACCGTCATGCTGTTGTTGACCGTGATCCGGCCGCCGTCGCCCACCGTACCCGGGATCGCCGCGAGCAGCATGCAGTTCGACTTGTCGGTCATCGCCCCGTCGTCGGTCTGGATCCAGCAGATGCCGGTCGCGCGGCTGAACCACAGCCCATCGGGCGACGAGAACGCGTTGCGCGCGGTGAGCTGGGACAGGTTGGCCGCGCCCGCGGTCGACTCGGCGCCGAACAGGAAGATGTCCCAGGCGAAGCTGGTGGCGGTCGCGAGCGCGCCGGTTTCGCGGAACCGGATGATGTGACCGTTGGGGTTACCCGAGCCCCGCCTGCCATCCGGATCCGTGTATGCGCGCGGGTTCGCGGCGTCGACCCGGGTCGGCGTACGGTTGGCGGCGCTGTTGTTGGTCAGCGTCATGTAGACATCGCCGTTCGCGGGGTTGACCGCGCCCCACTCCGGGCGGTCCATCTTGGTGGCGCCCACCGCGTCGGCCGCGTGGCGCGCGTTGACCAGCACGTCGGCCTGGTTGGCGAACGCATAGGCCGTGTAGTTGCGGATCGCCGGCGCGTCGAACGACAGCTCCAGCCAGGTGCCGGTGCCATCGGCATTGAAGCGCGCCGCATACAGCTTGCCTTCGTCGAGGTACTTGTCGCCGGCGGCGATGCCGCCGCCCACGTCCGCCGGATCCCAGTTGGCGGCCGTCACGAACTTGTAGATGTACTCGTTGCGCGAATCGCAGCCCATGTAGAAGGCAAGCGGCTGGCCGGCGCGCGGCAAGCTGTGGACCGCTGCCTCGTGCGCGAAGCGGCCCATCGACACCCGCTTGACCGCGGTCGAGGCGCTCAGCGGGTCGATCTCGAGGTTGTATCCGAAGGTGTTCGGCTCGTTGCGGAAGTCGGCGGCCGCGTTCGCGCCGGTGGCCGACGCGTTCCAGCGGGCGAAGCGGTCGTCGGCCGGGTCGGGCGTGTGCCAGCCCTGTCCGGATCCGGTGGTGGCCGAGGCCGCGAGCGGCGCACTGGCGACGCCGTAGCGGGCGCGCGAGGCGACGGTCTTGGCGTCGACCGGAGTCGAGCCCTTGGGCATCGAGAAGTAGACCGCCCAGTTCTCCTCGCAGGTGAGGAAGGTGCCCCACGGGGTCGGGCCGGAGCCGCAGTTGTTCAGCGTGCCGCGGGCGGTCGCGCCGTCGGGCGCGTAACGGGTCGCCATCAACGCCCGGATGTCCGACAGGTGCGCGGCCGGCCCGGCGATGCGCACCGGCGTCTGCGCGGTCACGCGACGGTTGTAGATCGAGTCGGTGACGTAGCGCCAGCCGTTACCGCTGCGCACCACCTCGACCAGGCTCACCCCGTGGTGATTGATCTCCTTGAGCACCTCGAGCGCCGGCCGGTCACCAAGATCCCAGTCGCCGAACTGCGAGAACTTCTTGCCGCGCACGCCGGCCGAGGTCTGACCCGACGGATGGAAGAAGTGCGCGTCGGCCGAACTCTCGTGATTGCAGGCGAGCACCGCGCGGCCGGTGTCCTCGGCGGTGACGCGGCCGTTGGCCCCGATGTAGAACAGCTCGATCCCGTCATGGTGGTCGCCGATCCGCTGCGACCAGTCGTCGGTCTCGGTGCCGTTGTTGGCGAACGCGGGGATCGAGCTCACCAGCCGGTCGCCGGTGGCGTGCAGCACGGTGTAGGTGTAGCCGGCGGGCAGCACCACCGTGTCGGCCACGCTCTTGTCGGTTGCGCTGAAGCCGAGCGACGGGCCGCTCGGCGCAGGCGGCGGATCGTCCGAGCCGCCACCGCACGCACTCATGAACGGGATGCTCGAGAGCGCGGCCAGGCCCAGACCACCCCGGATCACGCCGCGGCGAGCGGGGTTGGCGACCGACCGTTCGAGAACGTCGCGAAAGTGTTCGTTCGGAGAAACGTTGTGGCTCGTGTCGAGCTTGTCCGACATGCGATGTGCTCCTGGTTGGCTGACCGGAGACACGCAGTGCCGAGGGGTTCCCGGCGCGCGCGACCCCGAACCGGGGAGGGTGGAGGTCGTGCATGTCAGCCGGATGTCCGGCGTGTGACGCGACGAAGACAGCGGCGAGGCGCTCCGGCGCGTCGCCATGGCCTGCAGCACGTACCGCTCTCGCCGACATCCCGTGGACGTGCCGGCGACCACGGACTCGTGTCGACGAGCCGCGTCACCCGAGCCGACGCGAACCGGCTCGAACGATCTGCGGCACGCGGCTGCCGCAGCCGCGAGCCCGTTTCAGTACGTCAACACGCGATCCGCCTCGGCCGCCAGGCGCACCAGGACGTTGGGCATGCCAAACTCCGCCGGTTTGCCCGAGAGGTCGGCTTCGGACATGCCTCGCGCCTTGGCGGACATGCCGGAGAGGTAGAAGCGCGCACCCTTCCCGGCGAGTGCAGCGTAGTGGTCCTCCAGCCTGCCCGTACCGGTACCGGTGACCGACGCCAGGCTCTCGTCCTTCAGCAGCGTGACCGCGTCGCCAGCGAGGAAGAGGCAGACCGAGTGGCCCTCCTCGATGGCGGCCTTCGCGACCAGGAAGGCGAGGGCTGCGCGGGTGGGGTCCGCGGGACCGCAGGTCACGTGGACCAGGAACTTGAGCATGTCCATTGCCTCCTTCGCTCGGGTCAGGTGCTGCGCGAGGCGGGGTACGACGGCGCGGCGTCGACGCGTCGCAGCCCGATCCGCTCCAGTGCGCGACCTTAACAGAAGGTGGCGATCACTCTGGATGAAGCTCATCCGTCGGGGACGGGCTCGCACGATGGACGAGTGCTGACGCTGGTCGCGCTGACGGCACCGTACGGGGCGGTCGCGAAGCGTTGGCCGACCGCGCTGGCCTCCTCCGGCGACGCGCTGCCCGTGCACTGACGGTTCGCGGGCCGCGGCGCCCGTCGACCCGGATCACGGGCGGGGTCGATGATTCCGTCACCTCGGCCCGACCGATCGCCGATCCCGCCGAGTCGGCCTACGATGCACGCGTCCCCACACCGGTGCCGACCATGACCGCCGCCCCACCCCCGCCCGCCACCGGCCCGCTCGCGGGCGTGCGCGTAATCGACGTCACCACCGTGTTCATGGGCCCGTCGGCCACGCAGCTGCTCGGCGACCTGGGCGCCGACGTGATCAAGGTGGAGGCGCCCGGCGGCGACTCGACGCGGCGCATCGGTCCGCAGGGCGCACGCGGCCTGGGGCCGCTCTTCGTGAACCTGAACCGCAACAAGCGCAGCGTCGTGCTCGACCTCAAGTCCGAGGCCGGTCTCGAGGTGCTGCTCAAGCTCGTCGAGACCGCCGACGTGCTCGCCTACAACGTGCGCCCGGCCGCGATGCAGCGGCTCGGGCTGGGCTACGAGCGCCTTGCGGCGATCAACCCGCGGATCATCTACGCCGGCATGTTCGGCTTCTCGCAGCGGGGCAGAAACGCGCCGCTGGCCGCGTTCGACGACCTGATCCAGAGCGCGGTCGGCCTGCCGCACGCGATGGCACCCGGCAACGACGACGTGCCGCGCTACCTGCCGATCACGATCGCCGACCGGTCGGTCGGGCTGTACGCATTCGGCGTCATCAGCGCAGCGCTGTTCGCCCGTGAGCGCACCGGGCGGGGCCAAAGCGTCGAGATCCCGATGTTCGAGACCATGGTGCCCTACGTGATGGGCGAGCATCTGTACGGTCACACGTTCGTGCCCGCACAGGGCGGCTTCGGCTATCCGCGCACGATGTCACCCGACCGCCGGCCCTATCGGACGCGCGACGGATTCGTCTGCTGCCTCGTGTACCACGACCACCACTGGCGCGCGTTCCTCGCGGCGATCGGCCGACCCGAGCTGTGGGAGACCGACCCTCGGCTGAAGGACATCACGACGCGAACGCAGCACATCGATGCGCTGTACCGCTTCGTGGCCGACCAGATGACCCGCAGGACCACCGCCGAATGGACCGAGCTGCTCGCCGAGGCCGACATCCCGGTGTTCCCGGTGCACGACTTCGAGAGCCTGATGCAGGACGCGCACCTCGCCGACATCGGCTTCTTCCGCGAGACCGAGCACCCGGTGCTCGGACGCATCCGCGAGATGGCCGTGCCGAGCGAGTGGTCGGGCACGCCGCCCGTCAACCACCGGCCGGTGCCGTGCCTGGGCGAGCATACCGAGCAGGTGCTGCGCGAGGCGGGGTACGACGACGCGGCGATCGTGCGGCTGGCGCGGCGCGGGGCCCACGGGCCCAGCGGCTGACCCTGCTTGCGCGTCGCGTCGCCGTCGCGCACGGGCCGTTGCGCCGGCGACCCGTGCCCGAGGCGCGTTCGCCGACCGACGCCGTGAACCGCGCCGACCCGCAGCCCCGCACCCTCCGACCGGGTCAGCCGATCGCGGCTGGCTCCCGGTGCGCGTCGCCGTCCGCAGGCCGCGGCGCGATCGGCTCGCGCGAGGCCTCGGCACGCGCGCGTTCCAGCCGCGGGCGAGCGCGCTCGATCTCCTCGCCGAGTGCGTCGACCGTCTGTTGCATGCCGGCCAGCGCCTGCGCCTTGAACCCCGCGATCATGTCCATGGTCTCGAACGCGTTCGCGAACGCCTCGCGCAGCGTCGACAGGTCGATCGTGCTCGCGCTCGCCTGCGCGTGCACCGCACCCGCCTGGGTCTTCAGCATCGACGAGGTGGCGGCGATCATGCCGCCGGTGGTGGCGTTCAGCGTGCCGATCTGATCGAGAACCAGCTTCTGGTTGCCCAGCGCCTGCGCGACGATCACCGCGGTGCGCAGCGCCGAGACGGTGGTCGTGGTGGCGCGGTCCACGCCCTTGATCAGCTCCAGGTTGTTCCTGCGGATCATGTCCATCGCCAGATGACCGTGGACGCTGACCGCGAGCTGCGTCAGCAGGTCCTGGACCTTCTGACGCACGTAGAACAGAACCTCCTCGCGGAGCACCCTCGCCTTCTCGGGATCGCACGCCTCGAGCTCGGGCAGCCGCGAGCTCAGCCGTACGTCGAGCCGGCGGCCGAACTCCGCGTACTGCTGCAGCTGCTCGATCGACCGCCATACGGCCTGCTTCTCCTCCTCGAGCGAGGCGTTGTCGAGCCGAAGCGCATCCTGCCCGCGGTTCAGCGACTCGAGGATCGCCTGCAGGTGCGTCTCGGCCGACTGGTATTCGCGGAAGTACGCCTCGAGGCGGTTGCCCATCGGGATCAACCCGAACAGCTTGCGCGGCGAGAACAGATCGCCCCGCCGGCCGGGGTCGAGGTCCTCGAGCGTGCGGCGCAGCTCCAGCAGCGAGGCGGTGATCGCAGAACCCTCGCCCAGACCGCCGGTCTTCATCGCGGTGACCGGACGCTCGAGCAGCCGGCTCGACAGGCCCGCAGCCTGCCGGATCGCATCCAAACCCAGCGCGTGCACGTCGTCGACGTGCCGTCGGAACGTCTCGCCGTGCATCGGCTCGTCCACCATCCGCGAGACGGCAGCCTCGGCCTTGCGATCGATCTCGGCGAGCCGCTCGGCCGGCACCCGCACCCTCATTGCGGCGGCCTCGGGCCCGAGCGGACCCACTGGCGCCGCCGGTGTCGGCACGGTCGGGGCGACATGCACGGGGGTCGGAACGGGTTGCATGGCAGGCGGGCCTCGCTTCAGACGGTCGTTCGAACCGCATCGGGACGACGCTCGCTCGGCGCGGGCGGCGTGGGTGACGTGAGCAGCGCTCCGAGGTCGCTGGCGGAGGCACACCGCGCCGAGGCGATCGCCTGCGGCGGCGTGCGTGCGCCCGTCGGGTCATCGTCGAGCCGCAGCGCATCCTGCCCGAAGGTGTCGCGCAGGAATCGGCCGTGGATCAGCAGGCCGCTCGCGTCCTTGTCGTGGTAGCTGCGGGTCAGTTCGCCCAGCCGCCGCTCGAGCAGCACGAGCTGTTCCTGCACCGACTGCGCTGCGGTGCGGCCGTCGGCGATCGGGTGCCGGTCCGCGAGCTCGCGCGACAGCTGCAGATACCGCTCCAGCGTCTGCGGCAGGTAGTCGAACGCGATCCGACGGACCCTGAAGGGACGCAGGTCCAGGCCGTCCGGTGCGCCCTCGATACGGCCGAGCAGGAACTCCAACATCGCGACGATCGACTCGAGCGTCGGCACCGCCGCGGCCGCGCCGCTCTGTCCCAGGCGCACCGCCAGCGGCCGGATGCGGTCGTGCAGCGCCTGCGCCTCGCGACCCGCGGCGTCGCCACCGTAGCCGCCCACCGCGGCTTCGATCTCGCGGGTGGCCTCCTGCACGAGCTCGTCGCGCAGCGCCGCCAGGCCCTCGAGCAGCACGCCCCCCGGGGTGCGGCGGGTGGCGTCGGATCCGTGCGCCAGGTCGTCCGGAGCCATGCCCTGCACCTGCTCGAGCAGCGCGGCGAAGCGCACCAGCGCGGCGTCGGCGAGGCGCTCGTCGCGCACGGTCCGCGGCCGCTGCAGGCGGGGCGCCAGCAGCCGGATCGCCTCGAAGGTGTCCTGCACCGCCTCGGCGACCGGCGGGTCGTGGCGCGCGCGTACCGCCTCGACCCGAGCGCCGAGGCGCGCGAGCCGCCGACGCATTCGCCAGGAGACCTTCGGCAGCAGCGACTGACGTCGTGCGCGCCGCTCCTTCGCCTGTCGGCTCAGCACGAACCACGCCGCGACGTAGGCCAGAGCCGCCGTCTGCGTCTCGATCGCGAGCGCCGTCACCGCCAGCACGCGCCACGCGCCCACGCCCATCCAGCCCGTCCGGGCGGCGAGTGCGGCACACACGCCGCCCAGCCACCGCCCCTGAGCGGGCCGGTGCGCGCGTTCGGGGGCGGTTGGGGAAGGAGGGCTCGCAGGCGGGTTCATGACGGGCTGACGCGGGTCGGGCTCATGCGCGCCGAACACGCCGACCGGCGCAGTCTTCCCACCGCGCGCCACAGCGTCCGTGACCCACCGACCAGCGGACCGTCAGCCGGAACGGACGGCGGGCTGGCGCTCGCGCGCGGCCCATCCGACCGGCGCACGGCGCCGCGCGGGCGATCGGCGTCTTCACGCCGGCGAACGGCAGCCGGAGGCCGAGCGCATCGAGCCGATGGCGCAGCATGCCCTCGCCGCGGGCGTCGATCCCGTTGATGCCGCCGCCGGCGACGAGCAGGCTGCGTGCGCCCGGAGGGTCCGATGCGGCCTGCAGCACCGCGTGCACGAAAGCCGGTACGTTCGCGAAGTCGAGCCGCCGGTCGAAGCGGATCGTGACCACACCGCCCCGGCATGCCGCGTCGGCGGCGACGCCGCCCCGGTGGTCGTCCACGGTCACCCGGTGGACACGGACGTCCGCGGGTCCGCCAAGTCCAGGCGTGTGCTATTAGTTCAGCCCATGCCCGAGCCGATCGAGTTCTTCTTCGACTTCATCTCGCCCTATGGGTATCTGGGCGCCACGCGGATCGATGCGCTCGCCCACCGGCACGGCCGCGCGGTCGAGTGGAAGCCCTTTCTGCTCGGCGTCACCGTGATGAAGGTCATGGGTCTGAAGCCGCTGATGGACACGCCGCTCAAGTCCGATTACCTGCGCCACGACAAGCCCCGGCTGGCGAAGCTCCTCGGAGTGCCGCTCGCTGCGCCGGACATGAACGGGGTCAATTCGCTGCGGGCCAGCCGGGCCTTCCTCGCCCTGCGCGAACGCGATCCGGCGCTGGCCAAGCGGTTCGCGCAGCGGGTGTTCCAGCGACTGTGGGTCGAGGGGCGAGACATCACGCCGATCCAGGCGGTGCTCGAGGAGGCTGGCGCGCTGGGCGCGGACACCGCATGGCTTCGGGACGAGGTGGAATCCCCCACCGGCAAGGCCCGGCTGGAAACCTCGGTGAACGAAGCGATCGGCAAGGGCGTCTTCGGTGCGCCGTTCTTCATCGCGGATGGAGAACCCTTCTGGGGCGTGGACCGGCTCTGGATGCTGGATCACTGGCTCACTCATCGGAACTGGGAGCCGCGGCCGCTGCACTGGTAGCCCTTCGCCGCGTTTCGCACCGAGCGGCGGCGCGCCGTCGTTCCGCAGCATTCGTCCGCCGCCCAAGGTTCGGGCGACCCGCTGCTATAGTCCGTCGCCCCCGGCCGGCGTCGGCGGACTTGGGAGAACAGAGGACATGACCTGGATCCGCACCCTGGATTACGCGCAGTCGGAAGGCAAACTGCGCGCGCTCTACGATCGCGTCAAAGGCCCTGACGACAACGTCGACAACATCCTGAAGGCGCACAGCCTGCGGCCGCACACGCTCGAAGGCCACATGGCCATCTACAAGTACGTCCTCCACCATTTCGGCAACACGCTGCCGAAACACCTGCTGGAGACGATCGGCGTGTACGTCAGCCTCTTGAACGGCTGCGGCTACTGCGTGGACCACCACTTCACGGGCCTGTCACGCCTGCTGAAGGATCCGGCGCGTGCGCAGGCGATCGACCAGGCGCTGCGGGTCGATCGGCCCGAACTGGCGTTCGAAGGCCGCGAACTCGCCGCGCTGCGCTACGCGCGCAAGCTCACCCGGGAACCCGACGCCGTCGCCCAGGCCGATCTCCAATCGATGCGCGATGCCGGGCTCGACGACGGCGAGATCCTCGAGGTCAACCAGGTGACCGCGTACTTTTCCTACGCCAACCGGACCGTTCTCGGTCTCGGCGTCGATACGGCGGGCGACATCATCGGTCTGTCACCCGGGGACTCCGACGATCCGGACAACTGGTCCCACGGCTAGGTGCGCGGCAGGCGCGCCAGCGCGGCCAGCAGGCGCGCATGCTCCGCGTCCGTACCGACGGTGACGCGGATGTGGTGCTCGAATGGCGCACCGCCCACGGCGGAGACGAGGATGCCCTCGGCGGCGAGCAGGGGAATCGCCCGCGCCGCGGGGATGGCGAGACGGGCCGCCAGGAAGTTCGCCGCACTGGGCAGGCAGGCGATGCCCACGTGCGACAGGGCATCGCGCAACGCCTCCCTCGAGGCGACCGTCGCTTCGATCTGCGCGAGGGCGTAACCGGCGTCCTCCCACGCCGCCAGGGCGGCGGCCTGGGCCAACGCGCTCACGTTGAACATGCCCCGGGCACGATTCAACGCCTCGGCGATCTGCGGGTCAGAGGCGATCGCGTAGCCCACGCGCAGACCGGCCAGACCGTACGCCTTCGAAAAGGTGCGCAGCAGCAGCCATGGCGACCCTCTGCGACTCAGCACCTCCAAGCCGTCCGGCCCGCCCTCGAGTTGCGCGAACTCGAAATAGGCCTCGTCCAGCACGAGCAGTGCATCCGGCGCGACGCCGTGCACCAACCGCTCGAGCCGTGGCCGATCCAGCAGCCCGCCGGTCGGGTTGTTGGGCGTGGCCGCGAACACCAGCGCGGCGCCCCGCGAGGCCGCCACCAGGGCATCGACGTCCGGGGCGCCGTCCGGACCCAGACCACACTCCTGCGTCACGGCCCCGTGCAGCAGCGCGCAGCTCCGGTAGCGTGGGAAGGAGGGCGACGGCATCACGCAGCGCGCTCCCGGTTCGACGAAGGCGATGACCGACAGCCCGATCAACTCGTCGCTGCCCGCGCCCAGGACGATCCGGTCCGCATCGACGCCCAGACGCAGGCCCATGGCGGTGCGCAGCAGCGTGCCCGCGCCGTCCGGATAGCGCCCCACTTCCGAGGCGCACTCGCGCACGGCCGCCACGACGCGCGGCGAGGGCGGGAACCGCGGTTCGTTCAGGTGCAGCCGCACCTCGGCCGTGCGCGGTGGCGCGCGAAAGCCAGGCAGCCCTCTCGTCCTGTCGCGCATCGCACCGTGAGGTCCGTCAGCAGAAGGGTCCGACATCGTCGAGCACGCCGCGTCGGGAGGACCCCGACCCTCTACGCATTCTCGTCAATCCGTTGTACGCTTGTCTATACAGGTGTAGTCGACGACGTTCTCTGCATGGGACGTCCCCACCCCAGGAGGAATCCGATGCTCAGAAAAATCGCCGTGCTGCTCGCGATCGCCGCGCTCGTACCCACCGCGCAGGCCCAGCAGAAGCGGATCGCCGTCACGATGATCGTCGAGGTCCCGCAACTGCTGGACGTCAAGCGCGGCCTGATCGAGGAACTCGGGCGTCTGGGCCTGCGCGAAGGCCAGAACGTGACGATCGACTACTCCCACGCCGCGGGCAGCTTCCCGACCCAGCAACAGATCGCGAGGAAGATCGTCGGCGACAAGCCGGACCTCATCGTCCCGATCACCACGCCGTCGGCCATCGTCATGGCGCAGGCGGCGAAGGATTCGGGCATCCCGATCGTGTTCTCCACGGTCACGGATCCGCTGCGCGCCAAGGTGGTGGACAAGCTCGCGAAACCGGGAGGGCTCATCTCGGGCGTGTCCGACCTGGCACCCATCGACCTGCACGTGCGTCTCATGAAGGAGATGGTCCCGGGCGCGAAGCGGCTCGGCGTCCTCATGAATCCTTCGCTCCCGAACACCCAGACCTACCTCGAGATGCTCAAGCAGATCGCCCCGAGCCAGGGCCTCACCATCGTGGAGTCACCTGCACCTCAGACCACGAACGTGATGGCGGCGGCGCTGAACCTGGTCGGCAAGGCCGACATCGTCTACATCCCGAACGACACCACGGTCTATGCGGCGCTCGAGGCGGCCGTGAAGGTGTCGATCGAGAACAAGCTGCCGCTGTTCTGCGGCGAGACCCGCTCGGTGGAGCGGGGCTGCGCGGCGTCGATCAGCTTCGACTACTACGACGTCGGCGTCGCGACCGCCCAGATGGCCAAGCGCGTGCTGGACGGCGCGAAACCGGGCGACATCGACGTCAACGTCCTCAAGGACACCTACAAGAACTTCCAGCTCTGGATCAACGAGAAGACCGCGACCGGCATGGGCCTTACGGTGACCGACGGGCTGCGCAGCCGCGCCGCCAAGGTGTTCTGATCCGGTGTCGCTGGTCGCGTTCCTGGGGGCGATCGAGACCGGCCTGATCTTCGGTCTGGTCGCCCTCGGCGTCTTTCTCACGTTCCGGGTCCTGAACTTCCCGGATCTGACGGTGGACGGGAGTTTCGCGCTCGGGGCCGCGGTCACCGCGGTCCTGATCGTCAAGGGCTGGAACCCCTACGCGGCCACGGTGGCCGCCATCGCCGCAGGCAGTCTCGCGGGGTGCGTCACGGCGCTGCTGAACCTGCGCCTCAGGGTGCTGCACCTACTCGCCAGCATCCTCACGATGATCGCGCTCTATTCGGTGAACATCCGCATCATGTCGGGGCCGACCGTACCGCTGCTCGGGCAGAAGAGCGTGCTGGATGCCGCCACCGGGATCGGCATTCCGAATGCCTGGGTTCCGACGCTGTTCTTCCTGATGGTGCTGACCGTGGTGTGGGGCGTCTATGCGTGGTTCCTCCACTCGGAATCGGGCCTGTCGATGCGCGCGACCGGTGCCAACCCGGTGATGGCGAGAGCGAACGGCGTGCGCACCGATGGGTGGATCCTCGTCGGTCTCGCCCTCAGCAACGGGCTCGCCGCGCTCGGAGGCTCGATGCTCGCGCAGCTCCAGGGGGCGGCCGACGTCACCATGGGCATCGGCACCATCATCATCGGGCTGGCCGCGGTCATCGGCGGGGCCGCGCTCATCCCTGCGCGGGGCCTGATCGGCGCGACGCTGGCCTGCATCTTCGGCGCGATCGTCTACCACGTGATCGTCGCGCTTGCGCTGAACGCGACCTCGATCGGCCTCACGGCTTCGGATGTGAACATCGTGACCGCCGTGCTGGTCTGCATCGCGCTGGCCTTCTCCGGCAGCGCGGCGGGTGCGGCGAAAGCGACGCGGGCATGATCCAGGTCGCCGAGGTCTCGGTCGTGTTCAATGCCGGTACGGCGCTCGAGAACCACGCGCTCCGGTCGATCTCGCTGCAGATCCCGACGGGGCAGTTCGTGACCGTGATCGGATCGAACGGCGCGGGCAAGTCGACGCTGCTGAACGTCATCGCCGGGGAACTTCCAGTGGCGGGCGGCCGGCTGACGATCGGCGGGCGCGACGTCACCGCGCTGTCGGCCGCGCAGCGCTCCGGCCTGGTCGCTCGGGTGTTCCAGGACCCGCGCGCGGGCACGTGCGAGACGCTCACGATCGAAGAGAACCTGGCGCTCGCGGACAGCCGTGGCGAGGCCCGAGGCTTGCGCCTGGCGCTGAACGCGCAGCGGCGCGAGCGCTTCCGTGCGGTGCTCGCCCGGCTGGGGCTCGGGCTCGAGACACGCTTGCGCGATCCGATCGGATCGCTGTCCGGCGGGCAGCGCCAGGCCACGAGCCTGCTGATGGCGTCCCTCAGG
>JBIKMO010000356.1:0-4429 GCA_044359175.1 Burkholderiaceae bacterium | reverse complement strand
ACCACCGGCTCGACGGTGCTGCTGCCCTGAGTCCGACGGTGGCGGGCGACGCGGCCGCGGGCGTGCCGCCCGAGGGCGTGCTCGCCGAGCGCCGCTTCGGCGGCGTGATCCGTGCGTACGGCGCCGCGCAGGCGGCGCGGATCGCCGCGGTGCACGCGGTGGTCGTGGGGATCGGCGGGGTCGGGTCTTGGGCTGCGGAAGCGCTCGCCCGATGCGGCGCGGGTCGGCTGACCCTGATCGATCTGGACCATGTCGCCGAGTCGAACCTGAACCGTCAGGTGCATGCGCTCGGCTCGACGCTGGGGGCCTCGAAGGTGGCCGTGATGGCCGAGCGCATCGCCGACATCTCGCCCGCGACCCTCGTCGACCGAATCGACGACTTCGTCACCGCGGCGAATGTCGGGTCGCTGGTGCCGACCGAGGCCGAGGTGCTGATCGACGCGATCGACGCGCCGCGCGCGAAGGCGGCGCTGATCGCGCACTGCGTCGCACGCGACCTGCCGGTGGTGGTCTGCGGCGCGGCCGGCGGCCGGCTCGATCCGCTCGCGCTGCGCCGCTCGGACCTTGCGCACGCGCAGGGCGACGCGCTGCTGGCGGCGGTCCGCGCCCGGCTGCGGCGCGAGCACGGCTTTGCGCGGCAGCCGGGCGCTGGCTTCGGCGTGACCGCGATCTGGTCGCCTGCGCCCGCCGGCGCGTCTCGGCCCCGGGGGGCCGAGACCGCGGGGATGCCGCTCGCCTGCGCGGGCTACGGCAGCGTGGTCATGGTCACCGCGGCGATGGGGTTCGCTGCGGCATCCGAAGCGCTCGCCGCCGTGCTCGCGCCCGGTGGCAGCGCACCGTCGCGGGGCGTCGTGACCGGCTGACCGAACCGCGGGCGGGTGCGCAGATCGCACCGGACGCGTCGGGCCGGTCCGCGCTCAGCGCGCGTGGTACTGCGTGACCCGCTGCACCTCGTTGCGTGAGCCCAGGAACACCGCGACCCGCTCGTGCAGCCGGCTCGGCTGCAGCTCCATGATCCGCTGCCGGCCGTTGGTGGCCATGCCGCCCGCCTGCTCGATCAGGAAGCTCATCGGGTTGGCCTCGTACATCAGCCGCAGCTTGCCGGGCTTGTCCGGCTCCCGTGCGTCGGCCGGGTACATGAAGATGCCCCCGCGGGTCATGATCCGGTGCACGTCCGCGACCATCGAGGCGACCCAGCGCATGTTGTAGTCCTTGCCGAGCGGCCCGCCGCGGCCGGCGTTGAGCTCGTCGACGTAGCGCCTGACCGGCGGATACCAGTGCCGCGCGTTCGATGCGTTGATCGCGTACTCCTTGGTGTCCTCGGGGATCCGCATCCGGTCGCAGGTGAGCCACCACGACCCGGTCTCGCGCTCCAGCGTGAAGCAGGACACGCCGTCGCCGACGGTGAGCACCAACAGCGTCGACGGACCGTAGACCGCGTAGCCTGCGGCGAGCTGTCCGGTCCCCGGCTGCAGGAAGTCCTCCTCGCGCGGTTCGCCGGCCCCCTCGGGCAGACGCAGCACCGAGAAGATGGTGCCGATCGACACGTTGACGTCGATGTTCGAGGAGCCGTCGAGCGGGTCGAACAGCAGCAGGAACTCGCCCTTCGGATACCGGTTCGGAATGGTGTACGGGTGGTCCATCTCCTCGGAGGCCATCGCGGCCAGGTGGCCGCCCCACTCGTTGGCCTCCAGCAGCGTCTCGTTGGCGATCACGTCCAGCTTCTTCACGGACTCGCCCTGGATGTTCTCGGTGCCGTGGTCGCCGAGCACGCCGCCGAGCTCCCCCTTGCCGACCGCATAGCCGATGCGCTTGCAGGCACGCGCGACCACCTCGAGCAGCAGCCGCAGTTCGCCGGGGATCAGGTTCTTCTCGCGCTGCTTCTCGACCAGGTACTGGGTGAGGCTGATGCGTCTGACCATCGCAGGCTCCGGCGGGCGGCCCGCCGGCCGGCGGGCTGCCGCGATTATCGCAAAGCCGATCGCGACCGCGCCGTGACGCGCGTCGCGCTCGTCGTGCGCCTCAGGCGAGGGCCTTGTCCACCACCTCGCGCACGTCGGCCGAGCGGGCCTGGCGCGAGACCGCCTGCAGCGCCGAGCGCATCGACGCCTGACGTGGCGCGTCGAACTTGCGCCAGCGGTCCATCGCCCGGGCGAGCCGGGCGGCGACCTGCGGGTTGAGCGGGTCGAGCGCGAGCACCTGTTCGGCCCAGAACGCGTGACCCGAGCCGTCGGCGCAGTGGAATTCGGCGAGGTTGCCGCTGCAGAACGCGGTGATCAGCGAGCGCACCTTGTTCGGGTTGCGCAGCGAGAACGCCGGATGCGCCATCAGCGCCCGCACCCGCTCCAGCACCGGCGGGTCGCCGGGCTGGCGGTGCATCGTCGCCTGCAGCGCGAACCACTTGTCCATCACCAGCGGCTCGTCGGCGAACTCGTCGGCGAACTCGGCGAGCGCCCGTTCGCGTCGCGGCGAGCGCGACTGCGCGAGCGCCGCGAGCCCGCCGAGGCGGTCGGTCAGATTGTCGGCGCGTGCGCGCTGCGCGTCCGCGAGCGCATCGGCGCCGTCGACGCCCGCCTCCACCAGCAGCGCGAGCGCGGTGTTGCGCAGTCCGCGACGTGCGGCCGACGCCGCGTCGGGCGAATACGCAGCGCGGCGCTCGAGCGCTGCCACCTGCGCGAGCAGCGGCCCGGCCAGGCCGGCGCCCACCGCATGACGCACCGCGTTGCGCGCGTCACGCAGCGACTGCGGCTGCACCACGGCGATCTGCTCGGCGACGAAGCCCTCCGAGGGCAGGACGAGCAGCTGCTCGCGCAGCGCCGCATCGAGCGCGGCATCCTCGAGCGCCCGCCCGAGCGCGGTGACCAGGCCGCGGGCCGCGTCGGCCGCCGGCGCGCCGGCGAGGGTGCGCAGGATCGCCGACACCGCCAGCCGCTGCGACGCCTCCCAGCGGTTGAATGCGTCCGAGTCGTGCGCGAGCTGAAAGGCGAGCACGTCGTCGCCCGGGTCGTGCTCGAGGATCACCGGTGCGGAGAAGTCCCGCAGCAGCGACGGCACGACATCGCGCGTGCCGTCGGGCCCGGGTGGCGGGTCGATGCCCTCGAAGACGAAGACCTGCCGCGGCGCGGTCAGCTCGAGCGTCGCGTGCAGCAGGTCGCGGCCGTCCGGCCCGATCAGCCCGACCGTGAACGGGATGTGGAAGGGCGCCTTCTCCGGCTGCCCCGGCGTCGACGGGCAGGCCTGCGACAGCGTGAGCTCGTAGCGCGCGGCCTCGGCGATCCAGCGGCCCTCGGCGCGCACCCGCGGCGTGCCGGCCTGCGCGTACCAGCGTCGGAACTGGGCGAGGTCGCGGCCGTTCGCATCGGCGATCGCATCGACGAAGTCCTCGCAGGTGACCGCTCGCCCGTCGTGACGCTCGAAGTACAGCGCGAGTCCGCGGGCGAAGCCGTCGCGGCCGACCAGCGTTTGCAGCATCCGGATGACCTCGGCGCCCTTCTCGTAGACCGTGACCGTGTAGAAGTTGTCGATCGCCTGGTACGCGTCCGGGCGGATCGGATGCGCCATCGGCCCGGCGTCCTCGGCGAACTGGATGCTGCGCAGCACGCGGACGTCCTCGATCCGCTTGACCGCACGGGCGCTGCGGGCCGCGGCCTCGTCGGGGGCGGCCTGCGCAAGCAGGTCGGCGCTGAATTCCTGGTCGCGGAAGACGGTCAGCCCCTCCTTGAGGGTCAGCTGGAACCAGTCGCGGCAGGTCACCCGGTTGCCGGTCCAGTTGTGGAAGTACTCGTGCGCGACCACCGACTCGACATTGGCGAAGTCCGTGTCGGTCGCGATCCGCGGATGGGCGAACACGTACTTCGTGTTGAAGATGTTCAGCCCCTTGTTCTCCATCGCGCCCATGTTGAAGTCCGAGACCGCGACGATCATGAAGCGGTCCAGGTCCAGCTCGAGTCCGTAACGGGCCTCGTCCCAGCGGATCGCGCGGATCAGCGACTGCATCGCGTGGTCGGTGCGGTCGAGCTGCCCGGGCTCGACCCAGACCTGCAGCAGCGCATCGCGCCCCGATCGGGTGAGGATGCGTTCCTCGTGCGCGACCAGCGTGCCGGCCACCAGCGCGAACAGGTAGCTGGGCTTCGGGAACGGATCCTCCCAGCGCGCGCAGCTGCGGCCGTCGGCGAGCCGCTCGGTGTCGAGCAGGTTGCCGTTGGACAGCAGCACCGGGCAGCGCTGCGGGTCGGCCACGATCTCGACGCGGTAGCGGGCCATCACGTCCGGGCGGTCCGGGAAGAAGGTGATCCGACGGAAGCCCTGCGCCTCGCACTGCGTGAAGTAGTTGCCGTTGGACAGGTACAGCCCCATCAGCTCGGTATTCGAGGCGGGCGAGATCGCGACCCGGGTGGTCAGCGTGAACGCGGCGGGCACGCGCTCGATC
>JBIKMO010000101.1:0-15103 GCA_044359175.1 Burkholderiaceae bacterium | reverse complement strand
TACGATTGGACTGCAGCGATGAATCAGTTCGCCATCAAATACGAGGAGCGCTTCACACTCGCTCGCGCCTGACCGACGACGACAAGGTCATCAACCGCCTCGCCCACAAAAATACGGATACGCCCGGGCCGGAGCCGCCAGGTGGTCGACATGGCGCTCTTCAACCTCGACAACCCGCGCGAGAAGCTGTCGACCTCGTACTCGCGCACCCGATACCTGCCGCGCACCGTCGGCGACTACGTGCCGCGCGACCGCATCCACGCGGGCGACACGCTGATGTCCACGCTGTGCCGCCCGATGATGACCTTCGTCGATGAGACCGCCCCGGAGAAGGGCGTGCACGACTGCCACAACCGGATGTGCAACCGGTTCCTGTACGAGGTGCAGCTCGGGCTCGGCCCGCAGGACGGCTGCCACGAGATCATCGCGCGCGCGATCGCGCCGTACGGCCTGCTGCCCGAGGACGTGCCGGACACCTTCGACATCAACATGCGCTACGAGCACGACTGCACCCGGCACCGCTGGGTGATCGGCCTGCCCGCGAGCCGCGCGGGCGACCACGTCGAGTTCCGCGCGGAGATGCCGCTGCTCGTGGCGCTGTCGGTGTGCCCGCTCGAGTCGGGCGACTGCAACGGCGGCCGGTCGACGCCGGTGCGGGTGGAGGTGTTCGACGCCCCGGGCTGACCGGCCGCCGCGCGTCGGCGTGCGGCCCTGCGCCGACGGCGGAGCGCCGCCCCGAGCCTCCCCGGCGACCTCAGAACCCGTAGAACGCCGCCGGATTGGCGACGAGGATCCGCTCGCGGATCTCCGCCTCCGGCACCCACCGACGGAACGCGGCGAACAGCGTTCCCGTGTCGGGCGTCGGCACGTCGATCGACACGTGCGGCCAGTCGCTGCCCCAGAACAGCCGGTCGGGGCGCGTCTCGACGAGCCGGCGCACCCACGGACCGACGTCGTCGTGGTCCGGCACGCGGTTCGAGACGCGATAGGCGCCGGAGATCTTCACCCAGCAGTGGCCGGCGAGCAGCAGCCGCTCGACGACCGCCGCGGCGGCCCGGTCCGCGGCGCGATCGGCCCGGACCATCCCGAGGTGGTCGATCACGATCGGGCAGGCGAGCCCGCGCAGCAGGTGCTCGTGCTCGACGAGCTGCCCGGGGCTCGCCATCAGGTCGACGTGCCAGCCCATCGCCGCGAGCCGGTGCGAGAAGCGCGCGAGATCGGCGGGAACCAGCCCGCCGGGATGCGTGAGGATGAACCGCACGCCGCGGGCACCGCGCTCGTGCATCCGGGCGAGCTCGGGCTCCGGCGTGTCCAGGGGCACGACGACGACGACCCGCGCCGGGATGCCGAGCTCCGCGACGGCGTCCAGGTGGCGCGAGTTGTCGAAGCCGTACGAGCTCGCCTGGATCAGCACGGCACGCGCGATGCCCAGGCGCCGGAACAGCGCGACCGCGGCCGAGGGCAGGGCGTCCGGCGGCGTGTACGTGCGATGGGCCACGTACGGATAGCGCTCGGGCGGCCCGAACACGTGGAAGTGGGTGTCGGTCGCGCCTTCGATCCCGGTCATGTCGGTCCTCCCGTCGCCGCCGCCGCACGATGCATCCATTCGAGCGCCGCCTCGAGCGGCGGCGCCTCCTCGAAGCGCTCGCCGCGATCGAGCGCCTCGGTCGAGCGGCCGAACACCTTCTTCACGCCTTCGAGCGACACCGCCGTGAGCCCGGACAGCGCCAGCTGCCGCTCGGCCTCGATCACTTCGTGCATCCGCCGGCGCGCATGGACGAGATGCGTGCGCAGCAGCATCTCCAGGAACGTCGTGAACGGCGCGCCGTCGATGTCGGCCAGGATGTCGACCAGCTCGTCGCGCAGCCCGAGCTGCTGGGCCGCGACATAGCAGTCCACCGCCAGCGCCTCCATGCCCTTGGTCAGCACGCTGCGCACGAGCTTGAGCGCGATCGCATCGCCCGCCGGATGGCCGTCGAGCAGCTTCACGCGCGCACCGAGCGGTTCGAGCCGGCCGCGGAACGACCGGGCACCGCTGCCCGACAGGATCACCGGTGACCGGGGCCCGTTGATCGACGGCGCGCCGACGAGCGCGACGTCGCAGTACGACACGCCCCGCTCGGCGAAGCGGCGCTCGGCCTCGCGCTTGTTGGCCGGATCGGCGCTCGCGAAGTCCGCATACACCGTGCCGGCCTTCATGTGCGGCAGCGCGCCCAGGGCGGCGGACAGGCAGTTGCGGCCTTCCACGCAGCCGAGGACGAGATCGGCATCGCCGAGCCACGGTCCGGCGGCGGGCAGCAGCCCGGTCCCGAGCCGCCCGGCGAGCGCGAGCGCCGGTGCGTTGCTGCGGATGTCGCACAGCCCGACGCGCGCGGCGCCGGCCCGCGCGAAGGCCTCGCCATAGCAGCGGCCGACCTCGCCGCAGCCCACGACGCCGACGATGCCCGGCGCGTCGTCCGATCCCATGTCGACTCCTCCTCGGCCCGATTGTGCTACGCGCGGCCGGATCGCACGGCATCGGCGTCCGGCCGGGATCTCGAAAACGCCGACGACGGCGGCGACGGCCGTGCCGGCGGACGGGTGGCACCGACGCCCCGCCCGCGCGCGGTCGCGGCTTCGGTACACTGCGGCAGCCCGCCGCGGCGGCCGGCCGGGCGGATCCCCGCCTCGCGCGCGCCGCGGGGCACGATCATCCGCGCAGCGAACATCCGAGTCGAGCGAGGCAGTCGATCATGGCCAGGTCCCAGGTGTATCTGCAGGTCGATCGCGTCGGCGCCGAGACCTGCGCGGCGGCGCGCGCCGTCAGCGTGTCCGACCTGCACGAGGCGCTCGGCGGCGTGGCCGGGCGCGCCGCCACGATGAGTGCGGCGATGCGCCCGGTGAACCGCGGCGTGCGGATCGCGGGGCCCGCGGTCACGGCCTTCTGCGCGCCCGGCGACAACCTGATGATGCACCGCGCGCTGTACCTCGCCCGCCGCGGCGACGTGCTGGTCGTGCAGGCGGGCGGCACCGGCGCGCAGTGGGGCGACGTCGCGGCCCAGTACGCGAAGGCGAAGGGCCTGGAAGGCGTGGTCGTCGACGGCTACGTGCGCGACACCGATGCGATGGAGGCCCTGCGCTTTCCGGTGTGGTCGACGCTCGTCGGACCGAGCAGCCCCGACAAGCGCGGCGCCGGCCTGGTCAACGCGCCGATCGTCTGCGACGGCGTCCGCGTGGAACCCGGCGACCTGGTGGTCGCCGACGGCGACGGCGTGATCGTGATTCCCCGGGCCGAGGCCGCCGCGGTCGTCGAGCGCGCCACGCAGCGGATGCGCAAGGAGGACGCGCTCGCCGCCCGCATCCTCGCCGGCGAGCATCCGTGGCACTTCAGCGGCGCGGCCGAGGGCTACGCGACGCTGGACGTCGAGGAGATCGACGCGCCCTGGCCGAAGGGGGCGTGAGCCCGCGGCGGGCTCAACCCGCCCCGGCGGCGGGGCGCGCGTCCTTGCCGATCATCGCCGCCGCCTTCTCGCCGATCATCAGCGACACCGCGTGCAGCGCCGCGTTCGGCAGGCGGGGGATCACCGACGCATCCGCCACGCGCAGCCCCGCGAGGCCGCGCACGCGAAGCCGGGCATCGAGCACCGCGCCGTCGTCGGGCCCCATCGCGCAGGTGCCGCACTGGTGGTACGAGGTCGCCGCCTCGCGCCGGATGTGCTCGATCAGCCCGGCGCGATCGCGGACCGAGTCGGGCGGCGCGACGGCCGCGCGGATGTGGCGGGCGATCTCGGGCCGGCGCATCACGCCGCGCATGCGCTCGACGCCGGCGGCCAGGATCCCGATGTCGCGCGGATCGTCGAAGTAGCCGGGCTGCACGCGCGGCGCGTCGAGCGGGTCGGACGATCGCAGCGAGACCCGCCCCCGGCTGTACGGCGTGCCCTGGTAGATCGTCAGCGCGAACCCCTGCTCCTTCGGCAGCAGGTCGCGGATGCGCTGTCCGCCGCGCGGCGGCAGCGCCGACAGCATGACGACCTGCATGTCGGCGAGCGGCAGGTCCGGGTCGCTGCGGAAGAAGCCGCCGGCGGAGGCGAAGCTCTCCGCGAGCGGCCCCGAGCGGCCCAGCGCGTACGCGATCCCGGCGCGCAGCATCGGCGCCACGCCCACGTGGTTGCGCGCGGTGACCGGGCCGGAGCAGGCCCACTGCGGCCGGTAGCACGGATGATTCTGCAGGCCGCTGCCGACCCGCGGCGAATCGACGGTCACGTCGATGCCGTGCCGTCGCAGTTCGTCGGCGGGGCCGATGCCCGACAGCATCAGCAGCTTCGGGCTCCCGATCGCGCCGGCGCACACCACCACCTCGCGTCGCGCCTCGAAGACCCGCCGTGCGCCGTCGCGCACCGCCTCGACGCCCGTCGCGCGGCCGGCCGACAGCACGATCCGCGAGGCCCGGGCCCCGGTGACCACCGTCAGGTTGCGGCGGCCGCGGGCGGGCTCGAGGAACGCGCGGGCCGCGCTCGCGCGCAGGCCGCGGTCGATGTTGACGTCGTACCAGCCGAGCCCCTCGGCGTGGTTGGCGTTCAGGTCGTCGACGACCGGCAGGCCGGCCGCGGCCGCGGCCTCGAGGAACGCGTCGCAGATCGGCAGCCGGGGGTCGGCGCGACGCAGCCTCATCGGGCCGTCGGCGCCGTGCCATGCGCCCGCGCCCCGCGCGTTCGCCTCGGACTTCAGGAAGTGCGGGCGCAGGTCGTCGAAGCCCCAGCCTTCGCAGCCCAGCTCGCGCCACCGGTCGTACTCGCTCGAGTGGCCGCGCGTGTAGATCATCCCGTTGATGCTGCTGGAACCGCCGATCACCTTGCCCGCCAGCAGCGTCAGGCGCCGGTCGTGGAGCTCGCGGATCGGCTCGGTGACGAAGTTCCAGTTGAACCTGCCGATCGCACCCGCCGCGAAGCCGAGCCCCGGCAGCCGCAGGAAGGGGCTGCGGTCGCTGCCCCCGGCCTCGAGCAGCACGACCTCGCAGTCGGGATCCTCGGCCAGTCTCGCGGCGACGACGCAGCCCGCCGCACCGGCCCCGACCACGACGTAGTCGCAGCAGCCGCCCCTCATCGCGGCCGGGCCGGGCCCTGCTCCTCGACGATTCGCCGCAGCACGCGCTGCGTGGTCTCGAGGTCCGCCGCGGAGATCGATCCGAACAGCACGGCTTCGTTCGCCCGCGTGTGCTCGACGATCGCCAGGATCCGCGCCTCGCCCGCCTTCGTGAGGACGAGCCGGCCGTCCGGGCCGACCTCGAGGAGGCCGAGGTCCACGACCGACTCGAGCACGTGGCGGCTCGCGTTGAAGTCCAGGAACAGCTCCGGCAGCAGTTCCTCGAGCGTGCGGCCCGAATGGGTGTGCGCCGCCTTGAGCAGCCGCGCCTGCATCAGCGACAGGCCCAGCCCCGCCGACCTGCGCGCCCCCTCGAGCCGCGTGGC
The DNA here is from genome assembly GCA_044359175.1 of Burkholderiaceae bacterium. Classification (GTDB taxonomy): domain Bacteria; phylum Pseudomonadota; class Gammaproteobacteria; order Burkholderiales; family Burkholderiaceae_E; genus UBA4615. The sequence goes on along the minus strand of JBIKMO010000101.1, from coordinate 9,656 downwards.
GATCGCGCTGTACGCACGCACCATCAGCAGCGACAGCAGGTCCTCCTCCGACCCGGACGGCGCCTGCGCGGCCTCGGCGGGCCTCAGGACCCGCGTGTCGGGGTGGTCGGCGGCGACCGCGTAGCGGCCCTTCGCGAAGAGCAGCGGCTGGCGGTCGAAGCGGCGGTAGCGCTCGACGTGACCGACCAGGATCACGTGGTCGCCGCCGTCGAACGTGTCCGCGAGCCGGCACTCGAAGCTCGCCGCCACGTCCGCGATGACCGGTGCGTCGCCGATGCCGGGCCTCCAGTCGACGCCGGCGAACTTGTCGTGGCCCGACTTCGCGAACCGCTGCGACAGCGTCGTCTGGTCGGCGGCCAGCACGTTGACCGCGAAGTGCGTGCACGCGGCGAATGCGGGAAAGCTCTGGCTCGCGCGCCGGATCGACCACAGCACCAGCGGCGGATCCAGCGAGACCGACGAGAACGAGTTGGAGGTCAGGCCGTAATCGGTGCCGCCCACGCGGGTGCAGACGACGTTGACCCCGGTCGCGAATTCGCCGAGGGCGCGACGGAAGCCGTCGGGGTCGGCGGCGGGCGCGCCCTGGTCCACGGGAACGTTCATGCGCGCACCTTCGGGTCGATGGACGGCATCGTCGCGGGGGAAGGCGCCGTGCCGGTCCTGCATGGCCCCGCCGGCTCGTCCCGCCCGGGCGTCACGATTCGAGATGGTCGCGCAGCGTGGTGCCGGTGTACTCGCCGCGCACCAGCCCCCGCCGGCGCAGGATCGGCACCACGTGATCGACGAACTCCTCCATCATCCCCGGCAGCGTGGCGGCGCTCAGGTTGAAGCCGAAGCCGCCGCTCTCGCGCCACAGCCGCTCCATCTCGTCGGCGATGCGCTCCGGCGAGCCCACCACCTGCGGCAGCCCGCTGGTCGTCCCCATCTGCAGGGCCGCATCGCGGACCGTCGGGCGCCGGCCCCGGTCGCTGCCGATCCTGGAGATCGACTCCATCATGCCGCGCGAGGCCTGCGTGGCGACCTCCTCGAGCGGCTGATCGGGGTCGAGCTTGCTGCAGTCGATGCCGAGCGGCGCCGACAGCCGGCTCAGGCCGGCGTCCAGCGGCACCCTCGCGCGCAGCGCCTCGAGCCGGCGCTGCGCGTGCGCGTCGCTGCTGCCGATCACGAAGTGCAGGCCGAACAGGATCTTCGACGGGCCCTTGCCCGCGGCGGTGCAGGCCGCGTCCAGCCGCTGCCTGAAGCCGCGCATCGCGTCGACGTGGGGCTGGATCGCGAAGACCGCCTCCGCGTGCTTGACGGCGAACTGCATGCCGCGGCCCGACGATCCCGCCTGGAAGATGACCGGACGCCCCTGCGGCGAGGGCAGGGTCGGCGACACCGCGTGGCAGCGGAAGTACTTGCCCTCGTGGCGGACCCGCGCGATCCGGTCCGGATCGGCCATCAGGCCCGCCGCCCTGTCCTTCAGGATCGCGCCCTCGCCGAAGCTGTCCCAGAGCGCGTAGCAGACGTCCATGTACTCGTCCGCGTAGTCGTAGCGCTCGTCGTGCTCCATCAGCGGATTGCCGATCGCGCGGTGCTCGGCCTGCATGTGGCCGGTCACGACGTTCCATCCGAGGCGGCCGCGGCTCATGTAGTCGAGCGTCGACAGCTTGCGGTAGGCGAGGTACGGCGGCGTGCCGGTCACCGACGACGTGACGCCGAGCCCCAGCCGCTCGGTCGCCGCGGCCATCACCGCGACCAGCGGCATCGGGTCGTGCGTCGGCCAGACGACCCCGTAGCGCAGCGGCGTCTCCGGACCGCCCTTGTACTGGTCCGACGCCGCGGGCGTGTCCGCGAAGAACACCGCATCGAACACCCCGCGCTCGAGCGTCCTCGCGAGGCGCTGCCAGTAGCCGAAGTCGGCCATGCCCTCGAGGTGGCCGTCGTCCTCGCTCGCCCAGCTCAACGCGGTGTGCGTGATGGGCGAGTGGAACATCATGTGCACGAGGTGCATCCTGGCCGCCATGCGGGCTCCCCTCCGGATGAATCGATGGACCGGTCCGGGCGCGGGCAGGCCGGATGCGGTCCGTCGTGCGCTGCGGCGCACGCGGTCGACCGGGTCAGCGTATCAGCGCCCGATGCGCACCGGCGCACGCTGCGTTCGAATTCGGCACGGCGCGCGAGGCGGCGCCCCGGCGCGTTCGCGGGGCGCAGGCGTGCACGCGCAGCCGCGGCACGCCGCGCCTGCCGTCACTGCGGCTTGATGTTCGCGGCCCTCACCAGCGTCCCCCACTTCGCGGTCTCAGCCGCCTGGAACGCCGCCAGCGCTTCGGGCGAGCCGCCACCGGCCTGTCCGGCCTGCGACTCGATCCAGTTCTTCACGTCGGGCAGCGCCAGCGCCTTCGCGATGTCGGCGTTCAGGCGGCCGATGATCGGCTGCGGCGTTCCCGCCGGCACGTACATCGCCCACCAGGACGTGACCTCGTAGCCCGGCACGCCCGCCTCGCTGACCGTCGGCAGGTCGGGCGCGGACGGGTTGCGCTGCGCGCTGGTGATCGCCAGGCCCCTCAGCGCGCCGGTCTTCACGTGCGGCAGCACCACCGGCGCGTTGTGGAACATCATGTCGATGTGGCCGCCGATGAGGTCGGTGGTCATCTGCGAGCTCGCCCGGTACGGGACGGGGCTGGTCGAGATGCCCGCCATCATGTTGAACTGCTCGGCCGACAGGTGGTTCGAGGTGCCCGCGCCCGGGTGTCCGTAGCGCAGCTTGCCGGGGTTCTGCTTCGCGTAGGCGATCAGTTCGCGCACGTCCTTCACCGGCACGCTGGGGTGCACGGCGAGCACGTTGGCCAGCGTGATGAGCAGCGTGACCGGCGCCAGGTCCTTCACCGGGTCGTAGCTCATCTTCTCGCCGAAGTGGACCGTCACCGACATCGGTCCGATCAGCCCCATCAGCAGCGTGTGACCGTCGGGCGTCGCGCGCGCGCCGCGCTCGTGCCCGATCGCGCCGCCGGCGCCGACGACGTTCTCGACCACGACGGGCTGGCCCCACATGTCGGCGAGCTTCGCGCCGAGCATGCGTCCGAGGCTGTCCGGCCCGCTGCCCGGCGGCGCGGGGACGATCATCCTCACCGGCTTGTCGGGAAAGCGGGCCTGGGCGTTCGCGGCACCGGGGGCGGTGAGGAGGGCGGTCGACACGACCGCGACGAAGGCCGCGCTGCACGCGGACCGCAGGATGTTCAGCACGGTGGAGTCTCCTCGCGATCGAGCCGGGGCCTGGCGAACGCAGGCACGGACGGACCTCATCGTTGGGGGCACGAAGGCGGACTGATGCTAGGAACGGGCCCCGGGAATGTCAATCCCGGGCTCGCGTCGGACGGACCGGACGGCGCGCGTCGGCACGCGCCGGTGCTCGAACGCAGCCGGAACCGGTCGGAACGGAACGCGACGGCGACGTCGCGTGCGTGCACGGCGGACGCGCGTGGGCCGTGCCGGCCGGCGCTACGTCCCGCACACCGCCGGCAGCACCTCGCCGATCGGGGCGCGCACCACGAGATCCGCCAGCTCGTCCATCGCGGTCGGCGCCGCGTTGACGATGGCCACCCGCGCACCCGCGCGCGCGGCGAGCGGCACCATGCCCGCCACCGGCTGCACCTCAAGCGTGGTGCCGATCGCGAGCAGCAGGTCGGCCTCGGTGGCGGCGCGCAGCGCGCGGTCGATCACCTCGGGCACGAGCGCCTGGCCGAACGAGATCGTGTCGGACTTCTGGATGCCGCCGCACGCCGGGCAGCGCGGGTCGGCCTCGCCCGCGCGCACGCGCTCGAGCGCCTCGGCGATCGGGGCGCGCCGGCCGCAGGACCAGCACGTCACGCGATGCAGGGTGCCGTGCACCTCGACGACCCGGTCCGGGCCGCTGCCCGCGGCCTGGTGCAGTCCGTCGACGTTCTGGGTGACCAGCGCGTGCAGCGTGCCGCGCCGCTCGAGCGCGACCAGCGCCCGATGGCCGGCGTTGGGCCGGGCCGTCCACGCCGGGTGCTCGAGCCGCGCACGCCAGGCGGCGCGGCGCACCTCGGCGTCGGCGAGGTAGTGCTGCAGCGTCGCCTGCCGCTCGGCCTGCGGGTTGCGCGTCCACACGCCCTGCGGGCCGCGGAAGTCGGGGATGCCGGAGTCCGTCGAGATGCCCGCACCGGTGAGCGCGACCACGCGACGGGCGTCGTCGACCCAGCGGCGCAGCGTGGCGATCGGTTCGTCGGGCGTCATGTCGTCCTCGTCGTGCGGCGTGCACCGCGATCGTCGCGCGTTCGCGCGCCGCGGGCGAGGCCCGGCCGGGCGTCAGCCGCCGTCGCGCGGCGAGCCGGGCCCGTCATGGAACGCCGGCCACAACAGCCGTACCGGCTCGCGGTCGCTCGCGTACGCCCAGCAGCTGTCGATCTTGGTCGGTCGCCCGCTGTCGTCGACCGCCTGCGGGCGCTGCATCCGGACCGGGGTCAGCGTCTGGAATGCGGTGCTGCCGAGCGGCGCGAGCAGCTCGGTCAGATGCGTGCATCCGGCACGCCCGCCCAGGCGCTGCCGTACCGCCGACGACCAGCCGGAGCCGATCCGCAACCCGACGAGCGACCGCATCGCAGCCGCGGCGTCGGGGCAGACCGGCCACGGCGCTGCGTCGGTACATGCCTGCACCTCGTGAACCTGAAGGTCTTCGTCGACGACCAGCCGCACCCACATCTCGTGCAGCGGCTCGCCGGCCGCCAGCGTCCGCCCACTGGCCAGCCGGATCGTCGACGTCTTGGTGTCGACCAGGTGAGCTTCGACGTCGTACAACCCATCTTCGCGCCGGTAACCCCGGATCTCGAGGCGGCGCGCGTGGAGTTCCTCGCGCGGCGGGGGCGGTGGCAACGGCATCGTGGCGCTCCGTCCCCGCTCAGATCACGCCGTCGCGCAGCAGCGCGTCCAGCACGTCACGCGGTACGCCGAGCCAGTCGCCGTACACCGCATCCGCGTCGGCGCCCAGCCTCGAGCTCGGCTGCAGCGGCACCAGCGGCCCGCCGTAGCGCATCGGGCTGTGCGATACCGTGATGCGGCCGAATTCCGGATGGTCGATCTCCTGCAGACTGCCGCGCTCGTGCATGTTGCGGTCGGCGGCCACCTCCACCAGGTCGCGCACCGGCGCGTGCGGTACGCGGTGCGACAGCAGCAGCGCCACCAGCGCGTCGCGCTCGAATCCTTTCGTCCAGGCGCCCACCAGCGCATCGACATGGTCGATGTTCGCCACGCGGGTCTTCAGGTCGGCCAGCCGCGGGTCGGACTTCAGGTCCTCGCGGCCCATCGCGGCCAGAAGCGCATGGAAGTGCTTGTTGTTGTTGCAGATGATCGCGACGTGGCCGTCGCGCGTGGGGTAGACGTTGTACGGCGCCTCGGCCAGCCCGCCGTGCCGGTTGCCGGTGCGAGGCGGCGCTTTGCCGCCGCGCCCGTGCATCATGCCGAGGTTCGACGACAGCGACGCGTAGATCGCCTCCTGCATCGACACCTCGACCACGCGCCCGCGTCCGGTCTTCTCGCGCTCGTACAGCGCGGTGACGATGCCGCCGTACAGGTGGGTGCCGGCGAAGAAGTCGGCGACCGCCGGCCCCGCCTTCACCGGCGGCGAGTCCGGGAAGCCGGTGATGCTCATCACCCCGCACATCGCCTGCACGGTGACGTCCATCGCCGGGTAATCGCGGTACGGGCCGGAGCGGCCGTAGCCCGAGCTCGACGCGTACACGAGCCGGGGGTTCACGCCCTGCACCACGTCGGGACCCAGGCCCAGCCGGTCGGTGACGCCGGGGGCGAAGTTCTCGACGAGCACGTCGGCCCGCTCGACCATTTGCAGCAGCAGCGCCTTGCCCCGGGGCGACTTGAGGTCGAGCCGCACCGAGCGCTTGTTGCCGTTGAGCATCGCGAAGGGCAGTGCGGCGCCGCCCAGCCCCGCGCGGATGCGCAGGTGTTCGCCGCCGTGCGGCTCCACCTTGATCACGGTGGCGCCGGCCAGGGCCATCAGGTAGGTGGCGTACGGGCCGTTGTAGATGTGCGAGAGATCGAGCACCACCACGCCGTCGAGCGGCTGTCGCGATGGCGGCGCCGACGGTGCGTCGGAGGCGCTGGAGTTCAACATCGTGCGGTCCGCCTCAGAAGGTGCCCATCGACAGGAACCCGTCGACCGGGTCGAAGTCCTCGACGATCTTGCGGCCCACCAGGTCCTTCAGCGCCTCGGTGGCGCCCCCGCCCAGCGTGCCGTAGCGCACGCCGCGATAGAACCGGGACACCGGGTAGTCGTCGGTGAAGCCGTAGCCGCCGTGCACCTGCAGCGCCTCGCTGCACACGCGGATCGCCATCTCGTTCACGAACATCTTGGCGATCGCCGCCTCGTGCGGGTCGGGGAAGGGGTTCGCGGTCAGCGCGGCGCGGTACAGCAGGCTGCGGCCGGCCTCGATGTCGCGGTACATCTCGGCGATCTTCCACTGGATCCCCTGGAACTCGCCGACCGACTGCCCGCGGATCTTGCGCTCGCGCACGTACTTGACGGCCTCCTCGAACGCACCCTCGGCCAGGCCGAGCGATACGCTCGGGTTCAGGCAGCGCTGGGTGTTGAACGCCGACAGCAGCTTCTTGAATCCGCCCTCACGCAGGATGACGTTCTCCAGCGGCACCTCGACCTGGTTGAACTGGATCTCGGCCAGGTTCTCGCCGCCCATGGTGTGGTAGCGCGCGGTGACCTCGAAGCCGGGGTAGTTGCGGTTGACGAGAACGCAGCCGATGCCGTTGCGTCCAGGGGTGCCGTCGATACGGGTGAACACCACGAACCACTCGGCTTCGTCGGCCCGGCTGATCAGCGTCTTCACGCCGTTGACCACCGCGCGGTCGCCGCGGATCGTGGTGTTCGTGCGGTAGTTGGGCACGTCCGTGCCCGCGTGCGGCTCGGTCATGCACACCGCGAGCATCGCGTCGCCCGAGCAGACCTTGGGCAGGATGTCGCGCTTCATGCCTTCGGGCGCGTAGGTGGAGATCACGCGCACCTGCACGCCCACCTCGCCCATCAGCGCCATCGCGGTGGCGTAGCAGGCCTTGGCCACCTCCTCGATGACCAGCGCGGTGTCGAGCACCGGCAGGTTGGAGCCGCCGTACTCCTCGGGGATCGACATGCCGAGCACGCCGATCTGCGCGAGGTCGCGCAGGTTGTCCCAAGGGAAGGTGCCGTCCATGTACTTGCGCGCGCGGTCGCGGAACCGGTCGCGGGCCAGTTCGCGCACGGTGCCGACCAGTGCGCGTTGCTCGGGGGTGAGTTGGAACCTCATGGTTTCGGTGTACCGTCGGTGGGAAGTGGGGAAGGGGACCGGCGCACGGCCGCGGGCTCGCGCACGCGGGTGGGCTCGCGCAGCAGGTGGCGGTAGTGGTCGCGGACCAGGTGCTCGAGCGCGCCGAGGTGCTCGGCCATCGCCGCCGCGGCGCTCGCGGCGTCGCGCCGTCGGCACGCGTCGAGGATGCGCTCGTGCGCCGCGATCACGTGGCGGCGGTTGCCGAAGGTGTAGCGCACGCCGTGGTGCTCGCCGTGCGCGAGCAGGCTGAGCGCGCCCCAGTAGGTCTCGAGCACCGCGTTGCCGCTCGCACGCGCGACCACGCCGTGGAACACGCGGTTCTCGGCGATGAACGCGGCCTGGCCGCCCTCGGCCGCCTTCATCCGTGCGATCGACGCCGCCATCTCGTCGAAGTGCGCGTCGGTGCCGTGTCGCGCGGCGTCGGCGGCGAGCGCCGGCTCGATCGCCTCGCGTGCCCGCAGCACGGCGTCGAACGGCACGCCGTTGAAGCGCAGATAGACCGACAGGCTGTGGGCGAGCGCGTCCAGCGTCGGGCGACGCACCACCAGCCCGCCGCCCGGACCCGGGCGACGCTCGAGCACGCCGAGCGACTCCACGATGTGCAGCCCCTCGCGCAGCGTGGGGCGGCTGACGTCGAACTGCCGCAGCAGCTCGGCCTCGGTCGCGAAGGTCTCGCCGTCGGCGGCGCCCGACTCCGCGATCCGCGCGATCAGGTCGCGCGCGACCTGCTGCGGCTTGCTGCGGGTGGCCGCGGGCGCGCGCGCGCTCACGCGGCGCCTCCCGCGAGCGGCGGCTCGCCGCGGTGCGCGTGCAGCGCGCGTTCGAGCGCCTCGCGGTGGGCGGGATGGGCGATCGCGACCAGCCTGCGCGCGCGCTCGGCGAGCCCGCAGCCGCGCAGGTGCGCGACGCCGTGCTCGGTGACGATCGCGTCGACGTCGGCGCGCGCGGTGGTCACCGGCCGGCCCTCGAGCGACGCGACGATCCGCGAGTGCCGCCCGTCGGGCGTGGTCGACGGGAACGCGATGATCGAGCGGCCCCCGGGCGACGCGTTGCCGCAGCGCACGAAGTCCGGCAGGCCGCCCACCGCGCCGAGGTAGCGTCCGCCGGCGACCTCGGCGTTCAGCTGGCCCCCGAGGTCGGTCTCGATCGCCGAGTTGATCGTGTGGAAGCGGTACAGCGCCGCCGCCACGATCGGCGAGTGAGTGTATTCGGTGCTGCGCATCGAGACCGTGCCCGGGCGCTGCGCGAACGCGCGCAGCCGGCCGGTGCCGAACAGCCCGCCGGTCACGGTGAGGCCCGCGTCGCGTCCCTTGTGCGCGTTGGTGACCACGCCGCGCTCGACCAGCTCGACCAGCACGTCGGAGACCACGCCGGTGTGCACGCCGAGCCCCTGGTGTCCGAGCAACGCGCGCGCCACCGCGACCGGCAGCGTGCCGATGCCGAGCTCGATCGTGGCGCGGTCGGGGACCAGCGCGGCGACCTGCCTCGCGACCGCCTGCTCGACCTCCGACGGCTCGGGGTCCGGCATGTCGGCGATCCGTACGTCGCCCGGGGCCTCGACCAGCACGTCGATCTCGGCGGCATCGATCGCTGCGTCGTCGGCGAGCGCCGGCAGCGCCGGGTTCAGCAGCGCGACCACGGTGCGCGCCTGCCGCACCAGCGCCTGCGTGAAGTCGGACACCACGCCGGTCGTCCAGCGGCCGTCGGGCAGCGGCCGCGCCGCGACCAGCGCGACGTCCACGCGCAGCAGCCCGTCGCGCAGCAGCGCCGGCACCGTGCTCACGTGCGCCGGCACGATGTCGGCGAGCGCGGAGACGCGGCGCGACGTGCCCGCGCCGTTGAGCCCGAGGAACCCGAAGTGCGCCGCGAGCTCGGGGCGCAGCGTGTCGGACGACGTCAGCCCGTAGAACAGCGTGGGCCGCGGCAGCGACGCGCCCTGCGCGACCAGCGCCTCGGTGAGCGCGAGCGGTTCGCCCGGGCCCTGCGGCCAGCCCACGGTGTCGCCCGGTCGCAGCAGGTCGGCGAAGCGCAGGCCTGCCAGCGGAACCGCGCGAGGCGCGGCGGGGCGCGCGCTCATCCGGGGCGGCCCCCGGCGCCGCAGCGCGTCGGCTCGTCGTGCTCCATCGTCGCGTCTCCCTTCGACCGGCCCGGAATCCCTCTAGAGGAATTCGGGCACGTCCGAACGGTACGACCGCGCCGGCCGCGTGTCAAACTGGCGCGTCGGCGCGGACCGCGCCGCTCAGCCGTCCGGCCGCAGCACGCGCGCGAGCGCGCCGGCATCCTCGGTCGCGTCGAGCCCGTCCACCGCCGCGCGCAGCCGCGCGA
>JBIKMO010000100.1:0-15112 GCA_044359175.1 Burkholderiaceae bacterium | reverse complement strand
CGGCAGCCACTCGCGGTCCGAGCCGTCCGCGAACCCGTCGACGAAGTTGGAGGTCCACTTGACCGCAGCGATCCGCAGCCGTTCGGGCTGCGGCGTGGGGTCGCGGGTGCTGTGCGCCACCGGCACGTCGGCGGCGCGCGCGGCGGCCACCAGCCGCTGCGTCGGCTCGATCGCATCCCAGGCGGCGAGCCCGCAGCCGTTGGGAAAGCGGCGGATCATCTGCAGCACCGGCTCGCGCCGGTCGCCGAAGACGCCCTTGTAGTTGTCGACGCACAGCAGCAGCGGCCGCGCACCGAACCCCCGCCGATGGTCGAGCCCGGCGTGGATCGCGCGGATCTCGTCGTCGATCAGGTCTTCCCAGGCGTGGCGCCGCGCTTCGGTCATCGCGATCACCTCACTCGAGCTTGATGCCGGAGGCGCGCACCGCCTGGCCGAAGCGCTGCAGGTCGCCCTGGATCACGCGCACGAACGCCTCGCCCGACAGCCCGCTCACCTCGGCGGTGAGCGAACGGATCGACTCGTCGACCGCGGGCTGCTTCAGGATGGCGCCGACCTGTCGGTTGACCTCCTGCACGACCGCCGCCGGCGTGCCGGCCGGTGCGAACAGCCCCCACCAGCCGCTCACCTGGTAGTTGGGGAACCCGGACTCGATCATGGTCGGCACATCCGGCAGCGCGGCCGCCCGGGTCTCGGTGGTGACCGCGAGCACGCGCACCTTGCCCGCCTTCAGGAACGGCATCACGCTGCCCGGCTCGGTGAACATCATGTCGACATGGCCGCCCGACAGGTCGGTGAGCGCGGGCCCGGTGCCCTTGTACGGGATGTTGACGGTCGTGATGCCGGTGGCGGTCTTGAACAGCTCGGCGCTCAAGTGCCCGGTGGACCCCACCGCCGAGATCGCGGTGGTGAGCGGCGTGGTCCGCGTGCGCGCGAGCCGCAGCAGCTCGGCGACCGAGCCGACGCCGAGCGACGGGTTGACCGTGAGCGCGAGCGAGAAGCGCGCCATCATGACGATGGGCACGAAATCGCGCGTGGTGTCGTAGGCGATCCGGCCCGCGTACAGGAACGGCGCGATCGCGATGTCGCCCGGGCCGCCCACCACCAGCACGCTGCCGTCGGGCGGTGCCTTGGCGACCGAGGCCATCGCGAGCGTCCCGCCGGCGCCCGGGCGGTTCTCCACGACCACGGTCTGCTGCAGCGCCTCGGCGAGCCGGGGTGCGACCAGCCGGGCGATCCGGTCGTAGCCGCCGCCGGTTGCGTACGGCACCACCAGCGTCATCGTGCGCCCCGGACCGAGCTGGGCGCGCGCGAGCGCCGGCGCGGCGAGCAGCGCCGCGAGCGCGCGTCTTCGGGAAGTCGGCATCGGGCTGTCCTCGCGCAGGTGGGGCTCAGGCGTCGAGGGCGACGATCGCCTCGACCTCGATCAGGAACTCCTCCTTCACCAGCCGGTCGACGATCAGCAGGGTGTTGGGCGGATAGGCCGAGGTCGCGAACAGCGACGGGAACAGCTCGCGACGCAGCCGCATGAACGCGTCGATGTCCTGGCTGTGGACCAGGTAGGTGGTGAACTTGACGATGCTGTTGCAGTCGGTGCCCATGCCGGCGAGCACGTCCTTCAGGTTGGAGAACACCTGGGCGAACTGCGCGGCGAAGTCGTTGCGCCCGACCACGGCGCCGTCGGCGCCCACCGACAGCTGGCCGGCGACGAACGCGATCCGCGACATCGCCGGCGCGACGCCGACGTGTGAGTACAGGCCCTGCGCGGGGCCGGCGCCTGGGGGGTTCAGGTAGCTGGCGGTGGCCATTTCGACAGTCCTCGGGTTGGGGTCACAGGGGGATGCCCAGGTTCCACAGCACGGCATCGCATTGGGCGAGTCGCACGACCTTGCGGGCGATCTGCCATGCCCCCTCGTACGCCACGAGTTCGTGCTCGTAGGTGCCGCCGAAGGTGCGCTGCTCGCGCAGCCGGTGCTCGAACAGGATGAACTTGGTGCGCGTGCGCATCCGCGCGGGGGCGTCGTCGTCCGGCGCGAGCACCGCCTGCGACAGCACGCGAACCTGCCGCGCCGGCGGGCTCTGCGAGTACATCCGCGGGTGGCCGAGCCGCCAGATCCTGTCCACGAGGATCGAGCGGTCGTCGAAGAACAGCGACACGCGCCGGGTCGGATCCGGGTCGCCGGGCTCGGCCGGCACCCAGTACGTGCAGTCGGGCGTGTACAGCGCGAGCCACGCGTCGAGCTCGCGGCGGTCGAGCAGGTCGGCCTCGTGCAGCAGGAACTGCTGGACCTCGGCGGGCGCGAGCCTCGCGATCGGCGGCATCCGCACCGGCGCCTCGGCGGCTGCGGCGCTCACGCGTCCGCCCCGGCCATCATCTGCTTCCAGTACCTGAACTGCGCGCGCATCCCGGTCTCCCAGGTGGCCAGCCCGACCCGTTCGTCCGGATACGGCCCGTCCCACTCCTTGCCGAGCCCGCGGGCGAGCACCACCCACTCGGGCTGCGAGGCCTGCAGGCCCTCCTGCACGCGCTCGAACACCTCGAGGTCGTCGGTCTGCACGAACGAGCTGACCGACACGTGTACGTTCGAGTAGCGCACGATGCCCTGGTTGATCGCCTCGGGCACGCCCTCGACCTGCAGCGGCCACACCAGCACCTCGGTGCGGTCCACCGCCACCGGCCGCACGACCCGGATGTGCATGTTGCCGGTCACCCGCATGATCACGCTCGGGTAGAACACCGCATTGCTCATCGTGCTGGCGGCGACGATCTGCTGTGCACGCGCCTCGCCGTGGCGCTCGATCAGCAGCTGCCGGTACTCGGGCAGCTCGAGCTCGCTGCGCCGGCTCGCGTCGGGGATCGTCAGGTAGGCCTGGCCGTAGCGCGCCCCGTGCACCTCGCCGTGATCGTAGTGCGACTGCGCGTCCGGGTGGGTGGGCTCGAGCTCGCCGAACACCTTCCAGCTGGTCTTGGCGCCGTAGGCGCGCTGCAGCTGCTGCCCGCCGGGGCGCACGGTGGATGCGTGCGAGAACGGCGGATGGTACTCGTCCAGCCCGTTCTCCATCTGCATCTTCCAGTTGCCCTTGAACGCGTACTGGTGCACGCCGGAGGCGACCACCACCCGGCCGGTCGGCGAGCGGTCGAGCAGGTTGTCCAGCCCGTCCTTCAGCGGCCCGATGGTCTCGAGCAGCGACGGGCCGTCGGCGGCCGCGCTCGCGAACACGAAGCCCCGGTAGCTCGCCACGCGGGGCGCGCGCGCGAGCGAGAGGTCGTTGGCGGCGAGGAAGCCCTCGGGGTACGCGGCCGAGTACGGCACGCCCGCGAGGGCGCCGTCGGTGCGGAACACCCAGCCGTGGTACGGACACACGAACTTGGCGGCGTTGCCCTCGGTCTCGCGGCTGACGATTGCGCCGCGATGCGTGCAGCGGTTGTACAGCACGTGCACGGCGCCGTCCGCACCCCGGGTCACCAGCACCGGGATGCGGCCGATCCGCGCGGCGACGAAGTCGCCGGGGCTCGCGATCTGGCTCTCGTGGGCCATGAACACCCAGGTGCGCTCGAAGATGCGCTTCATCTCGAGCTCGAAGATCGCCGGATCGGTGTACACGCTGCCGTGCACGCGGTCGTCGCGGACCCGGTCGGCGATCGACCGGGACGCGGGTTCGCTCAGCCCGCGGGCCGACAGGTCGGCGATCGTGTTCATGCGCGGCCTCCCGATGCGCACGGCGCGGACGCGTCGAGGAAGGCCGCGACGTCGGCGTTGAACCGCCCGGGCAGCTCGAGGAACGGCAGGTGGCCGCACTCGGGGTAGGCGACCAGCCGCGCGTGCGGTATCCGCGCGACGCCGGCCTCGTGGGTCGCGCGCGAGGTGCGCGGGTCGTTCTCGCCGATCACCACGAGCGTACGCGCGGTGATCCGCTCCAGGTGCGGCAGCGCGCTCGCCGCCGGGTCGCCGATCGACGCGGCCACGCCGTCGATGATCGCCCGGTACGACTCGAGCGCGCCGGGCAGCGCGTACGCGGTGATCTGCGCAAGCAGCAGGTCCTCGGCCGGCGGCGCGCGGAAGCAGGTGTTGGCGAGCCGCGCGCGGCAGGTCGCGATCGACGGGTCGCGGTATGCGCTGGAGCCGTTCTCGAAGACCCGGGCGAGGGTCGCGGGCTGCCCCGCGGGGTCGTTGAAGGTCGAGCCGGTGCCCACGAGCACCAGCGCATCGACCCGATCGCGGGCGCGCAGCGCGACCAGCGCGGCCACCAGCCCGCCGAGCGAGCTGCCGAGCACCGCGAAGCGCTCGAGGCCGAGCTGGTCGGCCAGCGCGATCACCGCGTCCGCCATACCGACCTGCGGCGGCACGTCCCAGCGTGCCGGGCCCTCGCTGAAACCCTGCCCGGGCAGGTCGGGGGCGATCGTCTCGCGGCCTTCACCGAGCGCGTCCAGGTTGCGCACGAACACGTCGGCGGGATAGCCGACGCCGTGGATCATCAGCAGCGCCGGCCCCCGTCCCGCACGCAGGCAGCGCATCCGTCGTCCGAGCACGTCGCGGAACTCCGCCCTCACGCCGGTCGCTCCTTCGGGGAATTGCCCCTACCAAATTCTGAATACGAAGTGGGGCGGCGGTCAACCGCGTGAATGCTGGAATCGGCATCGATCCCTCGATCTGCGAGAGTCATTATGGATACACTCCCGAAGACCGAACGACGCCCGAGGAGACCCGTGATCGAGGCCGCGCCGCTGCCGATGCCCGAGCAGGTCTACCGCCAGCTGCGCGGACGCATCCTCGACGGCTCGCTGGAGCCGGGGCGGCTGCTGCGCCAGGAGGAGATCGCGCGCGCGCTCAACGTGAGCCGCGTGCCGGTGCGCGAGGCGATGGGCCGGCTGGAGGTCGACGGTCTGATCGTACTGCGGCCGCGGCGCGGCTACGCGGTCGTGCGGCTCGAGCAGCAGGAGATCGTCGAGATCTTCGAGCTCAGGGTGGTCATCGAGGAGCACGCGGCGATGGTGGCGGCGCGTGCGCGCACGCCCGCCGACGTGCTCGAGGTCGAGGCGCTGGTCGGGCGGATGGAGGCGGTGGCGCGGCGCGGCGGCGACTACGGCGCCGAGTGGGCGCGTCTGAACCGCGACTTCCACTCGCGGCTGGTGGCCTCCGGCCGGCGGCGGCGGCTGTCGAACGTGGTCGACACGCTGCGCGACACGGTCGAGGCGTACGTGCGCACCGAGATGCGCCTGACCGGCGACGTCCGCAACGCGCTCGCCGAGCATCGCGAGATGCTCGAGGCGTTCCGGGCGGGCGACGCCGCCGGGCTCGCGCAGCTCAGTCGCCGTCACGTCGAGGGCACCGCACGGCGCCTGATCGACGGGCTGCGCCGGCGCGCGGTGGGCTGAGCCCGCACCGGCGGGCCGGGCCGGCGCGCGCCGACGGTTCGCGTTGACCGCGTTCGGGGCGGGCCGATAGATTTCAGGGGCCGCGGCCCGCGGCGCGTCCCGGTGCAGGAGCCCCGATGTCGACCGAACCCGCCGTCGCCGAGTTGACCCAGCAGGACATCGACCGCAGGGTGTTCGAGCTGTACGACGAGTACTGCCACGGCCGGATCGATCGGCGCGAATTCCTCGCGCGCGCCGCCGCGGTGACCGCCGGCGGGCTCGCGATGGCGCATGCGCTGCTGCCGCGCTACGCGCGGGCGCAGACCGTGTCGTTCACCGACCCGCGGATCCGGGCCCAGTACGCGACCTATCCGTCGCCCGGCGGCAACTCCGGCCAGATGCGCGGCTACCTGGTGCAGCCCGCGGGCGCCGGGCCGTTTCCCGCGGTGATCGTGATCCACGAGAACCGCGGGCTGAACCCGTACATCGAGGATGTCGCGCGGCGGGCGGCGCTGGAGGGCTTCCTCGCATTCGCGCCCGACGGTCTGTGGCCGCTCGGCGGCTATCCGGGCAACGACGACGACGGCCGCACGATGCAGGCCCGGCTCGACCCGGCGAAGCTGCGCGCCGACATGCTGAACGGCGCGCGGTTCCTGAAGTCGCATCCGCTGTCGACCGGCCGGCTCGGTGCGACCGGGTTCTGCTGGGGTGGTGGCACCACGAACTGGCTCGCCACCGTGCTCGGCGCCGATCTGCAGGCGGGCGTACCGTACTACGGTGCCGCGGCCGAGACCGCGGCCGTGCCGCGGATCCGCGCGCCGCTGCTGATCCACTACGCGGAGAACGATCCGCGGATCAACGAGTTGTGGCCGGCGTTCGAGACCGCGTTGAAGGCCGCGGGCGTGCCGCACGAGGCGCACGTCTATCCGGGCACCCAGCACGGCTTCCACAACGACTCCACGCCGCGCTTCCAGCCGGCGGCCGCGAAGCTGAGCTGGGAGCGGACCGTCGCGTTCCTCAGGCGGCACCTGTCGTGAGCGCCGGTCCGCACGGCGTCGTCCCCGCGATCGTTCCGGCGCTCGTCGCCGACGAGCTCGACGTGCTCGAGGCGCTGCTTCCGCTGGAGGACGCGCGCATCGTCGAGCTGGGCTGCGGCGCGGCCGCGATCGCGCGCGCGCTGCTCGGGCGCCACGCGCGAGCGAGCGTCACCGCGCTCGAGGTGGACGTGCGCCAGCACGCGAAGAATCTCGCCGCGCCGCGAGACCGGCTCAGCTTCGTGGCGGCCGGCGCGCAGGACGTGCCGTTTCCGGACGCGAGCTTCGACGTGGCGCTGATGCTGAAGTCGCTGCACCACGTGCCGCTCGCGCTGATGGGCCGTGCGCTCGCCGAGGCCGCGCGCGTGCTCACGCCGGGTGGCCTGCTGTACGTGTCCGAGCCGGTATACGCCGGTCCGTTCAACGACCTGGTTCGGCTGTACAACGACGAGGGCCGGGTCCGTGCGGCCGCGCAGGACGCGCTGGATGCGGCACTCGCCGGCGGCGCGTGGCGCCCGCGCACCGAGGTGCGCTTCGCCACCGAATCCACGTTCCGCGACTTCGACGACTGGGAGGCGCGGATGATGCGGCCGACCTTCGCCGAGTTCGACGTGGACGACGCGCTGCGCGAGCGGGTCCGCGCGGCGTTCGAGCCCCACCTGCGCGACGGCGGGGCACGGTTCGAACGGCCGCTGCACGTGCGGGTGCTCGAGCGCGTCGCCTGCGGCTGAGCATCCCGTGGCCGCGACCCGCGACCCACGATCGTCGATCGCAGCCGACCCCCTGCCGCACCTGCGCGCCGGTGCCCGCCGCAGCCGGACCCAGGCCGCGTGGGCACGCGTGACGACGACGCGTTCGGAGACCCTCCGTCCGCCAGCGAGAATCGCGATGGTTCACCGGTCCGGATGACCGGACGATGACGGGTCGGAGGCCGCCGCTCCGGATTGCGGTCCGCCTTGCGCAGGCGCCGTCGGCAAGGCAGGGTGACGATCGCCGGCTCCCGCCGTTCTGCAGGCCTCATCGATGGACGACGCCGCTCCGATCGCCCCCGTTTCGATCGCCGACCCGAATCCGCCCTGCGCCGGGCCGCTGGAGACTGCGGCCGACGTGCGGCGCCGGCTCGCCGCGCTCGGCGACACCGACTGGCCGCTGCTGTGCGTGCTCGACGAGCGGCGGGTGCTGCTCGGCGT
Source organism: Burkholderiaceae bacterium (assembly GCA_044359175.1). Classification (GTDB taxonomy): domain Bacteria; phylum Pseudomonadota; class Gammaproteobacteria; order Burkholderiales; family Burkholderiaceae_E; genus UBA4615. The sequence goes on along the minus strand of JBIKMO010000100.1, from coordinate 7,535 downwards.
GCTGAGCCCGCAGCGGCTGATCGGGCTGCCCGACGCCTGCCCGGTGGGCAGCGCGGCGCGCACCGACCTGCCGACCGCGCGCGGCGCGGCGCGCCCCGAGGCGATCGCGTCGCTTGCGATCGAGCACGCGCTGCCCGCGGTGGCGGTGGTCGACGACGATGGGCGGCTGCTCGGGGTGGCGGGTGCACCGGCGCTGATGGACACGCTGCGGCGCGAGCACGTCCAGGACCTGCATCGGCTGGCGGGCGTCGCCGCCGAGCGGGGCCACGCCCGCGAGGCGCTCGAGGAGCCGCCGCTGCGGCGTGCGCGCCACCGTCTGCCCTGGCTGGTGATCGGGCTGGCGGGCAGCGCCCTCGCCACCGGCGTCGTCGCAGGCTTCGAGCACGTGTTGACCGCGCAGCCTGCAGTGGCGTTCTTCGTGCCGGGTCTGGTCTACCTCGCCGACGCGATCGGCACGCAGAGCGAGGCGATCGCAGTGCGCGGCCTGTCGCTGTCGCGGATCGGCTGGCCGCGGCTGGTTGCCGGCGAACTGCGCACCGGGCTGCTGATGGGTCTGGTGCTCGCGGTGCTGGCCTTCGGGCCGGTCGCGCTGATCTTCGGCGACCTGCGGCTCGCGGGTGCGATCGCGCTGTCGCTGGCCGGCGCCAGCGCGGTGGCGACCGTCCTGGGGCTGTCGCTGCCGCTGGTGCTGTCGCGCCTGGGCGTGGACCCCGCCTACGGCAGCGGACCCCTCGCGACGATCGTGCAGGACGTGCTGAGCCTGCTGATCTACTTCGCCTGCGTGACCTGGATCGTGCTGTAGCCCCTGGACGGAGAGACCCATGACCGCGACCCCGATGCCCGATCCCGCCGTGTGGTTCGTCACCGGAGCGAGCAGCGGCTTCGGCCGTGAGATCGTCGAGGAGGTGCTCGCGCGCGGGGGATGCGCGGTGGCGACCGCGCGCGATTCGTCGCGGCTCGCCGGGCTGGTCGCGCTCGCACCGCAGCGCGCCCTCGCGCTGCCCCTGGACGTGGTGGATCCGCGCCAGGCGCAGGAGGCGGTGCGGGTCGCGCACGAGCGCTTCGGGCGCATCGACGTGCTGGTGAACAACGCCGGGCGCGGCTTCGCCGGTGCCTTCGAGGAGGCGAGCGACGCCGAGGTGCGCGAGGTCTTCGAGCTCAACGTGTTCGGCCTGATGAACGTCACCCGTGCGGTGCTGCCCGGCATGCGCGCACGCCGCGCGGGCGCGATCGTCAACCTGAGCTCGGTGGGCGGGCTGGTGGCGCGCGCGGGCACCGCGGTCTACGCGTCGACCAAGTTCGCGGTCGAGGGGCTGTCGCAGGCGATGGCGGGCGAGCTCAGGCACCTGGGCATCCGCGTGATGGCGGTCGAGCCCGGACCGTTCCGCACGAACTTCATCGCCGCGATGCCGCGGGCGGCTCGGCGGATCCCGGATTACGACGCCTCGAGCGGCGCGCGCATCGAGGCGCTGTACCCGGGCCACGGCCGTCAACGGGGCGACCCGCGGCGTGCGGCCGCGGCGATCGTCGCGGCGATCGCCGGCGGCGATCCGCCGATGCACCTCGTGCTGGGCGCGCCCGCGCTCGCGCTGGTGCGCGAGGCGCGCGAGCGCTTCGACCGCGAGCTGGAGGCGTGGCAGACGGTCGCGCGGTCGGCCGACTACCCGGGCGAGGCGGACTGACCGCGGCCGTCAGCGCGGCCCAGCGTCGCGCGGCCCTTCGCCGCGCGCCCCGCAGGCGGCGTCGCGGGCGACGAAATGCAGGTCTGCGAAGCCGGCGCGCGCCGATTCGCCGGTGTTGTCGGTGTCGGCGGTGACCGCGAGCTGTGCGGGCACGGCCGACGCGCCGAAGTGGCGCGCGGCGTCGGCGGCCAGGTCGCGTCGCTCCCAGACCCAGCGGCCGGCGTCGGCCGCGCCGCTGCGCTGCACGATCATGATCGCGCGGGCGGTGTACGCGTTCGGGCGCACGGTGCCGGGCGGCAGGCGGTTGTCCCACACGTAGTTGAGCGCGGCGTCGGGAACCTCCGGCCCCCAGATCGCGCGGGCGATCGCCAGCTGCGCCCGCAGCGCCAAGCCGAGCTCGGCCGGCGGCAGGCGCAGGCTCAGGTACACGCGGGCCGCGTAGTCGTCACCGGCCCGCGTCGCCATGTCGGCCCGCTGCAGCGGCGCATCGACGCGCCAGCGCCAGCACAGCACCGGCGTGGCGCGCAGGTCCACGGTCACCGCGCGCGCGAGCAGCGACATGCTGCGCTCGGAGACCACCTCGAGTGCGGCCACCCCGTCCCACTCGCGCACGCGGAAGGCGTTGGCGGGCACCGAGTCGGAGAGCCGGATCTCGCGCCAGTCGGCGAGGCCGTCGGCGAACCGGCCGACCCACACCGGCTGCGCGGCCCACGACGCGGGCGTCACGGCGACCCACAGCGCGGCGCCGAGCACGACCGCGCCGCGGCCGCGAGTACCGCTCAACGCAGCGCCTCCGACACCGTGTGCGCGTCGAGATCGCGTTCGTCGACCAGGTCCTGCTGCAAGCGCAGCACCTGGGCGATCACCTCCGGCGGCGTGCGGGCGAGCGCGGCGCGGATGCGCCGCGACGCCTCGGCGAACGCGCCGGTACGCCGCAGCAGGTCGACCTCGATCGCGTCGTCCAGTCCGGGCTGGCCGCCGACGCTGCTTCCGGCGGCGCGCGCCATCCGCAGTGCGGCCAGCGCGAGGCCGCGGCAGCGCGCGGCGGCTTCGGGCTGTCGGGCGTCGTCGGCGACCCAGGCCGCCTCGATCGTCGCCCAGAACGGCTCGACCCACTGGCCGGCGGCGGACTGCAGGCGCGCGCAGCACAGGAACTCGCGGCTCTTGACCGGCAGCGACGTGTCGTCGAGCAGCGCACGGTGGTCGTCGTCGAGGGCGCTGCGGTCCACGCCCGGCGGCGGGGCGGCGAGATCGCGCGCGCACGAACCGCAGCGGGCGCAGCGCTGCACGTTCGCGTCGATGCCCGAGCGCAGCGGCGGGGGCGGGCGCGTGTCCAGGTCGGCCGAACCGAAGCCGGCCCCCGACGGCGGCACCGGCAGCGGTTGCGCATGGCCGCAGAGCGCGCAGCGGACCTCGCGGTGCTCCAGGGGGGTCATCGGGCGGATGGACGAACGGGCGGACGAAGGGTCGCCTCGGCGCGGATGATCGCATCCTGCCGCGGTCATCGCGCGCTCGGCTGCGGCTCAGGTACCGCTGCGGCCGCTCGCCGCCGGTCGCGTCCGCCCGCCGAGCGCACCCGGGGGCCTGGGGTGAGTCCACCGGCCGGGCCCGTCCGACCGTCCGTCGGCCCACGACGGCGTTGTGGATTCGCAACGACGGACAGTCCGTCCCGACGCTGCCGCGGGAGCCCTCAATGAACCCTCCGAACCGATTTCGTCTGACGCCCGCCCTCAGGGGGTCGCTGCTCGCGCTCGCGGCCGCCGGGCTTGCCGCCTGCGGCGGCGGCTCCGGTGGGGGCGGCGCGCCCCAACCGACCGCCGGGTCGCCGGCAGGCGACACCGCGCCCGCGACGCCCGCGGCGAACGGCACGCCCACCACCGGGGCGGTCGGCAAGCTCGCGGGCACGGTCGCGGTGGGCGCGCCGATCGTCGACGGGACCCTCACCGTGCGCGACGCCGACGGGCAGACGGTGGCGGCGGACGTGCCGATCGGCCCGGACGGCCGCTATGCGAACGTCGACCTGTCCGGCCGAGGCCCCTGGCGCCTGCAGGCGTGCGGACAGGCCGGCGGTCAGTGGACCTGCCTGGGCTCGCTGGTGACGGCGCCCGGGACGGGCAACGTCACGCCGCTGACCGACGCGATGGTCGCGCTCGGCGGCGTCGATCCGGACGGCGTCGCGCGCACCCAGGGCACGCTGCGGACCGCTCTCGCGCCGATGATGACCGACGCCGGGCTGCGCTCGGACTTCGATTTCGTGACCGGCGAGCTGGTCGCCGGCAGCCGCACCGGGTACGACCGCCTGCTCGACGGGATCGGCGTGTCCTCGGGCGAGGATGACGCGCCGTTCGTGCAAATCACGCCGCGCCTGGGTGGTGGCAACCTGTACCTGCGCGCGAACGCCGCACCCGAGGGCGAACTGCGGTTGGACCCGGGCGCGCGCATCACGCCGCTGGTCGGACTGGACGCGCTGTTCCGCCGGCTGAGCGACGCGATCGCGAGCCCGCAGGCGTGCGCCGACCCGGCCACCGGTCTCGCGGCGAGTCTCGCCTCGCAGGCGCGGCTGACCCGCGAGGACGGCTCGACCGTGGTCGGCCCGGCGGAGGTCGCCGCCGCGCTGTGCGCGACGCTCGAGGGCGGGGCGGGCGAGGCGGCGAGCTGGGGCTCGACCCTGCTGCCCCCGGTGCTCGGCCGCTGCGAGTTCGACCGGCCGGTTCCGGTCTGCCGGGTGAGCTTTGCGCTGCGTGCGCCGGACGGCACGGTCCGCGGCGCGGGTGAGGGCATGGCGGTCGCGTTCGAGGGCGGGCAGTGGCGGTTCCTCGGCGAACTCGACCCGCTGCCGATCCGCGCGAGCGCCCGCGTGCAGCGCGATCGGCGCGTCGACGGTCCGCGCGCCGTGGACACCTACGGCCGTGGGCTCGAATTCGAGATCCCGGCCCGCACTGGGCTGGCGTGCGCCCGCGTGTCGCAGCGCGACGCGGCCGGGACCCTGTCGACCGTGGCGCTCTACAAGCGTCACGGCAGCGGCGCGGGCGCCGGCGCGGCGCCGCACCGGCTGTCGCTGTGGACCCGTGATCCGCGATCGGGCCAGCCCAGCCTGGACGCGGCGGCGGGCGCGACGCGGGCCGCCGACGACATCGGGCTGATCCTGCCCGACGGACCGGCCGGCGACGCGGTGGTCCGGAACTTCCACCGGGCCGGCCGCACGGTGGTCGTGGACCTGTACTCGGACGCCGCGTGCGCGACCGCGGCGTCGATCGACGGACGCAGCCGGATCGAGGTGGAGGTGACCGGGATCCCGCCGGTCTGGGGCGCGATGCCCACCCTGCCCTGGCCCGAGCTTTCGGAGGCGACCCTCGCCGCGCTGCGCGGGGTCACCGCGCCGACCGTGCCCGGGGCGGGCGGACCGACGACCCCGGGACAGCCGACGACGCCGGGGACCGCCGGGCCGACCCCGCCGAGCGCGGGCGGACCGACGCCGCCGGTCGCGGGCGTCCCCACGCCGCCGGTCACGGGCGGACCCACGGCGCCCGGCGCGGGCGGAGCCACGCCGCCGGTCACGGGCGTCCCCACGCCCCCGGTCGCGGGCGGAGCCACGCCGCCGGTCACGGGCGTCCCCACGCCCCCGGTCGCGGGCGGAGCCACGCCGCCGGTCGCGGGCGGGCCCACGCCGCCCGGCGCAGGCGGGCCGACCCCGCCGAGCGCGGGCGGACCGACGCCGCCGGTGACGGGCGGGCCGCCGAGCGCCGGCACGGGTACGGCGCCGACCCCCGGCGCCAGCGGGCCCACGCCCCCGACGGCGGGCGGGCCGACCCCACCCGGCGCGGTGACCGGCTCCGGGCCGGGCCCGGCCGGTGCACCGGGCCTGTCGTGGACGTTCCCGCGGGGCCCGATCGGCATCGACCAGGCGGTCGTGTGCATGGCGCTCGAGTGCGCCGTCGGCTCGCCGGAGCGGATGGCGGCGGCACAGCTGCGGCCGGGCGCGACCAGTGCGGCGCTGCCGCCGCCGTCGGCCGCCTCCGGCGCGCCCGCCGTCCGGGTGCTGTCGCTGAAGGGACGCCTGCGCGACGGCGCGGCCCTGAAGGCGAACTTCATGGCGTGCCCGACCCGGCCGATCGGCCAACCCTGCCAGTAAGCCTGGTACGGCCGCGGCGGCCGCGTGCGCCGCCGCGGCCGCGGTTCGTCTACAGTCGGGCATGGCCCAGCCCGATCCCCCGGCCGCCACCGTCGCGGCCGCAGCGCCCGAACCGCCGCTTGCGCACCTGATGCCCGGCTGGTTCGCGACCGTGATGGGCTGGTGCGGGCTGGCGCTCGCGTGGCACCGCGCACAGGTGCTGCTGGGCGAGCCCGCAGGATGGGTGGCCGAGGCCGCCGGCACCTTCGCGCTCGCGCTGTTCGTGATGCTGCTGGTGCCGTCGGTGGTGCGGGCGCGCCGTCATCCGCACGCGCTGCGCGCCGACCTCGCCCATCCGGTGCGGCGCGGGTTCGTCGCCGCACTGCCGATCTCGCTGTTGCTGCTGGTCACCCTCGCGGTCGCGAGCGGCGTGCAGGGCGCGGTGACCGCGACGCTGTGGTGGCTGGCCGCGCTCGTGCAGTTCGGGGTGACCGTGTGGATCTTGTCGCGCTGGCTGCAGGCCCCGGCGGGCGGCGCGGCGTGGCAGGGCGTCACCCCGGTGCTGTTCATCCCGGTGGTCGGCAACGTGATCGTGCCGCTGGCCGGTCTGCCGCTCGGATTCGGCGCGTGGGCGCTCGCGCAGTTCGCGGTGGGGCTGCTGTTCTGGGTCGTCGTGGGCACGATGCTCGCGGTGCGCCTCGTGCAGGTCGGGCCGCTGCCCGAGCGCCTGCTGCCGGCTTGGTTCATCACCGTGGCGCCGCCCTCGGTGATCGGGCTGGTGGCGCTGCTGTCCGGCGCGCCGGCCGCATTCGCGTGGATGGCCTGGGGCGTCGCGCTGTTCTTCCTCGCCTGGTCGGCCACGGTGCTCGGCCGGATCCGGACGCTGCCGTTCGCGGTGCCGCACTGGGCCACGAGCTTTCCGACCGCGGCGTTCACCGCGCTCACGCTGCGGCTGTCGGCGCAGCCCGACGGTGGCTGGCTGCAGGTGCCCGCGCTCGTGCTGCTGGCGGCGACGACGCTGCTGCTGCTCCTGCTGACGGTCGCGACCGCGAGGGGGCTGGCCCGCGGCACGCTGCTGGTGCCGGAGACTGCGCCCGGCGCCGCGCCCGGCGCCGCGCGATAATTCGCGGATGCTGTCGCTGGAACTCGGACCGATCGCGCTGCCGGTCGCGCCGTTGCTGCTGCTCGGCGCGCTGTGGGTCGGGTCGGCGATCGCCTCGCGGCTGGCGCGCGGCGCGGCGCGCGCGGCAGCCGACGCCGCGTTCCACGCCTCGATCGTCGGGCTCGCGACCGCGCGGCTCGTGCATGTCGTGTCCTACCGCGACGCATACGCCGGCGCACCGCTCGCCTGGCTGGACCTGCGCGACGGCGGCTGGCACGCGGCCTCGGGCCTCGCCGCCGGGCTCGCGTGGCTGGCCTGGCGCGCGGTGCGCGAGCCCGCGCTGCGACGGCCGCTGGCGGCCGGCACCGCGGTCGCCGCCGCGCTCTGGACCGCGGGCGCGGCCTCGCTCGGCCGGTTCGATGCGCCGCCGCTGCCCGAGCTCGCCGTGGTCGACCTCGCCAGCGGCCGCGCCACGACGCTGCGCGAGGCGGCGGCTGGCCGGCCGGTGGTGGTCAACCTGTGGGCGAGCTGGTGCGGGCCGTGCCGCGAGGAGATGCCGGTGCTCGCGGCCGCGCAGGCGCGCGAGCCCGGCATCGGTTTCCTGCTGGTCAACCAGGGCGAGTCCGAGGCGGCGGTTCGG
>JBIKMO010000005.1:0-43317 GCA_044359175.1 Burkholderiaceae bacterium | reverse complement strand
TCGCCGCCGTCCGAAGCCTCGCGCCGTGCGACCGACGCCGCCCTGGACGCGCTCAACGACCTGTACACGGTGTATGGCCGTCTGGTCGCGTTCGACGCGTCCGGCACGGTCCGCGGGATGTCACGGGCGGGGTCGGTGCCGTCGAATGCCGGCACGCGCGTCGCCCCGGAGTGGATCGAGTCGATCCGCGGACTCGCCGACCCGCAGCGCTACGCGGTCACGCCGTTCCAGTCGACACCGTTCCACGACGCGGGTGAGACGTACACCTACCTCGCCGCCATCCGTCACCCGGAGCACGGCGGGTTGCTCGGCGGCATCGGCGTGATCTTCAATTCGTCGACCGAGTTCGGCGCGATGCTGCGCGACGTGATCGGCGACCGCCACGGGTTCGCCGCATTCGTCGACGGCTCGGGTCACGTCGTCGCGTCGACCCATCCGGAGCTCTCGACCGGTGCGCTGCTGAAGTTCGCGGGGGAAGGCGCGGTGGTCGAACATCAGGGCTCGAACTATGCGTGCGCCCGGGTCCGCGCTACCGGCTATCGTGAATTCAAGAACGGAGACGGCTACGACAACGGCGTGCACGCGGTGGTCGGCCTGAGGCTCGGCCGCACCGACCGTCGACAGCGGACGCTGTCCGACGAGGCGCTGCAGGTGCCTCCGCCGGCGGTTCGCGACTCGCTGCTGGAGCTCGGCGTCTTCCAGGTCGGGCCGGCGCGCTACGCGATCGCCGCCGACCAGGTGATCCGGGCGGTCGCGAACCGAGGCATCGTCCGGGCGCCGACCGCGCTGTCGTTGTCGGCCGGCCTGCTCGAGGTCGATCTGGACGACGGCCCGCAGTTGATCCACGTGCTGTGCGCACGCAAGCTGTTCGGCGTCGAGCATCCCCCGCGCGCGAGCGACGGCGTGGTGTTGGTGCTGCGCTCCGGCGCCCAGCCGGGCGGGGCTGCGTTCGGGTTACGCGTGGACGACGTACTCGCGGTGCTGGAGATCCGCCAGCAGCAGGTGCACGACGCGCCGATGTCCGCCCGCGGCGCCCGCGGCTTCGTGCGCGGCATCGTCGATTGCGCGCTTCACGTACCCCCGGGAACGCCGCCGCGCAAGGCGCTGGTTCAGGTGATCGACGCCCAGGCGCTGATCGAGTCGGCGATCGGCTCGGTGCGCGCGGGCGTCACCTCGATGCCGTCCCGGGTCGGCGCGGCCGCCTGATCGTTCGGCGGCCCGCGCGGGGTCAGGCGCCGTACTGACCGACGATGGTCACGCTCGAGACATTCTGGCTCGGGAAGCCGCCGAGGTTATGCGTCATGCCCCAGACCGGAGCGGGCCGCTGCCGATCGCCAGCGCGCCCGGTGAGCTGCAGGTACATCTCGTAGACCATGCGCAGCCCGGAGGCGCCGATCGGGTGGCCGAAGCATTTCAGGCCGCCGTCGATCTGGCACGGCACCTGGCCGTCGGCGTCGTAGAAGCCGTCGAGCACGTCGCGAATCGCGGTGCCCTCGGCGGACAGCTGCAGATCCTCCATGGTCACCAGCTCGGTGACGGAGAAGCAGTCGTGGACGTCGACCAGCGACACCTGCTCACGCGGCTTGCTGATTCCCGCTTCGCGATAGGCGCGCGCGGCGGCGACCCGGGTGGTGGCGAAGTAAGAACCGTCCCATCGATCGAACGACACCTCCTCGCCGTTGGACACGGCGAGCTGAAGCGCCTTGACCGCGACCAGATCGCGCTTGCCCAAGCCCCGCGCGATGTCGGGCGTGGTCACGATCGCGCATGCCGAGCCGTCGGACACGCCGCAGCAGTCGTACAGGCCGAGCGGCTCGGCGATCATCGGCGCCTTCAGCACATCGTCCTCGGTGATCGGGTTGCGCAGGTGCGCCTTCGGGTTACGCGAAGCGTTCGCATGGCTCTTCACCGAGATGTGCGCCATCGCACGCTTCAGGTCGTCCCGGTTCGCGCGATGCTTGGCGCGGTACGCTGCGGCCAGCTGCGCGAACGACCCGGGCGCGGACAGGTTCGGCCAGAACAGATCGTTCAGCGCTCCGCGGCTGCGCTGCGGCAGGCCGCCGTAGCCGGTGTCCTTGAGCTTCTCCACGCCGAGTGCGAGCGCCACGTCCGCCGCCCCGGACGCCACCGCGTAGACGGCGCCGCGCAGCGCCTCGGTCCCGGTGGCACAGTAGTTCTCGACCCGGGTGACCGGGATGTACGGCAGCCGCAGCGTCATCGCCAGAGGCACCGCGGACTTGCCGACGTGCTGCTCCTCGATCGCGGTACCGAGCCAGGCGGCGTCGATCTGCCGCCGTTCGATGCCGGCATCATGTAGCGCCTCCTCGAACGCCTCGACCATCAGGTCCTGCGCGTTCGCGTCCCAGCGCTCGCCGAACTTCGAGCAGCCCATCCCGAGGATGACCACCTTGTCCTTGATCCCGCTCGCCATCTCGTCTCTCCCCGTCGTCAGGCGCGCGCCGGCGCCGCCTTCCAGAAGTACCGAACGAACCCGCGGTTCGGATCGGCGTCCTTGATGCGAAACACCATCCGCACCGGCAGTCCGACGTCCATCGACGCCGGGTCGACCTCGGTGAAGTCCATCAGCATCCGCCCGCCGCCGTCGACCTGCACCATGCCGAAATAGGTGGGTGGGTCGGGACTGTAGGTCAGGCCGTCGGCCGTGTACGAGAGCACCCGTCCGGTTCGCTCGCTGAAGACGTAGTCGTCCTGGCTGTCCAGCGCGTTGCAGTCCGGGTTCACGCAGTAGCGCTGGCGGGGATACTGAACGGTACCGCAGCGGCGGCAGCGGCCGCCGACCAACCCCTCGATCATGTCGCGGTTGCGGTAGAGCACCGTCATCGCGGTCGCCTTGTCGACCTCGGCGCGCATGCCTCGCTCGAGGTCGACCGTGCCGGTGAAGCTCAGCCAGCGCAGGTAGTTCGACTCCTCTCGCCGATCGGCAAGCGCGCCGGTCACGCCACGCCGGTAGGCGGCCCGTCCGTCACCGACCTGCAACAGCAGCGCGTCGCAGCCCTCGCCGAAGCCGGCGACCAGCACCCTGTCGCCCGGGGCCGACTGCTCGAGCGCGTGGGCGAGCATCAGTAGCGGATGGGCCGCGCCGGTGTCGCCGACGCTCGCGCCCAGCGGGTCGCGGACGGCAGTCTCGGGAATGCCGCACCGCTTGGCAACTGCAGCCTGGACCTTCGACAAGGTCCCGGGCAGGCAGAAGTGCGCGATCGATGCGGCATCGACGCCGCAGCGAGCCAGCAGCGCGCCGACCGCGCGTGGCACCAGCTTCAGGTAGCCCTCGTCACGAATCCAGCGCTCCTCCCACCCGTAGTCGCTGTTGCGGTCGTGCATCCGGTACTGGTGGACGAAGTCGACCGACTCGGTGTGGGCGCCCAGCAGCTTCGCCACCGGCGCGCCCCTGCCCACCAGCACTGCGGCTGCGCCGTCGCCGTAGTGCATCTCCTGCGTACTTCCGGCCTTGGCGCGCCGCTGGTCGGCTGCCACGACCAGCGTGGTCTCGCGCCCCTCGAGCGCCGCGATCAGCGCGCCGGTGCCGGCGCGCAGGCTGCCCGCCGCGTCCGTCGTGCGCAGCGCGCTCGGCAGGTGCAGCGCGGTTGCGACCACCGTGGCGTTCTGGCGATCGCCGAACGGATGGGTGGTGGACGCCAACACGAGCTGCGTCAGCTCGGCCCGCTCGAGCCCGCCAAGGCAGTCGCGCGCAGCCTCCACCGCCATCGTGATCGTGTCCTCGTCCCAGTTGGCGATTGACCGTTCGCCCCGCGCCAGACCCTTGAGGCCCGGCGCGAACCAGCCATTGGCGGCGGCCACCGCCTTGCGCTGCATCCGGGCCCGCGGCAGGTAGGCACCGAACGAGAGGATGCCGAAGTCGGTCTGCATGTCAGATCGGGTCCCAATTGAACACGTCGCCCGAGCGCTCGAGCGGATAGAAGCTGCGCTCCAGGGCTGGGATCGCATGGTCGGCGACCGTCTGCGCGGTCCAGCCTTCACCGCGGTGGACCGAGCGCAGAGGACGGCTCTGGCTCATCAGGAAGATCTCGTTGGCCCGCACTGCGAACACCTGCCCGCTGACCTGGGCGGCCTGCTCGGTGCACAGGTAGACCGCGAGCGGCGCGATGCGGGCGGTCTCCATCGCCTGCAGCCGCGCGAGGCGGGCCTGCTGCTCCGGCGTGTCGGCGGGGATCGTGCCAATCAGCCGGCTCCACGCGAACGGCGAGATGCAGTTGGAGCGTACCCCGTAGCGCGCCATGTCGAGGGCGATCGACTTGGACAGACCGACGATACCGAGCTTCGCAGCCGCGTAGTTCGCCTGACCGAAGTTGCCGATCAGCCCCGAGGTTGAGGTCATGTGAACGTACGCACCGCGCTCCTCGCTGCGGAAGATCGGGGCCACCGCGCGGGCCACGTAGAACGAGCCGTTCAGGTGGACGTCGATCACCGCGCGCCACTCGTCCACCGACATGTTGTGGAAGATCCGGTCGCGCAGGATGCCGGCGTTGTTGACCACCGCGTGCACCGTGCCGAAGGCCTCGACCGCGGTCTTGACGATGCGGTGGGCCGACTCCCATTCGGCGACGCTGTCGGTGCTGGCGACCGCGGTGCCTCCGGCACGCCGGATCTCCTCGACCACCTGTGCGGCCGGACCGTCGTCGCGGCCCTCGCCGCTCGGCGACACGCCCGGATCGTTGACCACGACCTTCGCACCGTGCGCGGCCATCAGCCGCGCGATGTCGCGGCCGATCCCGCGCCCCGACCCCGTGACGATCACCACCTTGCCGTCGAGCATCGTGCTCCCCTCCTCCGATCGGCAGCCCACCGCGGCGCGCCGCCCGCACCCTCAAACGAGCTGCGCCCGCAGCATACCGTGACGCACGCCCTGCGAATCACCCCAGCGTGGCGGTGCCGTGGCTGAGCACGATCAGGTCGCGCTCGAGCACCCGCGTCCGGAACTGGACCGCGTCGCCGTGCCGCCAGATCTCCACGCGAAGCGTCTCGCCCGGGAAGACCGGCGCCGCGAAGCGCGTGCCGATCGCCTGCAACCGGGCGGCATCGCCGCCGCACAGCGCGCGGGTCAACGCCCAGCCCGTCATTCCGAACGAGCACAAGCCGTGCAGGATCGGCGCCTGGAACCCGGCAGCGGCTGCCACCGCAGGGTCCGCGTGCAACGGATTGTCGTCGCCCGAGAGGCGATAGATCAGAGCCGCTTCCGGACGGATCGGCCAGTCGAACGTGATTTGCGGCGGTGTGTCCGGGGTCGGCGGGCGTGCTGGCGGGGCCTCGTCCGACGACTGGCCGTGCGCCGCAAAGCCGCCGTCACCGCGCAGGAACGAGACGCTGCGCGCGGTCGCGAGCCGCACGCCCGTACCCTCGTCGGTCAGCGTCCGTTCCGAATACATCAGCGCGCCCTTACCGGCGCCCTTGTCGACCAGCCGCGTGACCCTGGAGACCCCGATCACGGTACCAGCCACCGGCAGCGGGGCGTGCAGCTCCAGCTCCTGCTCGCCGTGCAGCAGTCGCACCCAGTCGATGCGGGTGCGCGGGTCCTTGGCCCAGAAGCCGGGCGAGCCGAGCACCACGGCCATCGTCGGCAGCGCCTGCAGTCCGCGTTCGTAGGTGTGACGCAGCTGTGCCGCATCGAGCGGATCGCGGCCCAGCCCGAGCCCGAGCGCATACAGGATCGTGTCGCGGGCGGTGTACGTGTGGCGCACGGGCTCGAACGGCCAGGCCTTCAGCAGCGCGGCATCGATGGTCACGACGGGCTCCTGGGTGAGGTCGGACGGTGACTCGGCGCATGCAGTGCCCGGCGCGGCCGCTCGCATGGCGCACTCATCCGGCGGATTCCGGCGGCGCCGGGACCGGCATCGAGAGCAGCACCTGAGCGAAGCACTTGGCGAGGTTGTCGGTCCGCAGCGACGCCATTCCGCCGCCACCGAGCGCATCGTGCAACAGGAAGTTCATCGCGTCGAATCCGGGCAGGTCGAAGCGCTCGACCCGCGACGGAGCCACGTGCGCGAAGTGCGCCGCCACGCGCTGCGGCGTGAGCCACGCCGACAGCAGCGGCAGGTGCTCCGGACGCCGTGCGACGATGCCGACGTTCGCCTTGTCGCCCTTGTCTCCGGAGCGGCCGTGGGCGAGCCGAATCAGCGGGACGGTCGCGGCGCCCGGCGGCGGCGCGAGCGTCGGATGCCGCAGTGCCGCCGGCAGCGCGGCCGGGTCGAAGCCGCCCTCGGTCGGCACGGCCACGGCACGGCGCTCCCCGTCGACGTCGATCACCACGTCGACCGCCCGCTTGGGCCACAGGAACGAGAACAGCCGGATCACCGGCGACGGGCTGGGCCGGCCGGTACCGAAGCCGGTGGTCCCAGGCGACATCGACGTGGCCGCGGACGCGAACTCGCGTGCGAACAGCTCGAGCGCCGCCTTCGATGGCGAACGTGCCGCGAGCTTCAGCACCACCTCGCGCGAAACCGGGCGCGCGAGCGCACCGTACATCTGCTCGGCCCCGATCACCTCGATCAGCGTTTCGCCGAACGGTGGCAGGCCGCGCTCGGCGAGCATCCGGCCCATCCGGGCGAGCAGCGCCTCGCCGGTGCGCTGCGCCTTCGCTGCGGCGGACTCGCCGGCGATCACCAGCAGCGCGAGGTTTCGAAAGCCGTCCGCGTAGGTTGCGCTCACCTTGTAGCTGTCGGTGGGGGGACGGCCGACCGCACCTGTCACCCGAACTCGGGCCTCGCCCACGGCCTCGAAGCGTACCGCGGTGAAGTCGCAAGCGACGTCCGGGACGTGGTAGGCCCGGGGATCGCCGATCTCGTAGAGGAGCTGCTCGCATGCACTCGCCGGTGTCACCAGCCCGCCGGTGCCCGCAGGCTTGGTCATCACGAAGCTGCCATCGGCGTCGGCCTCGACGATCGGATAGCCGATGTCGTCCCAACCCGGCACCGCCTCCCAATCGGTGAACAGGCCACCGCTCCCCTGTGCGCCGCACTCGAGCAGATGTCCGGCGAGGGTGCCCTGGGCGAGCCGGTCGTAGTCGGTCGCCGACCACCCGAATGCGTGGATCATTGCACCCAGCGTCACCGCCGAGTCGACGCAGCGTCCGGTGATCACGACCTCGCAGCCCGCATCGAGTGCGCGCGCAATCGGCAGGGCGCCCAGGTATGCGTTGATGCTCGCCAGCCGCGCCGGCAGTGGTGCGCCGCTGTACATCTCGGTCACCCCCGCAGCGCGCAGCGCATCGCATCGAGTTGCAAGGTCGTCGCCGAGCACGACGCCGATGCGAACAGGAACGCCGAGCTCGGCGGCGACGCGTGCGAGCGCGTCGCGACAGCCCAGCGGGTTCACCCCGCCCGCGTTCGCGATCACGCGGATACCCTTCGCCTTCAGCTCGGGCAGCAGCTCGCGCATCGTGATCTGCACGAAGTCGGTCGCATACCCGGCGCTCGGGTCCTTGGCCCGTTGCGCGGCAAGGATCGACATCGTGACCTCGGCCAGGTAGTCGAACACCAGGTAGTCGACCTCACCCCGGCGCACGAGCTGCGGCGCGGCCGCCGCGGTATCGCCCCAGAACCCCGAGGCGCTGCCGATCCGGATCCCCCGATCGCGGTTCATGTCGTCCCCTCCCCGTACCCGCCGCTGCGCGGCGCGCGTGCCTGCAGTTCGCCCTCCAGCCGGGCAAGCCGCGCCTCGATCCCACCCAGCGCCGGCACGGGCGCCGGGGCGCGCGGCGCCCAGCCTTCGAGCAGCATTGCGGCGATCTCGCGGGCCATCCGCGCCGGCTCGATCCGCCGGCCTCGCCCGAGCAGATCGCGTACCCGGTGCTCCAACCCACCGAACACGAAGTCGCGGGCAAGAGCGACGTCCAGATCGGCACGCAGATCGCCACGCGAGATGCCGTCTGCGAGCGCACGGGTCATGAAGCGCACGTAACGTCGGTTCAGCGCATGCAGGCGGGAGCCGAAGTACGGCTCGCGCCCGCGGGCTTCGCGCCCGATCATTGCCGACAGCGCCGGCTCGTCCAGCGCGATCTGCAGATGCCGCGCGACCAGGAAGCGCAGCCGGTCCGCGGTACCGTCGATCGCGGCGAAACGCGGCTCGATGTCGGCGATCAGCGCATCGTAGACGTCGGTGAGCACCGCATCGAACAGGTCGCGCTTGTTCCGAAAGTAGGTGTACAGCGTGCCCTCGACGCAGTCGGCGCGCGCCGCGATCTCCGCGATCGAGGCCTGCTCGAACGGGTGCGCGAGGAATACCTCACGCGCTGCGGCGAGGATCTCCGCACGCCGAACTGCCTTGCGGCGCCTGGGCAAGGCAGCGAGCCTGGGCTGGGACCGGGTTGTCGCCGGCAAGACCGCCCCCCTGTATTGAACAGTCTTCAGTATAAATTCGCCCGAATTCGAGTCAAGCTGGCGCACGCGAACCGCTTGATTCTTGCATCCGGGCGCTTGACTGGACGAAGGATGCTGCACCGCAGCTTGACGTCATCGGTTGACAGCGCCAACGTATCGGAACTCCGTTCAGAACGAGCGCGACAGCCATGAACGCACCTGCCGGCGAGTCCTCGCGCGGCTACGCGTCGGTGTTCCGTCCGGGGCTGTTCGCCGGACGCGTGATGATCGTGACCGGCGGCGGCTCCGGCATCGGCCGCTGCACCGCGCACGAACTGGCCTCGCTCGGCGCCGCGGTCGCGCTGCTCGGGCGCCGGGCGGACAAGCTCGCCGCGGTCGCTGCCGAGATCCGGGCAGACGGCGGTCACTGTTCGACCCACGCGCTCGACATTCGCGACGAAGCCGCGGTGCAGTCGGGCGTCGCCGCCGTACTCCAGGCGCACGGCCGCATCGACGGCCTGGTCAACAACGCCGGCGGTCAGTTTCCTGCACTCGCGGAGAACATCACGCTCAAGGGCTGGGAGGCGGTCGTGCGCACGAACCTCACCGGGGGGTTCCTGGTGTCGCGCGAGTGCTTCCAGCGCTGGATGCGCGCGCACGGCGGCGCGATCGTCAACATCATCGCCGACATCTGGGGCGGCATGCCGACGATGGCGCATTCGGGCGCCGCACGCGCCGGCACCCTCAGTCTCACCGAGACGCTCGCCTCGGAGTGGGCGCCCTCCGGCGTGCGGGTCAATGCGGTGGCTCCGGGCTGGATCGCCTCCAGCGGCATGGAAACCTACACCGCCGAGGTCAAGGCGCGGCTCGCGCAGCAGTGGCGCGCGGTGCCGCTGCAGCGCTACGGAACCGAGGCGGAGGTCGCTGCCGCAATCGTCTTCCTGCTGTCCGAGGCCGCCAACTTCGTGACCGGAACCTGCCTGCGGGTGGACGGTGGCGTGCCTAACGCTCGCCCGAACGCACCCGCGCGTCCGCTGCGCGTGCTCGACTCCTGCGCGCAGCGTCGCTTCGACGGGTTCCACCGTTCGAATCCGCCAGCGTTCATGCGCGCCGGCGACGGGCCGCGCTGAACGTGCCGGTCATCGAATCCCGGATCGACACCGGCTCGCCGCAGTTCGTGCAGCGTCGCGCGGGCATGCTCGCGCTGGTCGAGCGTCTGCGCACGCTGGAAGCACGTACTGCAGCCGCCTCGGCACGGTCGGCACCCCTGTTCGCGCGGCGCGGTCAGCTGCTGCCGCGCGAGCGCGTCGCGCGGCTGCTGGACGCCGGTGCCCCCTGGCTCGAGCTGTCCACGCTCGCCGGCTGGATGGTCGACGACACCGACCCGGACACCTGCGTGCCGGGGGGCGGCATGATCAACGGGATCGGCGTGGTCGGCGGCACCCGGTGCGTGATCACTGCGAGCGATGCGGGCATCGACGCGGGCGCGATCCAGCACATGGGCAGAGAGAAGCTGCTGCGCGCCCAGGAGATCGCCCTGCGCAACCGGATGCCGTTCGTGCAGCTGATCGAGTCGGCGGGCGCAAACCTGCTCAAGTACCAGGTCGAGGGATTCGTGCACGGCGGGCGGATCTTCGCGAACCTCGCCCGGCTGTCTGCGGCCGGGGTGCCGGTGATCGCCGTGGTCCACGGCGCGTCGACCGCCGGCGGCGCGTACATGCCGGGCCTCTCCGACTACGTGGTGATGGTGCGCGGGCGCGCGCGCGCGTTCCTGGCCGGGCCGCCGCTGCTGAAGGCCGCCACCGGCGAGGTCGCGAGCGACGAGGATCTCGGCGGCGGCGAGATGCACGCGACCGTATCCGGTCTGGGCGAGTACCTCGCCCAGGACGACGCCGACGGACTGCGGATCGCGCGCGAGCTGATCGCACGGCTGCGCTGGGACGCCGAGGACCTGGAGCTGGCGCCGCGCGCCGACCCGTCGCTCGAGCCGCGCTACCCTGCCGATGAGCTCGCCGGTACGATGCCGCTGGATTTTCGCGAGCCGGTGGACATGCACGAGGTCATCGCGCGGATCGTCGACCGCTCCGAGTTCCTGGACTTCGGGCGCGACTACGGTGCGGCCACGGTCTGCGGCCATGCGTCGCTGTACGGCCAGCCGCTGGGCGTCGTCACGAACAACGGCCCGATCGACCCGGCCGGCGCGACCAAGGCGACCCACTTCATCCAGGCCTGCTGCCAGTCCGGCATCCCGTTGCTGTACCTGCAGAACACCACCGGCTACATCGTCGGACGCGCGTCCGAGCAGGCCGGCATGATCAAGCACGGTGCCAAGATGATCCAGGCGGTGGCCAACGCCCCCGTGCCCTCGGTCACGTTGATGTGCGGCGCCTCGTTCGGTGCCGGCAACTACGGGATGTGCGGACGCGCGTACGACCCGCGATTCGCGTTCTCGTGGCCGAACGCGCGCACCGCGGTCATGGGTGGGGAACAGGCGGCGCTCACGATGCGCATCGTGGCCGAGGGCGGTGCGAAACGCCGCGGCCAGCCGGTGGACGAGGCGCAGCTCGCGGCCCTCGAGCGCCGGATCGTCGCCAACTTCGAACGGCAGTCCGATGCGTTCTACACCAGCGGCCGGCTGCTCGACGATGGGGTGATCGACCCGCGCGACACCCGTCGCGTGCTCGGCCTGGCCTTCGACCTGTGCCGGCGCGCCGAGCGCCGCACGATGCGCCCCGTTCAGTTCGGCGTTGCCCGCCCGTGAGGAGTCCCGACGATGCTGCCCACGCTCTACGGTCCTGAACACCTCGCCCTCCAGGAGTCGCTGCGCAGGTTCATCGAGGCCGAGATCAATCCGTTCGTCGACGAGTGGGAGCAGGCTGAGATCTTTCCGGCGCACGAGCTGTTCCGGAAGATGGGCCAGCTCGGCTTCCTGGGGGTACACAAGCCGGTCGAGTACGGCGGCATGGGCCTGGACTACTCGTTTGCGGCCGCATTCGCCGAGACGCTCACCCACATCCGCTGCGGCGGCATCCCGATGGCGATCGGCGTGCAGACCGACATGGCGACGCCGGCGCTCGCAAAGCACGGCAGCGACGAGGTCCGCAAGGCGTTCCTGGAGCCGTCGATTCGCGGCGAGTACGTCGCCTGCCTGGGCGTGTCCGAGGTCGGCGCGGGCTCGGACGTCGCGTCGATCCGCACGGTCGCCCGAAAGGACGGCGACGACTACGTGATCGACGGCGGCAAGATGTGGACCACCAACGGCACGCAGGCCGATTGGATCTGCCTGCTCGCCAACACCTCGGAGGGGAACGTCCACCGGAACAAGACGCTGATCTGCGTGCCGATGAAGACCCGCGGCGTGTCGGTGGCCAAGAAGATCAAGAAGGCGGGGATGAATTCCTCGGACACCGCGCAGTTGCACTTCGACGCGGTGCGGGTCCCGCAGCGGTTCCGGATCGGCGAGGAAGGCATGGGCTTCGTCTACCAGATGGAGCAGTTCCAGGAGGAGCGGCTGTGGGCCGGTGCGGGCTGGACCAAGTCGCGCCACGTGATCCAGGAGACCATCGGCTATCTGCGCGATCGCCGGGCGTTCGGCCGCCCGCTGCTCGACAACCAGTACGTGCACTTCAAGCTCGCCGAACTGCAGACCGAGGTCGAGGCGGTGGGGGCGTTGTTCCAGAAGGCCGTCGGGCTGTACGTCGCCGGGCACGACGTGACCCAGCTTGCGTCGATGGTGAAGCTCAAGGGCGCGCGGGTGGCCCGCGAGGTCGCCGACTGGTGCGTTCAGTTCTGGGGCGGGATGGGCTACGTGGAGGAGACCCGAGTCAACCGCTTCTGGCGTGACACACGGCTCGGCTCGATCGGCGGCGGCGCCGACGAGGTGATGCTGGGCATCATCGCCAAGACGAT
The DNA here is from genome assembly GCA_044359175.1 of Burkholderiaceae bacterium. Classification (GTDB taxonomy): domain Bacteria; phylum Pseudomonadota; class Gammaproteobacteria; order Burkholderiales; family Burkholderiaceae_E; genus UBA4615. The sequence continues at coordinate 31,075 of JBIKMO010000005.1, read as the reverse complement.
GGGCATCCTGCCGCGCCAGGGCTGAGGTCGCTCATGGCCGGCTTCGACACGCTGCTGGTGGCCAACCGCGGCGAGATCGCATGCCGGGTGATCCGCGGCGCACGCGCGCTCGGGCTGCGCACGGTGGCCGTGCACTCGGACGCCGACGCGGAGGCGCCGCACGTGCGGCAGGCGGACGCGGCGGTACGCATCGGTCCGGCACCCGCCCGCGACAGCTACCTGTCGATCGACGCGATCCTCGCAGCCTGCCGCGCATCGGGCGCGCAGGCGGTGCATCCGGGCTACGGGTTTCTCTCGGAGAGCCCGGCGTTCGCACGCGCCTGCCGCGACGCGGGCGTGACGTTCGTCGGTCCGCCGCCCGAGGCGATCGAGGCGCTCGGCAACAAGGCGGCGGCCAAGCGGCTCGCGCAGCGGCTGGGCGTCCCCTGCCTGCCCGGCGACGCGGGCGACGCGCAGGACCTGGACACGCTGCTCGGGCAGGCCGCGCGGCTCAGCGCGCCGCTGATGATCAAGGCGGCCGCGGGCGGCGGCGGCCGCGGCATGCGGCGCTGGGACGGCGTCGGTGGCGCGCGGGCACTGCGGGCGCTGCTGCAGGCCGCGCATGACGAAGCCCGGGCCGCCTTCGGCGACGGATCGCTGCTGCTGGAACGACTGCTGGAGGGCGCGCGTCACGTCGAAGTCCAGGTATTCGCCGACGCGCACGGCGGATGCGTCCACCTCGGCGAACGCGACTGCTCGAGCCAGCGTCGCCATCAGAAGGTGCTCGAGGAAGCGCCCGCCCCCGGCGTATCCGCCGAGCTTCGGGCGCGCATGGGTGCGGCCGCGGTCCGGCTCGCGCTCGAGGTCGGCTACGTGGGCGCGGGTACGGTCGAGTTCCTGCTCGAGGACGACGGGGCCTTTCATTTTCTGGAGATGAATACCCGCCTTCAGGTCGAGCACCCGGTCACCGAGGCGGTCACCGGGCTGGACCTGGTGCAGTGGCAGTTGCGGATCGCGCGCGGCGAGGCGCTGCCGCTCGCCCAGCACGAGGTCCGCATCGAGGGTCACGCGATCGAGGCGCGGCTCTGTGCCGAGGATCCTTACGCTGACTTCGCACCCCAGACCGGCGCGATCGCCGCCTGGCGGATGCCTTCGGGCGAGGGCGTGCGCGTTGACCACGGCCTGGCGCCCAGCGCGTCGGTACCGCCGTTCTACGACTCGATGATCGCCAAGGTGATCGCCCATGGCCCCGACCGCGACACCGCGCGTATGAGGCTGCTCGCGGCGTTGCGAGCCACCCGCGTCGCTGGTCTCGTGACCAACCGCGACTGGCTGTGCGCCGCGCTGGGTGCCGCGCCCTTCGTGCGCGGGGCCGTGTCGACCGCGTGGCTGCCGCAGGCCGCGGGCGGCTGGGCTGCCCCGAGGCCGGATGCGCGCTGGCTCGCGGCGGCCGCTGCGCTGCGGCTCGCGCGGGCTGCGCGCAGGCACGGGCCGTTCGCACGCTTCGCAAGCACCGGCCGACGCGACTCGGTGGTGTCGCTCGCCACCGACTCAGGCGGCTGCACGATCCGGCTCGCCTACGCGCACGACGGCCCGATCGAGGCCGAGGTCGACGGGCTGCGACTCGCGATCGAGCCGCTGGCCGACGACGGCTGCGAAGCAGCGTTGCGCGTGGACGGACTGCGCGTGCCGGTGATGCTCGTCGATCGGCCCGACGGTGGCTGGTTCGACGCGTTCGGCGTGTCCGCGGGGTTCGATGACCGGACCGACGCGCCGCCCGCGACCGCCGGCGCCGACGCGGGCGGAGACGTCGCGAGCCGGATGCACGGCGCGGTGACCCGCGTCGCGGTGACGGTGGGCGACCGGGTCGAGCGCGGCGACCTGCTGGTTGCGGTCGAGGCGATGAAGATGGAACACCGCTTCGAGGCTGCGGTGGCCGGTACGGTGCTCGAAGTGATGGTCGCGGCCGGTCAGCAGGTCGCACCGGGTCGGCTGATGGTGCGGATCGTACCGGGGGCAGCCTCGTGATCCGCGTCGACGCGACCGCGACGCGGCGGGTGGCGGCGCGCGCCGGCGGACCGGGTGCCGCCGGACCGTCCTGGCCGCTGATCACGTGCGACCTCCGCTGCGAGCGTATGACGATGCCCTGCAGTGCGCTCGCGTTCGCATCGATCTGCGCCGAGGACGCGCCCGCATGGGCACGCGAGCATCGAACCCTCGAGGTGCGGCTGAGCGCCGTGAACCGCCTCGACGCCCGCCCTTTCGGCCTGCTCTGATGGTTCCCCTGCGGAGATCCCTGCGATGACCGACGCCGTGCTGACGCGTACCGCCGATGGCGTGACCACGATCACGATGAACCGCCCGGAGGTTCTCAACGCGATCGACGAGGCGATGCTCGGCGGATTGCACGATGCGCTGCTCGCTGCCAAGGCGGACGTCGCCATCCGGGCGGTGGTGCTGACCGGCGCCGGGCGCGGCTTCTGCGCCGGTGCCGACCTGGCGGCGGGGGGAATGCGGCCCGGCCCGACCGACACCGCGCAGGCACTGCGCGACCGCTACCACCCGATCGTGCTCGCGATGCGCCAGCTGCCCAAGCCGATCGTCGCCGCGGTCAACGGGCCGGCGGCCGGGGCCGGCATGAGCCTCGCGCTCGCCTGCGACGTCGTGATCGCCGCCGAGACCGCGACGTTCCTGCAGGCCTTCACGCGCATCGGGCTGATTCCGGACTGCGGCAGCACCTGGTTCCTGCCCCGACTGGTCGGCGAGGCCCGGGCCCGCGCGATGATCCTGCTGGCAGACCGCATCACCGCGCACGAGGCGCTCGCCTGCGGGCTGGTGTGGCGGCTCGTGCCCGAGGGCGATCTCGCGGCCGAGGCCGGGGCGATCGCGACGCGGCTCGCCGCGATGCCGACGCGTGCGCTCGCGCTGGCCAAGCAGGCACTGGTCGCCTCGGCTGGCCAGGGGCTCGCGGATCAGCTCGAGACCGAGGCCGCGCTGCAGTCGCAGGCGTTCGCGACCGAGGACTTCCGCGAGGGGGTCGACGCTTTCCTCACCAAGCGGCCGCCCCGGTTCTCCGGTCGCTGAACGCGAATCCGCGTTGCGCCGGATGGCCCCGGTTCACCGCCTGGTCGGCCTCGCCACCGGGCTGTACACCGCCACGATCGCCTTTCGGGTCGCGACCGCACTCGCGCTCGTGGAGCTCGGTCTGTCGCCGGCGGCGATCGGACTGGTGCTGGCGACGTTCGCGCTGGTGCCGATGCTGCTCGCGGTGCACGGCGGGCGCACGGTCGACCGCCTGGGCGTGCGCACGCCGATGCTCGCCGGAGCCGCGCTCGCGGCCGCCGGTGCCGCCGCCGGTGCACTGTGGCTGCACCCGGCGAGCCTGGTGCTCGGCGCAGGCGCGGTCGGCCTGGGGATGATGAGCTTCCACCTGGGCATGCAGCACGCCGCCGGCGAGCTCGGCGGACCGGCTCGACGGACCGCGAATTTCAACCTGCTCACGCTCAGCTTCTCGGTGTCGGGACTGCTCGGCCCGCCACTGGTGGGCGCGGCGATCGACGCGTTCGGGCACCGGGTCGCGTTCGCCTGCACGGCGCTGATGCTCGCGGGGGTGCTGGCGGGCTGCCGGCGCTTCGCGTTCGACGTGCACCTGCCCCCGCCGGCGACCCAGGACGTCCGGCTGATCGAGCCGCCGGTCGACGCGAGCCCGCCGGTCGACCCGGGCGACGCTCTTGCCGCGGTGCACCGAGACGCCCCGCGCGAGTCGACGTTCGCGCTGCTCGGAGACGCGCGACTGCGGCGGCTGATCGCCGCCTCGCTGCTCGCGTCCGCGGCCTGGGACACGTTCCAGTTCGCGCTGCCGGTGCACGCGCCGACGCTCGGGCTGTCGGCGGCCTCGGTCGGGTTGGCGATCGCGTCGTTCTCGGCGGGCTCGCTCGCCGTGCGGCTGGTGTTGCCGCGCGTGATCTCCCGGATGACGCCGACCCGCTGGGTGCGGCTCGCTCTGGCGATCTGCGTCGCCGCCTACGCGGCGATCCCCTTCGCCTCGAACCTCGCGTTGCTGATGGTGCTCGCCTTCCTGGTTGGAGTGGGGCCCGGCATCGCCCAGCCGCTGCTGATGACGGCGATGCACGGCGCCTCGCCGCCGGGCCGCGTCGGCGAGGCCTCCGGGCTGCGGCTCACGCTGGTGAGCGCGATGCAGCTCGCCGTGCCGATCGGCCTGGGCCTGCTCGCAACCGTGGCCGGCTCCGCCCTGCTGTTCTGGCTCTACGCCGCCGTGGCCGCGGCGGCCGGGATCGCGCTCGCACGGGCGCACGGCCGCGGCGGCGGCAGGGATCAGTCGTCGAACGGCAGGCCGACGTAGTTCTCGGCGAGCGACGTCGCTGCCGCCCGCGAGCCGACCAGATAGCCGAGCTCGGCCTCCTGGATCTTCTGGCCGAACTCGCCGGTGTCCGGGAAGCGGTGCATCAGCGTGGTGAACCACCAGGAGAATCGCACCGCCTTCCAGACGCGCGCGAGGCATCGCTCCGAGTAGCGATCGAGCCCATCGGTTCGTCCGGTGCGGTAGTGGTCGACGAGCGCGCTCGCGAGCACCCGGACGTCCGCGGCGGCGAGGTTCAGGCCCTTCGCGCCGGTGGGCGGCACGATGTGCGCCGCGTCGCCGGCGAGGCACAGCCGCCCCCAACGCATCGGCTCTGCGACGAAGCTCCTGAGCGGGGCGATGCTCTTCTCGATCGACGGGCCGGTGACCAGGCTCGCCGCAGCCGGTGCGTCCAGGCGCGCGCGCAGCTCGTCGAAGAAGCGCTCGTCCGGCCAGTCCTCCACCCGCTGGTCCAGCCCGCACTGCACGTAATACCGGCTGCGCGTCTTCGAGCGCATGCTGCACAGCGCGAAGCCGCGCGGATGGTTCGCGTAGATCAGCTCGGGCGACACCGGCGGCGTGTCGCACAGCACGCCGAGCCAGCCGAACGGGTACATGCGCTCGTAGGTGCGCAGCGCCGCCGCCGGAATGCTCGTGCGCGACACGCCGTGATAGCCGTCGCAGCCCGCCACCCAGTCGCAGGCGATTCGGTGCAAGCGTCCGCCGCTGCGCCAGCTCACCGCCGGCGAGTCGGTGTCCAGGCCATGCAGCGCGACCTCGGTCGCCTCGTACACGGTGGGCGCGCCGATCGCCGAGCGCGCGGCCATCAGATCGCGCGTGACCTCGGTCTGACCGTAGACGGTCACGTGCCGCCCGAGCAGGCCGGCGAAGTCGATCCGGTGGCGACGCCCGTCGAAGGCGAGCTCGATGCCCTCGTGGACCAGACCCTCGGCGTGCAGCCGCGCACCGACGCCGGCCTCCTCGAGCACCCCGACCGTGCCGGTCTCGAGCACGCCCGCACGGATGCGCGCGAGTACGTGCTCGGCGCTCTGGCGCTCGACGATCACCGCGTCCACGCCTGCGCGCGCGAGCAGCTGTCCGAGCAGCAGCCCGGCGGGGCCGGCGCCGACGATCGCGACCTGGGTGCGCCGTGGCGCGCTCGGGTCAGACATCGAAGAACACGGTCTCGGCGTCGCCCTGCATGCGGACGTCGAATACGTAGACCCGACCGCCGGGATGGTCCTCGCGCCGGGCGATCAGCGTGGCACGGCGATCGGCAGGTACCGAGGCGAGCACCGGATCGCGCGCGTTCGCCTCGGTCTCGTCGTCGAAGTAGATCCGGGTGAACGCGTGGCTCAGCAGCCCGCGCATCGTGACGATCAGGTCGACGTGCGGCGCCTGACCGTCGGTCGTTGCGCCGGGCTTGATCGTGCGGAACGCGTAGCGGTGACCCGGCAGCGTCCCCGTGCCCATCCGGCCGAAGCCCCGGAACCCCGTGGCCGCGACATCCGCGGCGCTCGTCGGGCGGTGTCCCTGCGCGTCGGCGTGCTGGATCTCGAGCATCGCGTCGCCGATCGGATCGCCGCGACCGTCCAGAACGCGCCCCTCGATGACGATCGGCGTGCCCGGGGTACGGGGCTCGGCGAGCTCTGGGCCGAACAGGCTGCGGAAGGGGTAGCCGTACTGGGTGGGCACCAGACCGTACGCGAAGAACGGCCCGACGGTCTGCGACGGCGTCTGTCCGGCGACTGCACTCATCGGTGCGCCTCCGTCGGCGTCTGCAGCGGCCCGCGCAGCACGATGTCGAACTCGTAGCCGAGGGCGAATCCTTCCTGAGTGAAGTCCATCGAGAACCGCGAGACCAGCCGTTCGCGCACCCCTGCGGGGGTGCTCCGGTAGATCGGATCGAGCTCGAGCAGCGGATCGCCGGGGAAGTACATCTGCGTGACCAGCCGGCTCGCGAAGTACCGGCCGAACAGCGAGAAGTGGATGTGATTCGGGCGCCAGGCGTTCGGATGGTTGCCCCACGGGTACGCGCCGGGCTTGATCGTGAGGAAGCGGTAGCGTCCGTGCTCGTCGGTCAGTGTCCGACCCGCGCCGAGGAAGTTCGGATCGAGCGGGGCGTCGTGCTGGTCGACCCGGTGCACGTAGCGACCCGCGGCGTTGCACTGCCAGAGCTCCACGAGCGTGCCGCGCACCGGACGACCGCGCTCGTCGAGCACCCGCCCGGTCACCACGATCCGCTCGCCGAGCGGCTCGCCGTTGACCGCGGCGTTGCGCGTCAGATCGTGATCGAGCGGGCCGAGGTCCTCGTGGCCGTAGACCGGCTGCGCGAGCTCGGCCAGCGTTGCGACGAGCGGCAACAGCGGCCGCTTGGGCGCGCGCAGCACCGTGGACTTGTAGTCGGGGTGCAGGTACGGCGGCTGGCTCGACCAGTCGCGCGCCGTGATCCGCGGCAGCTGCGGCATCGGGGTCTCCTCGTTGCGATCGCCACACTGTAGCCAGCGTCCCGGCTCGCCTACAAGGGCGCGGCGGCTCAGGGACGCAGCTCGACCGTTCCGGACACCGTGACCACGACGTCCGAATCGCCGCCCTCGGTCGGCAACGGCGACGACGCGGCTTCGGCCGGTGCACGGGCCATCGACATCGGCCGCGGGACGGATCCGCCCGCGCCGCGAAGCGCGATCTCCTTGATCTCGTAGCCCGAGAAGCCGAAGGCCACGGCCGCCTCGGCGGCGCGCGACCGGAAGGCCTGCGCGGCCTCGGCGAGCAGCCGCCGCTCCTCGGTCCGACGTCGCTCGCCGGACAACCGGAACTGGACGGCGGTGAGCAGCATCCGCTCGGCCAGCCGCCCGCCGAGCTGCGCGAGCGGCTGCAGTCGCGTCGACTCGATCACGATCTCGCCGCGTACCCGCCAGCCCTGCGGCCGACCCTCGCGGGTGAAGTTCGGCTGCGTCCAGACCTGACCGAGCCGCGCGCGCACGCCTTCGACCGACCGCGCCTCGGCGAGCGCCGAGTTCAGCTGGGCGATCACCGCCTCGTTCAGCGCGCCCGGTTGCGGACCGTCCCGCTCGACCGCCAGCGTGATCGCCATCTCGTCGTTCGGAACCGCCGCGCGGGCGCTCGCCTCGAGCGCGAGGGTCGGGGCGGCGATCGTGACGTTCGGCGTCGCGATCGCGATCGCGAACACGAGGCCGAGGGCGACCCGGCACACCCTCCGGATCCATCCCGGACGCCCGTTCACGGCGCGCCGCCCAGGTCGGCCACCGACGGAATACGTGGCAGCCCCGCTGCCGACAGTCCGCGAGCGGCGAGCACCGCGCGCAGCACCGCGGCGGCGGTGACCGCTGCCGCCGCTGCACCGAGCACCACCGGATGGACGGGGGCCTCGACCCGACCGGTCGCCAGCGCAAAGATCGTGTCGCCGTCGAACCGGGTGTGGACCGGGTCGATGGTGCGCGCCAGCCCGTCGTGAGCGCACTGCGCGAGTCGACGGCAGTCGGTCTTGCCCAGCGCCGCGTCGGTCGCCACCACGCCGATCGTCGTGGCCAGCCCTGGCACCAGCGCGGGCGGCAGATCGCCGGCGAGCAGTCTGGCCGTCGTGCCCGGCAGCGTGCGGCCATCGGCACCGCGCGCCCCCGCCAGCGGTCGCCCGCTGCCCGGGTCGAGCACGTCGCCGATCGCATTGACCACGATCAGCGCACCTACGGTTACCGTCCCGATGCGCAGCGACGCGGTGCCCACGCCACCCTTCATCGCGTTCGCGATTCCCCAGAGTTTGCCGACCGTCGCGCCGGCGCCCGCGCCCACGGACCCCTCGGCCGGCGGCTGCTCGGACGCCGCCTCGCAGGCTGCGCGCCCGCCGGCCGCATCCGGTCGGATCGTCGGGTCGCCCAGCCACAGGTCGAACAGGATCGCGGCGGGCACGATCGGCACGCGTGCCGGACCGACCGCCACGCCCACGCCGCGCGCGGCCAGCCAGTCGACGACCCCGGTGGCGGCGTCCAGACCGAATGCGCTGCCGCCGGCGAGCACGACCGCGTGCACCCGGTCCACCGCGTTGACCGGATCGAGCAGGTCGGTCTCGCGCGTGCCCGGGGACGCGCCGCGCACGTCCACGCCGCCGGTGGCCCCCGCTTCGGTCAGCACGACCGTGCAGCCGGTCGGACGACGCGCATCCGTGTGGTGACCGACGCGAATTCCGGCCACGTCGGTGATCGCACCGCCGCGGAGCGCGGCGCCGATCGAGCCGCCGGCCAGGATGTCGGATACTTGCATCCCGTGACTGTACCCAAATCCCCGCCGTCCGGCGGACTGACGCCCGAGCACTTCGCGATGCTGTCGATCGCCGCGGCGATCACGACCATCTCGCTGAAGGCTGCGGCATGGTGGATCACCGGCTCGGTCGGACTGCTGTCGGATGCGCTCGAATCCTTCGTGAATCTCGCCGGCGCGAGTTTCGCGCTCTGGATGATCGTCGTGGCGCGTCTGCCTCCGGACGACGAGCATCCGTTCGGCCACGCGAAGGCCGAGTACTTCTCGAGCGGGTTCGAGGGCGTGCTGATCGTCGGTGCCTCGATCGGCATCGCGTGGACCGCGATCGAGCGCCTGCTCGCGCCGCAGCCGCTGGAGGCGATCGGCCTGGGGCTGGTGCTGTCGCTGCTCGCCACCGCAGTCAACCTGGGGGTCGCAGTCGCGCTTCGTCGGGCCGCGCGCCGCTTCGACTCGATCGCGCTCGAAGGCGATGCGCGCCATCTGATGACCGACGTCGTGACCTCGGTCGGCGTGATCGCGGCGGTCGGCGCGGTCACGCTGACCGGTTGGTGGGTGCTCGACCCGCTGATCGCGCTGGCGGTGGGCGCGAACATCCTGTTCGAGGGCGTGCGCCTGATCCGCGCGTCGGTCGACGGTCTGATGGATCGCAGCCTGGAGGATGCCGTCCAGACCCGCCTGCGCGAAGCGCTGGACACGATGGCGGCCGAGGGGGTGCACTGGCGCGAACTGCGCACGCGCCGGGCCGGGTCGCAGGCCTGGATCGACGTCATCGTGCGAGTGCCCGGCGACTGGACCGTATCGCGCGGGCACGAGGCCCTCGACCGCGTCGAGTCCGCGCTCGCGGCGGTCGTGCCCGGGGCCACGGTGCTCACCCACCTGGAGCCGCTCGAGCCCTGAGGGCGGCCTGCGACCGCCGGCCCCCGCCCGCTACAATGGCGGCGATGAGCACCGATCCTCCGGTCGTGCTGCATTTCCCCGACCAGCACGAGGCCGCGGCGCGGTTCGCCGCTGCACTCGGGGTGCGCTGCGCCGAGATCGCCTCGCGGCGTTTTCCGGACGGCGAATCGCTGGTGCGCCTACCGCTGCCGCTGCCCGAACGGGTGCTGCTGTTCTGCTCGCTCGGACGGCCCAACGAGCGGTTGGTCGAACTGCTGCTGGCGACCCGGACCGCTCGGCAGCACGGCGCAGCGCAGCTGACGCTGATCGCGCCCTACCTGTGCTACATGCGTCAGGACGCCGCGTTCAGTCCCGGCGAGGCGATCAGCCAGACGATCGTCGGCGGCTGGCTCGCCGACCTGGTCGACGCGGTGGTGACGGTCGACCCGCACCTGCACCGGATCGCCCGGCTCGAGCAGGCGGTGCCGATCGCGCGCGCGGTCGCGCTGTCGGCGGCGCCGGCACTGGGCGCGTTCATCGCGAGCGCCGTGCCGCATGCGGTGATCGTGGGGCCGGACGAGGAGTCGGCCCAGTGGGCGGAGCCGGTCGCCCGGCAGGCGCAGCGGCCCTTTGCGGTATTCGCCAAGGAACGGCGCGGCGATCGTGACGTCGTCGTACGCGCTGCGGGCGAGGCGCCGATCGCGGGGCGGCCGGTCGTGCTGGTGGACGACATCGCCAGCAGCGGCCGCACCCTCGGCGATGCGGCCCGGGTGTGCCAGGAGCTTGGGGCTCGCAGCGTCGACGCGCTGGTCACGCACGCGCTGTGCGTGGGCGACGACCTCGAGGCGCTGCACGCGGCCGGCATCGGACACCTGTGGAGCACCGACGCGCTGCCCCATCCGGGCAACCGCGTGCGCTTGGCAGCGCTGCTCGCCCAGGGCTGCCGGGACCACGGGCTCGCCTGACCCGCGGCGACCCAGGCGACCGGCTCAGACCACCGGTTCGTCGCCGAACGCGTCGGCGTCGTCCGACAGGTCCACCCAGTGGCGCCGCAGCGCGGAGATCGCCTGCGCATACTCGTCCGCATCGAACGCGCGTGGCGGGAAACAGGACGCGCCCGGGCGCGCAGCCGACCAGACGAACACTTCGCGGCCGCGGGCGCCGAGCACCTGCCCGCTGATCCCGGCCGCCTGCGGCGAGGCGAGGAAGGCGACCAGGTTGGCGACCGGGGCGGCCGACAGTGCCGCGGTGCGGTCGCGAAACGCGTCGTGAGCCGGGCCGCGGTCGGGCATTGCGCGGATCGCCCGGGTGCCGGCGAACGGTACGACCGCGTTGCAGCCGACCCGTATGGGCGCGAGTTCCTGGGCGAGCGTGCGCGTGAGCGCGATCAGCCCCGCTTTGCTGGCGGCCTCGGCGGCGCGGCCTGCGCGGCCGTACAGCGCGCTCGAGGATACGAGGTTGACGATCGCCCCCGGGCGCCGGCCCGCGGCTGCCTGGGACCGCAGCACCGGGGCCACCGCAGCGGCGAATGCGAACGGCGCGACCAGGTTGGTGCCCAGCACCCGTTCGAGGTCGGCGCGCTCCAGTGCCTCGACCGGCAGATCGCGCTCGATCGCCGCGTTGTTCACCAGCAGGTCCACGCCGCCGAACGCGCCGAGCGCGGCCTCGACCGCATCGCGGGCCGCGCCTGGGGCGGCCGCATCGATCGACACCCCCACCGCACCGGGCACGCGCGCCGCAGCCAGTTCGGTGACCGCCGGGTCCTCCGGCCCACCGTCGAGAGCCGCACCGTTGTCGACGATCAGCACGCGCGCACCGAGCAGCCCGAGCGTCTGCGCGATTGCGAGCCCGATGCCGCGCGCCCCGCCGGTCACGATCGCGCTCCGTTGTGCCAGTGGATCCTGCATCGTCGTCGCTCCGCGGGTCGGGTGCGAATGCGCCCGCCCGCAGTGTGCCGCAACTCGGATCCGATCGGCGCGGCGGCCGCACCGCAGCGACCCGCGGCGCGCCGGGGACCCCGTGGTGCCCGAGCAGCGCCCGACCGGCCCGCGCTCAGCCCCTCGGCGTGCCCGGCTCGCCGAGGTCCCAGTACAGCCCGGCCATGATTCGCAGCGCCTGGCGTACCACCGGCTCGAGCAGGTGCTCGTCGGGGGCATGCTGCGAGCAGCCCGCGTACGAGTGCGGCACCCAGACCGTGGGCAGGCCGAGCAGGTCGGCGAACGCGTCGTTCGGCAGCGAGCCGCCCAGATTGGGAAGCACGGCCGGGCGCGCCCCGGTGCTGCGCTCGATCGACGCGCATGCCCAGCGGACCCACGGATGCTCCGGGTCGAGCCGGGTCGCGGTCAGGCCTGGATCGGCCGACGGCTCGATGCGCACCTGCGCGAAACCGTGCGCATCCAGGTGCCGGCGCAGCGCCGGCACGATCTCCCCGGGTTCGATGCCAACCACGGTGCGCAGCTGGCAGTGCGCGAGCGCGCGGCCGGGGATCGCGTTGACCGGGCGGGACGGGTGGCCGGCGTCGAAGGCCAGCACCTCGAAGCTGCACCAGCCGTAGACCCGCTCGGCAGGGGTCAACCCGGGCTCGCCCCAGTCCGGGTCGACCGCCGGCGCCCCCTCGCCGCCGTCCGGGTTCAGACCGCGCAGGGCCGCGCGCATCGCCGGCGTGAGCGACGGCGGTCGCCACTGCGGCACGCGGATCGCGCCGCGCGCGTCGACGATCGTGGCGAGCGCGTGCGCGAGCACCAGCGCCGGGTTCGAGATCAGGCCGCCCCAATTGCCGGAGTGGTGCGCGCCCTCGCGGGGCTCCACGACGAGCGCGAAGTTGAGCACGCCTCGCGACCCCAGGAACAGCGTCGGGCGGTACGGCTCGGTCCGCGGGCCGTCGGAGGCGAGCAGCAGGTCGGCGGCGAGCCTCGCCCGGTGGCTCGCGCACGCCGCATGCAGCGCAGGCGAGCCGATCTCCTCGCCCATCTCGAACAGCCACTTCGCGTTGAACCCGAGCCGGGCGCGCGACACGCCGCCGGCAGTCAGGCCCTGCTGCGCGCCGCGCGCCTCGAGCACCGCGGCGAAGGCCTCCAGGTTGATCGTGTGCTGCCCCTTGTTGTCGGCAACGCCCCGGCCATACCAGCGCTCACCGCAGCGCTCGAGGCGCCAGGGATCGCGGCCCTCGCGCCAGCGACCGGACTGGCCGCGCACCACGTCGCCGTGGCCGTAGCCGAGCACCGTCGGCACGTCCGGCGACTCGATGCGTTCGGCGATCAGCAGGGGACCGGCCACCGTGCCGACCTGCTCGCAGTCGAAGCCCAGCGCCTGAAGCGCGGGGCCGATCTCGTCGGCGAGGTAGGCCTCGAGCACGGGCGCCCGTGCGGCCTCCTGGCTCTCGGTCGGCATCGCGACGCGACGCGCGAGCGACCGGATCAGGCTGCCGTCCTCCAGCCGCTGCTGCGCAGCGCGCAGACAGCGTTCGCGGTCTTCCCCGGACGTGCGCTCGTGCATCGTGTGCCTCACCTGCGTCGCGCGCCGCGGGCCCGAGCCGACGCGCCGGCGATAATCCCAGGATGATCTCATGCACCGTCCGGTCGCATCCTTGCGCGCGCGGTCCGTGTTGCCGGCCGGAGCCGCGTCGCGCGCCGCCGCGCCGATGGCCGCCCGCGGCACGGCGCGGACGATGACCACCGACACGCCGCACGATCGCACGCGGTTCGACCGCGCGCTCCTCGAGGCCGCGGCCCTGCCCGGCGCATGGGCCGGGACGAACTGCTGGACGGTGGTCGACGCGAACTTCGAGGCCGGCGAGCGTTGGCTCGCGCTGAGCGACCTCTGGCTCGCCGACCCGCAGCGTCCGGCTCGGCTGCGCTGCGTCGGGCTGCTGCCCAACGCAGCCGCGCTCTCACGGCTGACGTCGGTCGACGCCGCCCGCGGCCCGCGTCGGATCGCGCGTTGGCCGCCCGCGATCGACGGCGTGCACCGGATCGCGCTCGCCGACTCGCGGCTGCAACTCACCCTGGTGGTCGGCGATGCCGCGCGGCGGCTGCCCGGGCTGCTGCGCGGCGCGGACACGCTGCTGGTGCCGCTGAACGACCGACGCTCGCTGCCGTCGACGCTCGCGCTGCGCGCACTGGCGCGGCAGGTTCGGGCGCGCGGCGCGGGCGGCCTGGCGTGCGACGCGGCTCACCCGCCGCTGCGCGCAGACGATCCGGTCGCGAGCGCCCTCGCCGCGGCCGGCCTGAACCTCGAGTGCGCCCACGGGCCATTCGCGGTGGACGGGCTCGGCGCGGATGGCGCCTCGCCCGCGGCGGGCCGCACCTGGCGCGCCCTGCGCCGCCACGGACCCTCGCCGGCAGCGCCGGACGCAGGCGGCGAGGCGCTCGTGATCGGCGCCGGGCTCGCCGGCTGCGCGGTCGCGTTCGCTCTCGCCCGCCGGGGTTGGTCGGTGGTCCGGTTCGACGCCGCCGGTGGCCCCGCCCGCGGGGCGTCCGGACAGCCGGCGCTCGCACACCACCCGTCGGTGACCCCGGACGACGCGCCGCTGTCGCGCCTCACGCGCGCGGCATTGCTGATGTCGCACGGCGTGTACGACACCGGCGCCCCGCGCTGGGTGGGACGGCTGCAGCGGATGTCGGACGCGCGCGCACACGCGGTCGCGCGCAACCTGCCGCCGGACTGGGTCCGTGCGGTCGATCGGCACGAGGCGTCGGCGCTCGCCGGGGGTCCGCTGGACCAGGGCGGCGCGTGGCTGCCGATGGCCGGTGCGGTGGACCCTCAGCGTTTGTGCGACGACTGGAGCGCGGCATCGATCCGGCAACGGGCTGCGACCCGCGTGACGGCGCTCGAGCGCGTGCCCGACGGATGGCGGGTCCGCGACGCCGACGGACGTGCTCGCGATGCGGCACCGGTCGCGATCCTGGCCACCGGCGCGTATGGCGCGCCGAGCGTGTGCGCGGTGCCGGGCGACCGCCGCAGCGTGTGGGACGCGATCGGGCCGTGCGGTGCGCGGCGGCGCCCTGGGCGCAGCCTGCGGTTGCCGGCGTCCGCCTCACCGGGCTGGCGCTGCGTGGTCGGCGGTCACCACCATCGGGTGCCGATGGCCGACGGCGGCTCGGTACTCGGTCCGATCGACGGCGACGCCGTGCCCGCCGGCCTGCCCGGCACGCTCGGCCCGGCGGCACCGCGGCTCTCGTTGCGCGATCACCTGCCGGTGATCGGCCGGTTGCCGGTTGCGCGTGCCCTGGGCACCGCGCTGGCCGCGGGCGCGCCGGGCACGGCGCTCGACGGTCTGTGGATCGCCGCAGGCTTCGGCGGACGCGGGCTGCTGTGGGCCGTGCTCGCGGCCGAATGCATTGCGGCGCAACTCGACGGCGAGCCCGCGCCGATCGAACGGACGCTGTCCGACGCGATCGACCCCGCACGCTTCCTGCGCGCCGCCATGCAGGTCGCGGCGGATGTCGAAGTCGATTGACCGGGTGGGACGCGCTTGCCTATGCTGCGGGGTTTGCCCGCGCCGCATGCTCACCGTCCTCGAAGTCACGCTGCCGGTCTTCGGGCTGGTGTTCCTAGGCTGGATCGCCGCGCGCCGCCGAATCCTGTCCGAGGCGGCGGTCGACGGCGTCAACGCCTTCGTGTTCTGGTTCGCGCTGCCCGCGATGCTGTTCCGTGCCGTGTCGGCGCTGCCGGTGTCGAAGATCGCCGATTCGCGCTTCCTGCTCGCGTACCTCGCGGCCGCGATCGTGATGTTCGGCATCTCCCGCGCACTCGCCGCAACCCTGTCGGCGGACCCCTCCGAGCGCACCGGGTTGGCGTTCGCCTCGACCCACGGCAACATCGGCTACCTCGGCCTGCCGCTGCTGGCCCAGCTCGGCGACACGGACCGCCTGCCGGGCATGGTGATGGCAATGATCGTCGACATCCTGGTGGTGATCGTCGCCGCGATCGTGCTGTTCGAGCTGGGACGGCGTACGGACGCAGCGGGCACGCCGCTGTCGGCCCGGCTACGCGGCGCACTGGGCGGGCTGCTGCGCACCCCGCTGATCCTGGGCATCGCCGCCGGGCTGGTCGTATCGGCCTCGGGCCTCGCACTGCCCGCGCCCGCCACCACGTTCGTCGGGCTGCTCGCGGCCGCGGCCGGTCCGTGTGCCCTGTTCGCGATCGGGGCCTCGCTCGGCGGCCGACCCGCGACCCTGGACGCCCCGGTGGCCGGGCTGATGGTGCTCAAGCTCGTCGTGCACCCGGCGCTGGTCGCGATCGCGATGTTCGGGTTCGGCGTCGATCCGCAACTGGCCGCGATCGGCATCCTCGCCGCCGCGCTGCCGACCGCGAGCAATACGTTCATCCTCGCGCAGCGCTACGGCTTGGACACGCGGCCGATCGGGGCGGCGATCGTTGCCGGCACCTTCGTGGCCGCCCTCACCGTCTCCCTGGTCATCTGGCTGCTCGGACTGCCGATCGGCTGAGCCCTTCAACCCATGAACCCACCATGACCCGAAAGACCATTCCCATCATTCGATACGACTGCACGAAATGCCCGGGCTACTGCTGCAGCTATCCGCGCATCGAAGTCAAGGATCGCGACCTCGCCCGCCTTGCGCGTCACTTCGGCCTGGAGACCGCCGAGGCGGAGCGCCGCTTCACGCGCTGGTACGAGCCGGGTGAACGCATCCTCAGGCACCGCAAGGACCCGGTGTACGGTTCGATCTGCCGGTTCTTCGACACCGCGGCGAGGCGTTGCACGGTCTACGAAGCGAGGCCCGCGGTGTGCCGCGACTACCCGAACGGTTCGCGCTGCGGCTATTACGACTTCCTGAAGTTCGAGCGCAAGCACCAGGACGACCCTGATTTCGTCCCGTCGGCCTGAGCGGTCCGGCGCCGCGCGCCAGACCGCGCGGACCCACCGGCGGCCTCAGCGCCCGCCGTGGGCATGCCAGCGCGACGGTCCGCGCCACGGATCATGGTAGACGATCACCGGCGGACGCCACCGGAGCGGTGCGATCGCGACCGCAGGGGCGTGATACACGACCGCGGGGGGATGAAGGACGACCGCGGGCGGCGTGTACGCGAACGCGGCCGACGGGGCCACCCGAAGCGGCACCGGCGCGTAGACCCACCCGCGCGGGGTCGGGACGTACTGCGGCACGACGGTCGCAGCGTAGACCGGGTGGCGGCCCACCGGGTACCCATGCGCGACCGCGCCGAGACCGGGGTGACCTTCGCCCTGAACGCCATACGCGCCAGCGACCGGCTGCTGCGCGATCGCGACCCCGGTCGCCGCGCCGAGCACTCCGCCCACGACCGCGCCGTTGCGCCCGCCGATCGCGTGCCCGATCGCGGCGCCCGCGCCCGCGCCGATCGCCGCACTCAGCACCGCATCGCCTCGGGCCTGAACCGAGGGCGAGAACACCACCAGGGCGGCGAGACCCCAGCCCGTGAATCGACTGCACGACATGACGCACCTCCGCTTCGATCGCGACGCCGGCGCAGGCTAGCTCGGGCGTCCCGCAGCGCGTACGGGCGGCCCGGCAACAGCGGTAACCGACGGTATCGGCTCAGCGCGACGACGCCGTCCGCCCGAGGTACCGATCGGCGTCGAAGGTCTGCAGCCACGCAGGCCGGTAGATCGCCAGTCCCGCAACCAGCATGCCGGTCGCCACCGCCTCGCCGTCGGCCAGGATCAGCAGCGCGATCCACGCGGTGGCGGCGCGGCCGAAGCCCTGGGGGCTCCCGATCACCCACACCTCGAGGGCTCCGGCGCCCAGCACCGCGATCAGTGTCCCCGCGAACACCGCGACGAACAGGTAGACGAACGGCTGGGTGGGCAGCGACCGCTCGACCAGCCGCAGCCAGCCCCATGCGATCGTCAGCGGCAGCAGTCCGTCGAACAGCACCCGCGCCGGCAGGTGCCCCCACGGGAACGCTCCCGCGCCCGCCGCGAACAGCGCGCCGCCCGCCACGGCGACCACCCCCCAGCGGGGGCCGAGCACGAACAGCGCAAACGGTGCCACCACGCCGTGCAGCGCCACACCGTCGGCGAGCGTGCTCCGGAACGTCCAGCCGATGCCGATCAGCACGGCGACCGCACCGAGCGCATGCGGCGAGACCGGCTTGCCGGCTGCGCTCAACCCACCCAGGCGCGTGCGTTTCGCCATAGCCGAGCCCAGGGCGACGCGCCCTGGGAACCCTCGAGGCGCGGATCCCGCGGGCGCCACGACCACTGCATGAGGCGGGCGACTCGCTCCGGATGGGGCATCAGCAGGGTCGCCCGGCCGTCGGCGCTGCAGTAGCCGGTGAGCCCGCCGGGTGAGCCGTTCGGGTTCGCGGGATAGCGTTGGGTCGGCGTGCCGTCGCCCTCGACGTAGCGCATCACCGCGCGGGCGGCGAGCGCGTGGTCCGGGGTGTCGTACACGACGCGGCCCTCACCGTGTGCGATCGCGATCGGCAGCCGCGAGCCGGCCATCCCGGCGAGCAGCACGGAGGGCGACGGCAGGATCTCGACCAGGCCGAAGCGGGCCTCGAACCGGCCCGATCGGTTGGCGCGAAAGCGTGGCCAATGTTCGGCGCCGGGCACGATCGACTTCAGCTGCGACAGCATCTGACAGCCGTTGCACACGCCGAGCGTGAACGTGTCCGGCCGGGCGAAGAAGATGGCGAACTGCTCGGCCAGCCGAGCGTTGAAAAGCACGGTCTTCGCCCAGCCTGAGCCGCCGCCGAGCACGTCCCCGTACGAGAAGCCGCCGCAGGCGACCAGCCCCTTGAAGTCGGCGAGCCGATGCCGCCCCTCGATCAAGTCGGTCATGTGGACGTCGAACGCGGCGAAGCCTGCGGCGTCGAAGGCCGCCGCCATCTCGACGTGACCGTTGACGCCCTGCTCGCGCAGCACCGCGACCCGTGGCCGGACGCCGGTGGCCACGTACGGCGCGCACGGGTCCTCGGTCGGTTCGAAGGTCAGCGCGATCGACAGCGGCGGCTGCGCGCCTGCGCCCTCGTGCTCGAACTCCTCGCGCGCGCAGTCCGGATCGTCGCGAAGCGCGGCGATCCGGTACGAGGTCTCGCTCCACACCGACTGGAGCTCGCCGCGCTTCGCGCTCCAGACCCGCTTTGCGTCGCGCCAGACCTCGACCGTGTCGGTCGCGTTCGGTTTGCCGATCACGTGCGTGAGGCGTGACAGGCCTTCGCCCCGAAGCCGCGCGAGCACCGCGTCGCGATCGGACTGGCGCACCTGGAGCACCACGCCCGCCTCCTCGGCGAAGAGCGCCTGCAGCGTGAGCTCGCCGCGCCGCACCGCCACCTGTTCCGGGCGAATCTTGAAGTCGCCCCAGTCGGCCGCGTACGGATCGATGGTGAGCAGATCGAGGTTCAGCGACACGCCGCAGTGTGCGGCGAACGCCATCTCGCACACGGTTGCGAAGAGTCCGCCGTCGGAGCGGTCGTGCACCGCGAGCACCAGCCCGTCGGCGGACAGCCGCTGCACCGCATCGAAGGCGGCCGCCAGCACCGCGGGATCAACGACGTCCGGCACCGCGTCGCCGATCTGCTGCGTGACCTGGGCGAACGCCGAGCCGCCGAGGCGGTGGCGGCCCTCGCCCAGATCCACCAGCAGCAGGCAGGTATCGCCCGCGTCCGTGCGCAACTGGGGCGTGATCGCCGCACGCACGTCGGCGACCGGCGCCCAGGCGGTCACCACCAGCGACACCGGCGCCGACACCTCTCGTTCGTGGCCGTCGGCGACCCATCGGGTGCGCATCGACAGCGAATCCTTGCCCACGGGGATCGACAGGCCCAGCCCGATCGCGAACCGGCTCGCCGCCTGCACCGCGTCGAACAGATCGGCGTCGTCCTCGGGGGTCCCGCAGGCGGCCATCCAGTTCGCCGACAGCTTGATCCGCCGTCGCTCGACCGGGGCCCCCAGCAGGTTGGTCAGCGCCTCCGCGATCGCCATCCGGGCCGAAGCGGCCGGGTCGATCACCGCCAGCGGCGGGCGCTCTCCGATCGACAGCGCGTCCCCGTGCACGCCGTGCAGGTCGGCCAGTCCGATCGCGCAATCGGCCACCGGCACCTGCCAAGGGCCGACCATCGGGTCGCGGGCACACCGCCCGCCCACGGTGCGGTCGGCGATCGTCACCAGGAACGACTTCGAGGCGACCGCCGGAAGCCGCAGCACCCGCCGAGCGATTTCGTCCAGATCGAAGCCCGCCGCCTCGACTGGCGGCAGCGCGCGTACCGCACGCCGGCCGGTGCGGTGCATCCGAGGCGGCTTGCCCAGCAGCACCTGCATCGGCATGTCGACCGGTCGGGTGCCGTCGACCGAGGCGACCCGCAGCCGCGTGTCGTCGCTCACCGTGCCGAGCACCGCGTACGGACAGCGTTCGCGCCGGCACAGCAGGTCGAAGGTCGGCAGCGCAGACGGGGGAATCGCGAGCACGTAGCGCTCCTGCGATTCGTTGCACCAGATCTCGGCTGGAGACAGGCCGCTCGCCTGCAGCGGGATGCGTTCGAGGTCGATGCGCGCGCCGCGGCCGGCGCCGTCGACCAGTTCGGGCAGTGCGTTCGACAAGCCGCCGGCGCCGACGTCGTGGATCGACAGGATCGGATTCGCGTCGCCGAACGCCGTGCACGCGTCGATCACCTGCTGCGCGCGCCGTTGCATCTCGGCGTTACCCCGCTGCACCGAGTCGAAGTCCAGCTCCGCTGTGTTGCTGCCCGAGCCCATGCTCGAGGCCGCGCCCCCGCCCAGACCGATGCGCATGCCGGGCCCGCCGAGCTGTACGAGCAGCGTGCCCGGCGGCAGGTCGAGTTTGCCGACGTGGCGCGCGTCGAGGTGGCCGACGCCGCCCGCGATCATGATCGGCTTGTGATAACCGCGTACGCGGCCGGCCACGTTCTGCTCGTAGGTCCGGAAGTAACCGAGCAGGTTCGGGCGACCGAATTCGTTATTGAACGACGCACCGCCGATCGGACCGTCGATCATGATCGCGAGCGCCGACGCGATCCGCTCGGGCGTGCCGTACTGGGCGGGCTTGCCTCGCCCCTCGAGCGACGCGGCGACGTCCTGGGCGTTCTCCCAGGGCTGCTCGAACCCGGGAACGTGCAGGTCCGAGACCGTGAATCCGGTCAGTCCGAACGCCGGACGCGCACCCCGCCCGGTGGCCCCCTCGTCGCGGATCTCTCCGCCCGAGCCGGTTGCGGCACCGGGAAACGGCGCGATCGCGGTCGGATGGTTATGGGTCTCGACCTTGAGCAGCGCGTGCTGCTCGACGTCGATCCGCTGCCAGCGGCTCTCGTGGCTCGGGGGCGCGGCGAGCATCGGACTCGCGGGGCCGCCCCGCAGCACGGCGGCGTTGTCCGCGTACGCGACGACCGTGCCGTCGGGGTGGGCCGCGTGCGTGGCGCGGATCATGCCGAAGAGCGACTCGGACCGTCGCTCGCCATCCACCGTCCAGGACGCGTTGAAGATCTTGTGTCGGCAATGCTCGGAGTTGGCCTGCGCGAACATCATCAACTCGACGTCGGTCGGATCCCGACCCGCAGCGCGGAACGCGTCGAGCAGGTAGTCGATCTCATCGTCGGACAGCGCGAGCCCCAGCTCGAGGTTGGCGCGCCGCAGCGCCTCGACGCCTCCCGCGACCACCGGGACCGAGCGCATCGGCCGGCCCGGCAGCGTGTCGAGCAGCGCGGCCAGCCCAGCGGCGTCCTTCGGGGGGATGACCGCGGACTCGGTCATCCGGTCGTGCAGCGGCTCGGCAAGCGCCGCGAGCACGGGTTCCACGGTGCTCCCGGCCAGTCGCGCGAGCAGGCCCCGACGCAGCACGACCGTCCACGCGACGCCGCGCTCGATCCGGCTCACCGAGTCGAGCCCGCAGACCCGGGCGATGTCGGTCGCCTTACTCGACCACGGGCTCACCGTGCCCAGCCTAGGCACGACCCACACTTCGACCGCGCCGTCCGGGCGGGCGGGAGCGGTCTCGCCGTCATCGAGCAGCGCGGCCACGCGCGCGCGGGTATCGGGCGACAGCGGTGCGTCGGAGCACACCAGGTGCAGGTACTGCGCATGCAGGTCGACGACGCGTTCGTCGATCGCCCTCAGCGCGGGCAGCAGACGGGCGCGACGGGCCTCGGTGAGGGCGGCGCCGCCGCGCAGGACGATCGCGTCGGGCATTCGGGAGGGCTGGGCAGCGGTGAGGCGCAATTATACCGGCGCCTCCGCCCGGCCTCAGGCGGGGCCGAAGCCGCCACCGCCCGGGGTCTGCACGACGAACACGTCGCCCGCCTCAAGCTCTGCGCGACCGACGTGACCGATCGGCTCGATCCGGCCGTCACCGCGCAACACGTAGTTGTTCGCGCATGCTCCGCTGCCCCCGCCGGCCGCCCCGAACGGGGGCACGACGCGGCTGTTCGCGAGCATCGACACGGTCATCGGCTCGAGGAAGCGGATCTCGCGCGTGCCTCCGTCGCCGCCGCGCCAGCGCCCGCGTCCCCCGGTGTGGGCGCGGATCGCATAGCGCTCCAGCCGTACCGGAAAGCGCAGCTCGAGGACCTCCGGGTCGGTGAGCCGCGAGTTGGTCATGTGGGTCTGCACGACCGCGGTGCCGTCGAAGCCACCCACCAGCCGGCCCTCCCCGTCGAACAGCCCGCCCGCGCCGGAGCCGCCCGAGATGGTTTCGTAGTACTGATGGCGGGCGTTGCCGAACGTGAGGTTGCTCATCGTGTTCGGCCCGGAGGCCATCACGCCGAGCGCGCCATACAGCGCGTTGGTCACGCTCATCGAGGTCTCGACGTTGCCGGCGACCACCGCGCCGGGGTGCCGAGGATTGAGCAGGGTGCCCTCCGGCACCACGATCTCCAGCGGCGCGAGGCAGCCGGCGTTCATCGGGATCTCGTCGTCGACCAGGGTACGAAACACGTAGAGCACCGCGGCAACGGTCACCGCGAGCGGGGCGTTGAAGTTGTTCGGCTGCTGCGGCGAGGTGCCGGTAAAGTCGATCCGAGCCCGCCGCGCCGCCCGGTCGACCACGATCGCCACTCGGATCACCGCGCCGTTGTCGAACGGCAGCTCGAAGCACCCGTCGCGCAGCGCGCCGATCACCCGGCGCACCGACTCGGCGGCGTTGTCCTGCACGTGGCGCATGTAGGCCCGCACCACCTCGAGCCCGAAGTGCGACACCATGCGCAGCAATTCCTCGCGGCCCTTCTCGTTGGCCGCGACCTGCGCCCTCAGGTCGGCGACGTTCTGATCGGGGTTGCGGGCCGGGTACTTCGCGCCAAGCAGCAGCACGCGCAGCGCATCCTCGCGGAAGGTGCCCTGCTCCACCAGCCTGAAGTTCGTGAGCAGCACGCCCTCGTCGTCGATGTGCCGGCTGTCCGGCGGCATCGAGCCCGGCGTGAGTCCGCCGATGTCCGCGTGATGCCCGCGTGACCCCACCCAGAACAGTAGGTCGCGGCCGTCCGCATCGAACACCGGCGTGATCACGGTCACGTCCGGCAGGTGGGTGCCGCCGCGGTAGGGGTCGTTGAGAACGAATACGTCGCCCGGCGCGATGTCCCCTGCGTTGTCCTGGATCACCGCCTGCACGGAGGCGCCCATCGAACCCAGGTGTACCGGCATGTGGGGCGCGTTTGCGATCAGCGCACCGTCGGCGTCGAACACCGCGCAGGAGAAGTCCAGCCGCTCCTTGATGTTCACCGAGTGCGCGGTGTTCTGCAGCCGGTAGCCCATCTGCTCGGCGATGGACATGAACAGGTTGTTGAAGATCTCGAGCATCACCGGATCGGCCTGCGTGCCGACCGCTCGCTGCGCGGCTCGTGGCTCGCTGCGCTCGAGCAGCAGGTCACCGCGCGGCGTGACCGTCGCGCGCCATCCAGCTTCGACCACCGTGGTCGCGTTCGCCTCGGCGATCACCGCGGGGCCCGCGACCCGCGCGCCCGCCGGCAGCGACTCGCGCCGGTGCAGCGGCGTCTGCGTCCATGCGTCGCGCGACACCATCGGCACCCGGGCGAGCGGCGCGACCTCGCCGGCCGCGGCGGGCGTCGCACCGCCCGCCGGGCCTGCGGCCGACTGCGGCGACGTCACCTCGACCGCCACCGACTCGACCACCAGCGCTCGGCCGGCGAGCAGGAAGGCGAAACGCTGGCGGTAGGCGGCCTCGAATGCCGCGACCATCGCGTCGCGAGGCGCCTGCGCCACCGGGAGCGCCGTGTCGGTGCCCTCGTACTTCAGCGTGACCGTGCGGCTCGCCCGAAGCGACCCCGCCGCTTCGCCCTGCGCGATCAGCGCCTCGCGCGCTCGCTGTTCGAGCCGATCGAGCCCGGTGCGCGCCTCGTCCAGCCCCCCGTCGTCCAGCCGCCGCTCGACCGAGGTCGAGCGGATCGTCGACTGCTCCGCCATCCCCATGCCGTACGCAGACAGCACGCCGGCCATCGGGTGCACCAGGACCGTCGACATCCCCAGCTGGTCGGCGACCGCGCACGCGTGCTGCCCGCCGGCACCGCCGAACACCGTCAGCACGTAGCCGGTGACGTCGTAGCCGCGTTGCACCGAGATCTTCTTGATCGCGTTCGCCATATTCGCGTTGGCGATGTCGACGAACCCCTGCGCCAGCGCCTCGGGC
This sequence comes from Burkholderiaceae bacterium, assembly GCA_044359175.1. GTDB lineage: Bacteria > Pseudomonadota > Gammaproteobacteria > Burkholderiales > Burkholderiaceae_E > UBA4615. The sequence continues at coordinate 6,991 of JBIKMO010000005.1, read as the reverse complement.
GTCATCGTGCGGCCGGTCTCGCGCGCAATGCGCTCGGCCAGCGCCTCGAAGGCGGCGACCACCCGGTCGCGATCGAGCGGCTGGTCGCCCTTCGGCCCGAACACCGCGGGAAAGTGCGCCGGATGCAGCTTGCCGAGCATCACGTTCGCATCGGTCACCGTCAGAGGCCCCCCCCGCCGGTAGCAGGTGGGTCCCGGGTTCGCGCCTGCCGAGTCGGGGCCCACCCGCAGACGCGCGCCGTCGAAGTGCAGCACCGACCCGCCTCCGGCGGCCACCGTGTGGATGCTCATCATCGGCGCGCGCAGACGCACCCCCGCCACCTGCGTGTCGAACACCCGCTCCAACTCGCCCGCATAGTGCGAGACGTCGGTCGAGGTGCCGCCCATGTCGAAGCCGATCACGCGCCCGAATCCGGCGTCGCGGCTCACGCGGACCATGCCGACGATGCCGCCCGCCGGCCCGGACAGGATCGAGTCCTTGCCCTGGAACGCGCGGGCGTCGGTGAGCCCGCCGTTGCTCTGCATGAACTTCAGCCTGACCCCCGGCATGCCCGCGGCGACGCGATCGACGTAGCGCCTCAGCACCGGCGACAGATAGGCGTCCACCACCGTGGTGTCCGCGCGCGCGACGAACCGAATGAGCGGCGACGCCTCGTGCGAGGTCGACACCTGCACGAAACCGGCGTCGTGGGCGATCTGCGCCAGACGCCGTTCGTGCTGCGGAAAGCGGTAGCCGTGCATCAAGACGATTGCGACCGCACGCAGACCGCAGGCGGCCGCCTCGCGCAGCGCCCGGTGCGCACCCGCCTCGTCCAGCGCACGCAGCACCGTGCCGTCGGCCGCGATCCGCTCGTCGACCTCGATCACCTGACGGTGCAGCAGCTCCGGCAGCACAACCCGCCGGTCGAACAGCCGCGGGCGGTTCTGATAGGCGATGCGCGGCGCGTCCGCGAAGCCGCGGGTGACCAGCAGCAGCAACGGCTCGCCCTTGCGTTCCAGCAGCGCGTTGGTGGCGACCGTCGTGCCCATCTTCACCGACTCGACCCGGTCGGCCGGCACCGGCTCGCCCGGCCGAAGCCCGAGCAGCCGGCGGATGCCCTCGAGCGCCGCGTCGTCGTACTGCTCAGGGTTCTCGGACAGCAGCTTCGCGGTGAGCAGCTCGCCGCCGGGGCTGCGGCCGATCACATCGGTGAACGTGCCCCCCCGGTCGATCCAGAATTGCCAGCGGTCGTGGCCGTGCGGGGGGGCACTGACGTCGGTCATCGGGAGGGATCCTCGGGATGCGCTGCCCCAGCCCACAGCCATCGCAGCAGCGTGTTGCAGTCGTAGATCGGCAGACCGGTCTCGCGCGCGAGCGCGTCGCGATACGGCGGAAGGTTGGTGCACTCGAGCACGATCGCACCGAGCCCCGGGGCGATACGCAGCAGCCGGCGCCCCGCGTCCAGCACCTCGGCCTGGACCGCGTCGCGGTCGAGCTGCGACAGATCGCCGAACACCGTGCGGGCGAGCGCGCCGTCGCGCGGCAGCCCCACCACCGGGGTATCCGGTGCAGCACCGGCGCCGGCCAGGTGCTCGTGTCCGAGCGCGTCCGCATCGATCGTGATCACCCCGGCGCGGCGGCCGGCCGGCAGGATCGGCGCGAGCCATGCGAGCTGCAGCAGCGCCGACGCCGCGAAGGGAACCGGCAGCGCTGCCGCCAGCGCGCGCTGGTGCGCAGCGAGGAAGCCGCAGCTGGTGGCGATCGCGACCGCACCCTCGCGGGCCAGCGCACGGCCGGCCTGCACGAACGGCTCGAGGAGGGTCCAGACGTCGCCGCGGACCACGCGGGCCGCCGTGGCGCCCTGCACCACGCGGGCCCGGACCTCGAACGAGAAGGTCTGCGGGTTGCCGATGTCGCCCACCGGGCGCGGGAACCGGGTGTCCAGCTGCAGCAGCCCCAGGAAGCCGCCGCCCGTGCAGGCGCCCGCGGTGCGCCTCGTCACAGCGAGGTCGCGGCGCGTGCCGCCTGGTCGTACAGGCCAGAGAGCGCGCGCAGCAGCTGCGCGATCTCGGACAGCGTTGCAGTGTCGCCGATGTCCCCTGCCACGGCCGGCAGCAGGCACACCGCACGCACCTCGCGATAGCGGTCGACCACCGCGCGGCCGGTGTCGGTGGCCGCGTACAGCACTTCCTTGCCCTGGCGCGAGGAGGCGAGCAGTCCGAGGCCCACCAGCTTGCGCAGCGCATAGCTCACGACGTGCGTGTCCTCGTAATTGAGCGTGAAGCACACGTCCGACAGCTTCTTCGGTCGGTCGCGATGCCGCACGTGATGCAGCACCAGCACGTCGGTGATCGTCAGATCCGGCATGCCCGCCGCGGCCATGCAACGCACCGCCCAGCGCGAGAACGCGTTGTGCGCGACGATCAGCCCGAACTCGAGCTCGGACAGCTCACCGGCGGCCCCGTCGGCGAGATGCGCCGACGACAGGATGCGGCGCCCGCGCGTCGCGGCGCCCGGGGACGCATCACCGCCCTCGCCCCGCGCCCTGCGCCGCGTGGGCGCACGCGGCGACGCGGCTCGTCCGTCAGCCATCGTCGCTCCTTCGACGTGGAGGAAACGTTGACATTTTGTCGACGTTCCCAATACGCTTCAAGCGCGCCAACACGGCTGCACCGGTACCCGTCACGTCACGCCCTCCGGAGGTCCGCATGAGACTCGTCGTTCCGTTCGTCGCAGCCGCGCTGTCGCTCGGCGCCGCGGCGCAGGCCCAGGTGAAGTGGGACCTGCCGGCCGCGTATCCCGCCACCAACTTCCACACGGAAAACCTGGTTCAGTTCGCCAACGACATCGACCGGGCGACGAACGGCCGGCTCAAGATCACCGTGCACCCGAACGCGTCCTTGTTCAAGGCGCCCGAGATCAAGCGCGCGGTGCAGGGCGGTCAGGCCCAGATCGGCGAGGTATTGCTGGTCAACTTCCAGAACGAATGGCAGATCTTCGGCGCCGACGGCCTGCCGTTCCTCGCCGACAGCTACGACGCGGCGGCCAAGCTCTGGCGGGCGCAGAGGCCGATGCTCGAGCGCAAGCTCGCCGAGCAGGGCATGTTGGTGCTGTACGCGGTGCCCTGGCCGCCCCAGGGCATCTTCTCGAAGCGCCCGCTGGCCTCGGGGGCCGACCTGAAGGGCATCAAGTGGCGCGCCTACAGCCCAGCGACCGCCCGGATCGCCGAGCTGCTGGGCGCGCAGCCGGTCACGGTGCAGGCCGCCGACCTGAGCCAGGCGATGGCGACCGGTGTCGTCGAGAGCTACATGTCCAGCGGCTCGACCGGATTCGACACCAAGACCTTCGAGCACCTGAAGTTCTGGTACGACACCCAAGCGTGGCTGCCCAAGAACGCAGTGCTGGTCAACCGGCGGGCGTTCGATGCCCTCGACAAGGCGACGCAGGACGCGGTGATCAAGGCTGCCGCGGACGCCGAGGTTCGGGGCCTTGCGGCGAGCAGGCGGGTGAACACCGAGAGTCTGGACAAGCTACGGGCGAACGGCATGCAGATCCTGCCACCGTCGCCGGCGCTCGCCGCCGACCTCAAGCGGGTCGGCGAGGTGCTGCTCAAGGAGTGGCTCGACAAGTCCGGGCCGGAGGGTCAGCAGCTGGTGGACGCGTTCCGCCGGTGACCGGTCGGGCGCGCGAAGCGGCGGGGCCGACCATGCGACGCGCACTCGATGCGGTCTACGACGCGGCCGCCTGGCTGGCGGCCGCGATGATGGTGGGCGTGCTGGTGATGGTGCTGCTGTCGATCACCGGGCGCCTGTTGCACTTCCACGTGCGCGGAACGGACGCGTATGCCGGCTATCTGATGGCTGGCGCGGGGTTCCTGGCGCTCGCCCATACGCTTCGCCGAGGCGAGCACATCCGCGTGACCCTGCTGCTGCACGCATTGTCCGGGCGCGCCCGCCAGGCGCTCGAGATCTGGTCGGTGAGCGTGGCGGCGCTGCTCGGGCTGGCGTTCGCGTTCTACTCGGTCCGGCTCGCGTGGCAGTCGAGGCTGTTCAACGACGTGTCGACCGGCAACGACGCGACCCCGCTGTGGATCCCGCAGCTCGGCATGGCCGCGGGCACCGTGCTGCTCGCGGTCGCGCTGATCGACGCGTGGCTGCAGGCGGTCACCGGGCGCACCGCCCCGCCGCCGGCCGGCGCCGAGCCGCTGCGCAACGAGTGAACGATGAGCGACGTCGCGATCACCACGCTGCTCGTGCTGTCGCTGTTCGCCCTGCTGGGCACCGGCGTGTGGATCGGGCTCACCCTGTCCGGCGTCGCGTGGATCGGCATGCAGCTGTTCTCGTCGCGGCCGGCCGGCGACGCGATGGCAGTGACCATCTGGGGCTCGGCCTCGAGCTGGACGCTCACCGCGCTGCCGCTGTTCATCTGGATGGGCGAGATCCTGTTCCGAACGCGACTGTCGCAGGACATGTTCCGCGGACTGGCACCGTGGATGAACGCGCTGCCTGGTCGCCTGCTGCACACCAACGTGATCGGCTGCGCGATCTTCGCCGCAGTGTCGGGGTCTTCGGCGGCCACGTGCGCGACCATCGGCAAGATGACCCTGCCGGAACTCGGCAAGCGCGGCTACCCTGAGGACAAGGTGATCGGCACGCTCGCGGGCGCGGGCACGCTCGGTCTGTTGATCCCGCCGTCGATCATCATGATCGTCTATGGGGTGAGCGCCGAGGTCTCGATCGCGCAGCTGTTCATCGCTGGCGTTCTCCCGGGGATCCTGCTCGCGCTGCTGTTCATGGGCTACATCGCGGTCTGGGCGCTGCTGAATCCTTCACAGGTCCCGCCGCCCGACCGCTCGACCACGCTCGCCGAGAAGCTGCACGAGTCGCGCAGCCTGATTCCGGTGGTTCTGCTGATCGTCGCGGTGCTCGGTTCCATCTACGCCGGCATCGCGACCGCGACCGAGGCGGCCGCGGTCGGCGTGGTCGGCGCGCTCGTGCTCTCCGCGGTCCAGGGCTCGCTGTCGTGGGCCACCTTCCGCGACTCTCTGCTCGGCGCGACGCGCCTGTATTGCATGATCGCGCTGATCCTCGCCGGCGCAGCGTTCCTCACGCTGTCGATGGGCTACATCGGGCTGCCCCGACACCTCGCCGAGTGGATCGGCTCGCTCGGCCTGAGCCAGGGCCAATTGCTGATCGCGCTCGCAGTGTTCTTCGTGCTGCTGGGCTGCTTCCTCGACGGCATCTCGATGATCGTGCTCACGATGGGGGTGCTGCTGCCCACGGTGCAGGCGGCGGGCATCGACCTGATCTGGTTCGGCATCTTCATCGTGCTGGTCGTGGAGATGGCGCAGATCACGCCGCCCGTCGGGTTCAACCTCTTCGTGGTCCAGGGCATGACCGGCCGGCAGCTGCCGTACGTGGCGCGCGTCTCGCTTCCGATGTTCTGGCTGATGGTGCTCGCAGTCGTTCTGGTCTGGTGGTTCCCCGAGCTGGTCCATTGGCTGCCGCAGCAGATGCGCCGCTCCGGGTGAATCGCGGATGACCGCGGCGGACGGGCCGCGCGTTGCGGTGGTCGGGGCGGGTGTCGTCGGCACCTGCACCGCCTGGTTCCTGCGCGAGCGCGGGCTGCGGGTGACCGTCCTGGAGCGGCGCGACGACGTCGCGCGTGAGGCCAGCCTGGGCAACGCGGGCGTGATCGCGCCGGGTTACGTGACGCCGTGGGCGGCGCCGGGCATGCCCCGCAAGGTGCTGTCCTACCTGTTCGCCGCCGAAGCGCCGGTGCTGTTCCGCCCGGTCCCCAGCCTGGCGCTCGCGCGCTGGGTGCTGCGCTGGCTGCGCGAATGCGAGCTCGCGCGATACCGGATCAACAAGACGCGGATGCAGCGGCTCGCGTTCTACAGCCGCGGACAGCTCCACGCGCTGCGCGCGCGGCTGGGGATCGACGACCGGCGCCGCATCGGTTACTTGCAGCTGCTGCGCAGCCCCCGCGATCTCGAGCTGGTCGCCCCGGCGCGGGCGCTGCTGCAGGAAAACGGGGTACCGCATCGGATCCTGGAGGCCGACGAGGTTCGTGCGCTCGAGCCAGGGCTGTCGACGCACGTGCCGCTGGCCGGCGGACTGCACCTTCCGGAGGACGAGTCGGCGAGCTGCGCCGACTTCGTTCGCGCGCTCGCGCGGCACGCCCGCGCGGCCGGCGTGAGCTTCGAATTCGGGCACCGGGTCGTTCACGTGCGGGTCGAGGGCGGCGCGGTGTGCGGGCTGGTGGTCGACGGTCCGGACGGCGTTCGAACCACGCCGGCCTTCGACGCGGTGGTGGTCGCCGGGGCGGTCGACAGCCTGCCGCTGCTCGCCGAGCACGGCATACGGCTGCCGATCTGGCCGGTCAAGGGCTACTCAACCACGCTGCCGGTGAACGACCGAGTGCTCGGTCCGCGGCAGGCGATGATCGACGAGGCCTACAAGGTCGCGATCACGCCGCTGGATGGAAAGATCCGACTGGCGGGCACTGCCGAGCTCGGCAGCCCGCGACTGGTGCCGCGCGCGGCGGCGCTGCGCACGCTGGTTCGGGTCGGACGCGACTGGTTCCCGGAGTTGGCCGACTGGTCGCGCACGGACTGCTGGGTGGGCGCCCGGCCGATGACGCCCGACGGCCCGGCGCTGCTGGGCCGCACACCGGTGCGCGGCCTGCACCTGAACATGGGCCACGGCTCGACCGGCTGGGCGATGGCTGCCGGTGCCGGCCGCGTCGTCGCCGACCTGGTCGCCGGCCGGACGCCGGAGATCGACCTGGACGGCCTGACGATCGACCGTCTGCGCTGAGATCGGCCTTCGCCGGTCGGTTCGGCGCGGGGCCGCCGCGGGCGCGGGGATTCCGGCCGCTCACCCCGCGACCGGCGCGCGTGCCGGTCGTGCCCCGTGCGAGCGTCGCGCGGGTTACGGACGTACCGCCGGATGTGGCACGATCGGACCGGAGTCGGCCGCGGCCGCCGCGCCGACCCGTGCGCGGCGCGCAG
>JBIKMO010000099.1:0-15179 GCA_044359175.1 Burkholderiaceae bacterium | reverse complement strand
CAGCGTGGGCTGGCCGACGCCGACCGGCACGCTCTGGCCGTCCTTGCCGCACACGCCGACGCCCGAGTCCAGTCTCGCGTCGTTGCCGATCAGCGTCACGCGGGTGAGCGCGTCCGGCCCGTTGCCAATCAGGGTCGCGCCCTTGACCGGATACTGGACCTTGCCGTTCTCGACCCAGTAGGCCTCGCTTGCCGAGAACACGAACTTGCCGTTGGTGATGTCGACCTGCCCGCCGCCGAAGTTCACCGCGTACAGGCCGCGCTCGAGCGACGCGACGATCTCCTCGGGCGGGCGCGCGCCGCCGAGCATCAGCGTGTTGGTCATCCGCGGCATCGGCAGGTGCGCGAAGGACTCCCGGCGCCCGTTGCCGGTGACCGGCACCTTCATCAGCCGCGCGTTCAGCGAATCCTGCAGGTACCCCTTCAGGATGCCGTCCTCGATCAGCACGTTGCGCTGGGTCGGATTGCCCTCGTCGTCGACGTTCAGCGAGCCGCGTCGGTCCGGCAAGGTGCCGTCGTCGACCACGGTCACGCCGCGGGCGGCGACCCGCTCGCCGAGCCGGCCGGCGAACGCGGACGAGCCCTTGCGGTTGAAGTCGCCCTCCAGGCCGTGACCGATCGCCTCGTGCAGCAACACGCCGGGCCAGCCCGGCCCGAGCACGACGCTCATCACCCCGCCGGGGATCGGGCGCGCGTCCAGGTTGACCAGCGCCGCGTGTACCGCGTCGTTCACGTAGCGTTCGACCACCGCGTCGGTGAAGTGGGCGAAGTCGACGCGACCGCCGCCGCCGCCGGTGCCCTGCTCGCGCCGGCCGTCCTGCTCGGCGATCACGGTCACCGACAGCCGCACCAGCGGGCGCACGTCACCCGCCATCAGGCCATCGGACCGTGCCACCAGCATCACGTCCCACTCGGCCGCAAGCCCGGCCATCACCTGCACGATTCGCGGATCGCGCGAGCGTGCGTAGGTCTCGACCCGCTGCAGCAGCGCGACCTTGGCCGCCGCATCGAGCGAGGCGATCGGGTCGGCGGTACCGTACAGCGCGTGCGCGGCCGACGGGTTGAGCCCCGGCGCCACCTTGACCCGGCCGCTGCCGCGGCGCGCGATCGTACGCGTGGCGCGCGCCGCCGACAGCAGCGCGGCCAGCCCGATCTCGTCCGAATACGCGAACGCGGTCTTCTCGCCCGAGACCGCCCGCACGCCAACGCCCTGATCGATCGAGAAGCTGCCGGTCTTGACGATGCCCTCGTCCAGGCTCCAACCCTCGCTGCGGGTGTACTGGAAGTACAGGTCGGCGAAGTCGACGCGGTGGCGGAAGACCTCGGCGAGGGCCTCCTGCAGCCGATGCTCGTCGAGCTCGTAGGGCTCGAGCAGCAGCGAACGGGCCTGGGCGAGCCGGGCGAGCGCGGGGTCGGCGACGGTGTTCATGGCGGCAGTCTAGCGCAGGCCGCGACCGGGCCCCGCAGTCACATCACCCGGTGCGCGAGCGCCGGCAGCTGCGAGCGCACCTCGTCGATGCGCGCGGCCGCGACCGCGCCCGCGACCACGCCCTCGCCCTCGGGCAGTACCGCCCGAACGTCGCCCCAGGGGTCGACCAGCATCGTGTGGCCCCAGGTCCGGCGGCCGTTCTCGTGCCGGCCGCCCTGCGCGGGCGCGAGCACGTAGCACTGGTTCTCGACCGCCCGGGCACGCAGCAGCAGCTCCCAATGCGACTGGCCGGTCGCGTAGGTGAAGGCCGACGGCACGAGCAGCAGGTCGACCACGCCGAGCGCACGGTAGTACTCGGGAAAGCGCAGGTCGTAGCACACCGACAGGCCGATCCGCCAGCGACGCCCGCCGTCGTCCAGGTCGAACAGCACCGGCGTGCGCCCGGGCGCGATCGTCGCGGACTCGTCGAAGCGTTCCTCGCCGCGCTGCAGTGAGAACAGGTGGACCTTGTCGTAGCGGGCCGCCACGCTGCCGTCGGGCCGGAAGGCAAGGCAGGCGTTGCGGATGCGGCGGGGCTCGTCGCCGGCCAGCGGCACGGTGCCGCCCACCAGCCAGACGCCGTGCGCACGCGCCGCGTGGGCGAGGAAACTCTGGATCGGCCCGTCGCCGAAGCGCTCGCGCGCATCGACCTTGTCGGTGTCGCGCCGGCCCAGGATCGGGAAGAACTCCGGCAGCACGACCAGCCGGGCGCCGTCGGCCGCGGCCCGCGCGATCAGGCCGGCCGCGGCCTGCAGGTTGGACGCGACGGTGGCGGTGGACACCATCTGGACGGCGGCGACGGGCAGCGTGGCGGACATCGGGGCTCGGGGCGGCGCGGGCGACGGGCCGAGTGTAGCCGGTCAGTTCACGTGTGACGGCGCGACCGACGGCACGGCGCTGCGGCGCGGCCGCTCGACCACCGCGGGATCGGACCACGAACCGGTCACGTCGACCTCGTAGGTGAGCGCCTCCTGCAGCGGCTTGCGCAGCACGTACTGCGCGGCGAGCGACCCCAGTCCGATCGCCGGGTTGACCATCGCGCCGAAGGCGATCGACGCGATTCCGGCGTTCAGCTCGGGCACGACCTCGACGCGCAGCCGCTGGGTCTCGCGCTCGATGTCGGCCTCGCCGCGGACCTTGACCTGGGCCTGCAGCCCGCGTATCCGCAGCTCGTCGGTGCGGGCGATGCCCTGATCGATGCGCACGTCGCCCTCGATCGAGTCGAACACGAAACCCTCGGCGAACAGGTCGCGGAAGTCGCCCGCCAGCCGCTTGGGCAGCGACTGCATGTTCAGCACGCCGATCAGCTTCGCGAGCCCCGGGTCGACCTTCAGGAATTCGCCCTGGCCGATCGCGAGCTTCAGCTGCCCGCCGAGCGACGGATAGTCGATCGCGATCGGCGTGCCCCGCCAGTCGATGCGCCCCTCGATCCGGCCGCTGCCGCCGCGCACGGCCTCACGCAGCCCGAACTGTCCGAGCAGGCGGCCGGCGTCCTGCACGTCCAGGCCGATGACCAGCTCGGTGCCGCGCCGGCCCTCGGGGCCGGGCCCGGCCGCCCCTTGGATCGCCCAGCGGCCGCTCGCCTCGAGCCGCGCATTCGGGTGGGTCAGCACGAGCCGGTCGAGCGACCAGACCGGCTGCGCCGCAGTGCCGCCGTTGGTCGCCGCCAGCGTCAGCCGACCGACCACCACGTCGCCGAGCACCAGCTGCTCGGCCGTCAGGTCGAGCCCCGGCAGCTGGGCCGGCGACGCCGCGAGCACCGCCTCCACCTCGCGCTCGCGCGAGCGCGCCAGAACCAGCCGGTCGAAGCGGGCGACCAGCGTGCCGATCCGCTCGCCGGGTCGCGCGTCGTGCCAGTCGAAGTGCCCCTGGACCTCCCGCGCTGCGACGTTCGCCCGCCAGCGGCCCTGCAGGCGGGTCGCGCCGAAGACCACCTCGTGCAGATCGCGGCCGCCGACCCGGACGTCGTCGGCGACCACCGAGACCAAGTCCGGCACCAGCGACATGCCGCCCGCAGTCCCCTCGGCGTGGCGTTGCAGCCGCTCGAGCTCACCGTCGCCGAGCACCGCCATCCAGGCGTCGACGTCGATGCGCTCGGTGCGCAGCAGCACCGACAGGCCCGAGTCGCGAAGCACCGGCTCGCCGTCGGTCGCGAAGCCCGCGCGGGCGACCCGCATCCGCTCGGAGCCCGGGTCGCGCTCGCGTTCGAGCGCAAGCGCGATCGCGTCGCCCACGCGCACGTCCAGCCGATCGCCGGGCGGGCGGGCCCCGGCCGCGCGCGGCGGCAGCGGGGTGCTCTGCACGCGCAGCGGCCAGGGCTCGGCGGCGGCCTTGAAGAACGGCGGCGGCAGTGCGCTGGCCAGCCCGATCAGATCCGATTCGATGCGCACCGTCGAGCTGCGTCGGTCGACCTCGATGCGGGCCCGGTAGTCGGTACGGCCGGACAACCTGCGGGTGAGCGGATTGTCGACGACGGTGCGCATGCCGTCGGCGTCGATCGAGCCGGCCGCCTCGATGTGCATCCGGCCGTCGCCCGCCGGCCGACCCTCGACACGCAGCGGCCCGCCGAGGAAGGTCGCGCGCACCTCGGGCAGCGACAGGCCGGCCTCGGTGAACTCGAGTCGGCCGCTCACCGCGGAGAACGGCGGCAACGTGCGGTCGAGCTCGATGTCGTTGCCGGCCAGCTCGACGCTGCCGGCCACGCGGGTGTCCTCCAGGTGCGACAGCGGCAGCGTGAGCCGCATCGCGAGCTTCGCGTCGCCCGCGGCGCGGATGTCGCGGGTGAAGGTGGCGACGGTCGCGGCGAGCGGACTGTCGTCGATGAACCGCAGCAGGTCCTGCGCGGCACCCGCGCCGCGGCCTTCGATCGTCAGCACCGCGTCGTTGTAGTCGGGCAGGCGCGCATCGACGTCGGACAGGCGGACCCGTCCGACCTGGCCCGAGGGTGCACGCACGCTGAGCGAGGCGCGCTCGAAGGTCACGTCGCCCCGGATCTGGTCGATCCGCGGCCAACCCGGCGCGTAGGCGAGCGTGCCGTCGCGCACGCGCCCGGCGATCCGGAAGATCCCGTGCTCGGGCACGCGGAACGGGAAGTTCCACAGGTCTCCGCGGGTTTCGAAGCGCACCTCGTCGATCGTGCCGGAGAGCAGCGAGCGCTCGACCCAGTCGCGCACGTGCGCAGGCAGCAGGACCGGCAGATAGCGCGGCAGGCGGCGCGCATCGATGCGCTCGACCCGGCCCTCGAGCTCGAGGTGGCCGATCCATTGGCCCCCGGTACGCCAACCCCCGCTCGCCTCGCCGCGGCCGTCGGCGTTCACGAACGCGAGCCGGTCGACGTCGACCTGCAGCCAGGCGTCGCCGCGGCCGCGATCGACGCTCCAGCGCAGCTGCGCGTCCAGCCGCTCGAACGGCAGGTCGGGGTCGACGAACAGGTTCGGAAAGATCAGCGTCGCATCGCGCGACGCGACGTTCACCGAGCCGTCGCGCTCGCTCGCGCGCAGCGCCCCGGACAGATTGCGGAAGCTCGGGATCTGGGGCCAGGCGCCGCCGTCGCCCCTCACCAGCAGCGTCAGGCCCTCGAAGGCCGCGGTCGCCTCGACGCGCGGCCCGGCCTGGCGCACCCGCGTGACGTCGGCGCTGCGGTCGGCCGGCCGGGTCTCCGCCGGCGGCACGGCCGGATCGGTCCAGCGCAGCGTCAGGTCGCGCACCACGCCCGCGACCTCGACGCGGTCGAGCGACTGGCGCGCGCCGCTGGGCAGCGGCAGCCGCCGCACCGCCTCGAGCGCAGCGCGCGCGTCGAACGACGCGAGCCGCAGCCAGCCGGCTTGCGGCGCGAGCGAGGCGTCCAGCTCGAGCTCGACCCGCCCGTCGGCGGCGATCGCGAAGCCGCTCGCGTCGGTGGCCGACAGCCCCGAGACCACGACCGCGTGGCCGCCGTCGGCCCGCGGCGTCGCCCGGACCTCGGCGGCCGCCTCGCGCAGCGCGAGGCGGCCCTCGGACAGCTCGAGGGCGAGCGCGTCGCCGCGCAGCTTGAGCGACACCTCGTCCAGCCGGCCGTCGCCGAAGCGCAGCCAGGCGAGCGCGTCGACCCGTCCCGCCAACTCGCGAGCGGGGCCGGGCAGCGGCAGCCCGAGCACGGCGGCGAACGCGACGACGCGCTCGATCACGATCCCCTCGGCTGCGACATGTGCCTGCCCCCGCCACTGGCTCGGGTCGGACGCCCGCGAGTACCGCGCGCGGTCCAGCTCGATCGCGGCGCGCATCGGGCCCGACAGGTCCGCTGCCCGCGCAACCGCGAGCCGCGCGCGATGGTGGCGCCCGGTGCTGATCAGTGCCGCGTCGATGCCCTCGAGGCGACGCTCGGGCACGACCGCCGTGCGGTCGACCACGCGCACCGCCCCGCCCGAGACCACCAGCTCGCCCTGCCGCAGCAGCCAGTCGAGCCGATCGGTCCGCGGCGGGCCGCTGGCCACCTCGAAGCCGGCCACCGCCCAGCGATCCGGCGCGAGCCGCTCGACCACCAGCCGGGCGCCGTCGGCGCGCAGCGCGGCCAGCCGGAGCTCGCCCAGCAGCAGCGAGCGCCACGACACCCGTAGGTAGGCGGAGTCGACCTCCAGCCGCGGCTCGCCGTCAGGCCCGTCGAGCCGCAGCGCCTGGAGCTCGAGCGTCGGATGCAGACCGTCCCAGCCCGGCCGCAGCGCGCCCACGCGCACCGGACGCTGCAGGTCCTGCTCGAGCCGGGCGATCAGATCGTGGCGCCAGGCGTCCAGTTGCGGCCAGATCGCGTGTCGCACGGTCAGGTAGGCCGCGCACGCGAGGATCAGCAGCACCCCCAGCCCGGCGACGATCGCGCCAGCCAGGCGGTGGGAACGCGGCGGCGGCGGCGTGTGCATGGATTGGAGCGTGGAGGCAGACCGGGGCACGACGCCAAGCGGGCCGGCAACCTGTCGAACGACTGTAGCATACGGCCCGCGCCCGGCCAGAGCGCCGACCGCCGCGGAGGAACCCGCCGTCATGACCGATCGTTACCTGGCTCTCAGCTGCTCGCCGTGGTTCGCGCGATCGCTCGACGCACTCGAACGTCGCCACCCCGAGCTCGCCGCGCTGCTGCCGGGACTGGTGGCGCAGCCGATCGACGCCGACGCGGTTCGCCGATGCTGGGACGAGGTGTGGGCGCTGTCGATGCCGCCCGGGTCGCCGGCCGAAGCGGGCGGCCGGGCGGCGGACCCCGGGCCGGCGTTGCGCCGCGCCCGGCGGCTGCTGGTGATGGCGATCGCCGAGCGCGACGTGCGTCAGCAGGCGCCGCTGCAGGAGGTGTGCGGCGCGATCAGCGAGTGGGCCCGGCTGTCGATCGGCATCGCGCTGCGGCATGCCGCCGCCGAACTCGCGGCGGTGCACGGACGCCCGCTCGACGGCTTCGGCCGGCCGCAGGACCTGCTGGTGATCGGCATGGGCAAACTCGGGGGCGACGAGCTCAACGTGTCCTCGGACGTCGACCTCGTCTTCGTGTGCCGCGACGGCGGCGAAGCCCGAGGCGGACCCGGACCGCGGCTGTCGGCCGGCGACTTCTTCCACCGGGTCGCGCGCCGTCTGTGCGGGCTGCTCGGCGACGTCACCGAGGACGGCTTCGTGTTCCGGGTCGACACCCGGCTGCGTCCGAACGGCGACTCGGGGCCGCTGGTGGTCACGCTGCCGATGCTCGAGCAGTACTTCTTCGACCAGGGCCGCGAGTGGGAGCGCTTCGCGTGGCTGAAGGCGCGCGTGATCACGGACTCCGGGCTCGCGGGGCCGCAGGCGCGCCGCGACGACGAGACGCATCTCGCCGGCATCGTGCAGCCGTTCGTGTACCGCCGCTACCTGGACTTCGCCGCGTTCGGCGCGCTGCGCGGCGTGCACGCGATGATCCGGGCCGAGGCCGACCGGCGCAGCCTGCGCCGCGACAGCCGCGACGGCGGCGGACTGGACGTGAAGCTCGGGCGCGGCGGCATCCGCGAGGTCGAGTTCTCCACCCAGCTGTTCCAGATCGTGCGCGGCGGCCGCGACCCGCAGCTGCGCGACCCGCGTACGCTGCAGACCCTGGTCACGCTCGCGCAACGGCGCCTGCTCGAGCCCGCGGTCGCAGTTCGGCTGTCACAGGCCTACGTGCTGCTGAGGCGTATCGAGCACGCGCTCCAGTACCAGGAGGACGCGCAGACCCACCGCCTCGCCGACGACCCCGCGGTGCGCGCGCGGATCGCGGGCATGCTCGGGATGTCGCCGCAGGCGTTCGACGAAACGCTGTCGTCGGCGCTCGCCACGGTCGAGCAGATGTTCGATTCGCTGCTCGCCGACCCCGCCGAGGCGGTCGGTGCCCGCTCGGCACCCGCCGACGGCGCGCTCGCGCTCGACGACGCCGGCCGGGCCCGGGTGGCTGCGCTGCGCGAAGGGCGTCGCTACCGGATGGCGCGGCCCGATGCGCAGCGCTGCATCGACGCGCTGCTGCAGCAGGCGCTGCGCGACGGTGCCGCCGCCGGCGGCCGCGCGCCGGGCGACGCCGATCCCCCGGTGGCCGACGCGGCCTGGATCGGCCGGCTCGCCGACCTGCTCGAGACCGTGGCCGGCCGGCCCGCGTACCTCGCGCTGCTCGAGCAGTTCCCGGGCGCGTTTCGGCGGCTGCTGCGGATGATCGGTCAGGCGAAGTGGGCGGCCGACTACCTGCTGCACCACCCGGTCGTGCTGGACGAGTTGCTCGACGGGCAGATCCTCGAGCCCGCCGACTACGCCGACTGGGAGCGGCGGCTGCGGATCACGCTCGCCTCGACCTCTCACGGCGACGAGCCGGACGTCGAGCGTCAGATGGACCTGCTGCGCGAGGGCCACCATGCGCAGGTGTTCCGCCTGCTCGCCCAGGACCTGGCTGGACGGCTCACGGTCGAGCGGCTGTCCGATCACCTGAGCGAACTCGCCGACCGGGTGCTGTGGATGGTGCTCGACAGCGCGTGGCGCCAGGTGCGCCAGCGCCACCGCGACCGCCCGGCGTTCGCGGTGATCGCCTACGGCAAGCTCGGCGGCAAGGAGCTCGGCTACGCGTCGGACCTGGACCTGGTGTTCGTGTTCGACGACGAGGACGAGCGCGCGCCGGCGCTGTATGCGCAGTTCGCGCAGAGGCTGGCCGCGTGGCTGTCGACGCGTACCGCCGCCGGGCTGCTCTTCGAGATCGACCTGCGCCTGCGGCCCAACGGCAGCGCCGGCCTGCTGGTGTCCAGCCTGCAGGCGTTCGAGGGCTACCAGCGCGAGTCCGCGTGGTTGTGGGAGCACCAGGCGCTCACGCGGGCGCGCTTCGCCGCCGGCGACGTGACCCTGGGCGCACGCTTCGAGACCCTGCGGCGCGACATCCTCTCCGCAGAGCGAGAGCCTGCCGCGCTGGCCGCCGAGGTGGTCGCGATGCGCCGGCGCATGCTCGACGGCCATCCGAATCGAAGCGCGCTGTTCGACCTCAAGCACGACCCCGGCGGCATGGTCGACGTCGAGTTCGTCGTCCAGTATCTGGTGCTCGCGCACGCGGCGCGCCACCCCGAACTGCTGGACAACGTGGGCAACATCGCACTGCTCGGACGCGCCGCACGGGCCGGGCTGATCGATGCCGACGACGCCGCGGACTGCGCGCGCGCGTACCGCGAGTTCCGCCGGCTGCAGCACGGTCTGCGGCTGAACGACGCGCGCTACGCGCGGGTCGAGCCGGCCTCGGTCGCGCCGATGCGCGACGCGGTGCGGCGGCTCTGGAAGGCGACGCTCGGCTGAGCCGCGCGTGCCGCTCACCCGAGCGCGGTGGCCTCGTCGAACCCGAGCATCAGGTTCATGCACTGGATCGCCGCACCGGAGGCGCCCTTGCCCAGGTTGTCGAGCCGCGCCACCACCAGCGCGCGCTCGTCGTTGCCGAACACGAAGAGTTCGCAGCGGTTGGTGTCGTTGGCGGCGAGCGCGTCGAAGAACCCGTCGGCCGCGTTGGTCGGCGCGTCCAACGGCATCACCCGCACGAAGCGCTCGCCCGCGTAGCGCCGCTCGAGCGCCTCGTGCAGCGTCTCGCGGGTCGTGCCCGCGGCGAGCAGCCGCAGGTGCAGCGGCACGGCCACCGCCATGCCCTTGTAGAAATTGTCGACGATCGGCACGAAGACCGGCGCGTGCGCGAGCCCGGTGTAGGCGACCATCTCGGGCAGGTGCTTGTGCGACAGCCCGAGCGCGTACATCCGCGCCGCGTCCAGCGCGCGCGACTCGCGCGCGGCCTCGTAGTCGGCGATCATCCTGCGGCCGCCGCCCGAATAGCCGGTCAGCGAATGGCAGCTGATCGGGTAGTCGCGGGGCACCCGTCCGGCGGCGACCAGCGGCGCGACCGCGAGCACGAAACCCGCCGCGTGGCAGCCGGTGACCGCGACGCGGCGCGATGCCCGGACCGCGTCGCGCTGCGCGGCCGACAACTCGGGCAGGCCATAGACCCAGCCGTCGGCGACCCGGTGCGCGGTGCTCGCGTCCACCACCCGGGTGCGACGGTTGCCGGGGTCGATCATCGCAACCGACTCGCGCGCCGCGGCGTCCGGCAGGCACAGGAACACCAGGTCGGCCTCGTTGATGAGTGCACGGCGGCGCTGCGCGTCCTTGCGCCGGTCGGCCTCGATCTCGAGCACGCGCACGCCGCCGTGCGAGGCGAGGCGCTCGCGGATCTGCAGGCCGGTCGTGCCCTCCTGCCCGTCGACGAAGACCGTGTGCATCGAACCCCGCTCCCCGGGACCCGACGTCCCGGCGGCGATGATGCCACCGCGCCCGTGCGTCCCGCCACCCCGCGGATACCGCCGGCGGCCTCAGCCGATCACGCCGAGCGCCCCGAGCAGCGCGCCCGCGCCGATCAGCCACAGCAGGTTGATGCGCGTGGCGATCACCGCGGCGGTGGCCGTCAGGGTCACCGCCCAGGCGAGCGCGTCGGTCCCGTTCGCGCCGACGGCGACGATCCAGCCGGCCGAAGCGGTCAGCCCGATCGCGATCGGCGACAGCCCGAGGCGGATCGCGGCGACCAGCCGGCTGGTCTCGTGGCGCCGCTTCATCCGCCAGCCCCAGTAGGTGGCGAGGCTCGAGGGCAGCAGGATGCCGAGGGTTGCGGCGAACGCGCCGGGCAGCCCAGCGGCCTGGAACCCGAGCAGCGTGACGAACAGGATGTTCGGCCCGGGCGACGCCTGGGCGACGACGATCGCGTCGGTGAACTGCGCATCGGTGATCCAGCCGCGGGTCTCGACCATGTGGCGCTGCATCTCCGGGGCGGCGCCGAGCACGCCGCCGATCGCCAGCAGCGACAGCGACGCAAAGTGCAGGAACAGCTCGAGCAGCGGGGCGTCGGTCATCGTTCGCCTCCACGCGAGCCGAGCACGTAGGCGATCGCCACCGCGATCGGTGCGAGCATCGCGAGCACCGCGACCAGCGGCAGGCGCAGCAGCGCGAGGCCCGCGAAGGCGAGCGCCGCGAACACCAGCCAGGCAGCCGGGTCGCGGCGTCCGGACACCAGCTTGAGCGCGGTGCCCAGGATCAGGCCGCCGGCGGCCGCGCCCATGCCGGTCAGCACGCGCCGCACCAGCGGGTCGTCTGCGACCTGGCCGATCAGCACCCCGACCACGAGCACGATCGCCATCGGCGGACCGATCAGACCACCCAGCGCGGCGAGCGAGCCGCGCCATCCGAACCACCGGTCGCCGACCATCAGCGACAGGTTGACGATGTTCGGTCCGGGCAGCAGCTGCGCGTAGGCGAGCATCTCGACGAACTGATCGCGGCCCAGCCAGCGACGCTCCTCGACCAGCACGCGCTGCGCGAAGGGCAGCACCCCGCCGAATCCGCGCAGCGCCAGCCCGGCGAACACGACGAACAGCTCGCCGAGCGAGCGCGGCACCGGTCCGCCGCCACCGGCCTGCGCATGCGGTGCGCCGCTCACCCGGCCGCCTCGCCGATCGAGAACAGCACGAGGACGCCGGCCGCCAGTCCGACGAACGGGCTGCCCGCCCAGCGCGCGGCGAGCAGCGTGGCCACGGCTGCGGGCAGGCGCGCGTCATGCCACGCGACCGCCGGCTGCCAGCCGGCGGCGATCGCGCCGTCCAGTGCAGCGGGCACGGTGAGCGCGACCAGCGCCGCCAGCGGCGCGGTCCGCAGCGCACGCTCGAGCGCACCCCGCGGCTGCCACCGCGCGGGCAGCACCAGGAACACGTTGCGGGTGACGAAGACCACGACGACCAGCCCGACGATCGCGGTCCACGCGTAGGCGTCCGGCAGCGTCATCGATCCCCCGGCGCCGGCGCGGCGGCCTCGCCGCGCGCGCCGGCGAGCAGCGCGGCTGCGGTGGCCGCGCCGATCGCGGCGAAGGTGCCGAGCTGCGCCGGCCACTCGCGACCGGCGACCGCGACCGCGCCGGCCAGCGCCGCGATCGGAAGCGATGCGCGTCCGTGCAGCATCGGCCCGACCAGGGCCAGCACCGCGAGCACCCCGACGAAGCCCAACCGCGGCGAATCCGGCAGCCAGGACGCCGCGAGCACCCCGACGATCGTGCCGCTGGTCCAGGCGGCATACAGCAGCCCATTGGCGCCGACGAAGCGCGCGACCCGTGCCTGCGACGGCTCGTCGGGGGGCGCGTCTCGACGCGCTGCGAGGTAGGCGGCCAGTCCGGTGTCGGTGGTGAGCCAGCCGAGCCCGAGCCGCTGGCCGACCGGACGGTCACGAAACTCGGCGGCGACCACGGCGCTGTAGACCACGAAGCGCAGGTTGGCCAGCAGCGCCGCGGTCCATACCGCCGCGAGCGGCGCGGCTGCGGCGAGCAGCGGCAGCGCGGCGAGCTGCGCGGTGCCCGAGAACACCAGCGCGACCATGCCGAAGGCCTGCACCGGGGACAGGCCGCCCTTCACGAGCGCGAGCCCGGTGACCGCACCCCAGCACGCGGTGCCGATCGCGGTGGCGCCCACCCGACGCGCGCCGTCGCGCCAGAGCGCGCCACCGGCCACGCCGGCGCTAGGCAAGGCGTCCGGCACGCCAGCCGATGCCGCGCGCGGCGATCGCGGCCGCCGCGATCGCGGCCAGCACGGCCGGCACGGACATCGCGTTGATCAGGGTCCACCCCTGCAAGTGCACCAGCGCGCCCGACGACAGCGACGAGGTGGCCATCACCGCGAACACGCAGGCGTCGTTGAACCCTTGCACGCGGTTCTTCTCGGCGGCGCGGTACGTGGTGGTGAGCAGCGTGGTCGCGCCGGTGTACATGAAGTTCCAGCCCACGCCCAGCAGGAACAGCGCGACCGTGAAGTGCCACAGCGCCACGCCGGAGAGCGCGATCGCGATGCACGCGAGCATCAGCACGCCGCCGGCGACGATCACCGGCGCGATCCCGACGCGGCCGATGATCGACCCGGTGACCAGACCCGGGGCGAACATGCCGATCACGTGCCACTCGATCACGAACGCTGCCGACGCGTACGGATGGCCGCACAGCTGCATCGCGAGCGGCGTGGAGACCATGACGAGGTTCATCACCCCGTAGGACAGCGACGCGACCAGCACCGCCGTCCACCCGGCGGGCTGCGCGAGCACTTCGCGCAGCGGCCGGGCGGGCGCGGCGGCGGCCGACGCGCTCCCCGCCCCGGCGCCGTCGGGCAGCCGCAGCAGCTGCGCGAGCAGCAGCGAGGCGATCGCGAAGCCGGACAGCGCGAGGTACGAGCCCGCGAACAGCATCGGCATCGCCTCGCGCGTGAGCTTGGATACCTCGGGCCCGATCACGCCGCCGGCGATGCCGCCGGCCAGCACCAGCGAGATCGCGCGCGCGCGAAACGTGGGCCGGTACGCGTCGGCCACGTCGGCCGCGGCGAACCGGTAGCTCGCGCCGAACGCGTTGTAGACCCCGGCGAGGAACGTGCCGGCGAACAACACCGCCAGGCTGCCGCCGGCCACGCCCGCCCACGCGACCACGCTGCCGGCGATCGCGAACAGCGCGCCCAGCGTGTAGCCCGCTCGCCGGCCGCGGCCGCGCATGACGCGCGCCGCCGCCATGCTGGTCAGCGCCGCGCCGAGGACGTACCCGGTCACCGGCAGCGTCGCCCAGGCCGGATCCGCGGCGAGCGTCGCCCCCGCCAGGCCGCTGATCGCGATCAAGGTCACGTTGTTGGTCAGCAGCAGCGCCTGCAGCAGCGCGAGCAGGCCGACCTGGAACCGCAGAGACGCCATGCCCTCCCCTCGCCCCGGCGCGACCCCCATTCTATCCGGGCTGTCCGTGGGCCCATCCGATAGAATCCGGTTCCTGGACTCGGGCAACGGGAGAACGATCATGTCGATGGCCGATCGCGACGGAAGCATCTGGTTCGACGGCCAGCTCGTGGCGTGGCGCGACGCCAAGCTGCACGTGCTGACCCACTCGCTGCACTACGGCATGGGCGTGTTCGAAGGCGTTCGGGCTTACAAGACCGCCGCCGGCACCGCGGTGTTCCGGCTCGCCGAGCACACGCGGCGGTTGTTCAATTCCGCGAAGATCTTCCAAATGAAGATCCCGTATTCGTTCGAGCAGGTGGTCGCCGCGCAGAAGGAGGTCGTGCGCGCGAACTCGCTCGAGTCCTGCTACCTGCGCCCGATCGCCTGGATCGGCTCGGAGAAGCTCGGCGTCTCGCCGCGCGGCAACAGCATCCACCTGGCGATCGCCGCGTGGCCCTGGGGCGCGTACCTGGGCGAGGAAGGGCTGACCAAAGGCATCCGGGTGAAGACCTCGTCCTACACTCGCCACCATGTCAACGTGTCGCTGGTGCGCGCCAAGGCGAGCGGTTACTACATCAACTCGATCCTCGCGAACCAGGAAGTGACCGCGCACGGCTATGACGAGGCGCTGCTGCTGGACACCGAGGGCTACGTGTCCGAGGGCGCGGGCGAGAACGTGTTCATCGTGAGGAACGGTACGCTGTACACGCCCGACCTCGCATCCTGCCTGGACGGGATCACCCGCGACTCGGTGATCCAGATGGCGCGCGACCTGGGCATCGCGGTCGTCGAGAAGCGGATCACTCGCGACGAGATGTACTGCGCCGACGAGGCGTTCTTCACCGGCACCGCGGCCGAGGTCACGCCGATCCGCGAGCTCGACGACCGCACGATCGGCGAGGGCGTGCGCGGACCGGTCACCGGTCGGCTGCAGGCGCTGTTCTTCGATGTCGTGGCCGGCCGTGCCGACCGCTACGCCCACTGGCTGTCGCCGGTCTGACGAGGCCGCGCCGATGGACGATGCCCCCTCCCCGGCCACCGGCACCGGCGTGGCCGCGGTGGTCGAGCTGCGCGCCGGCGACCTGCCGGCCTTCTGCCCGAACCCGAAGATGCCGGTGTGGAACCATCACCCGCGGGTGTTCCTGGACGTGGCGCACACCGGCCGGGCACTGTGCCCGTACTGCAGCACCGAGTACCGGCTCGATCCCGCAGCGAAGGTTCCGGGCCACTGAGACATCCGTCACGGGCGCCCGCCGCCCGGGGCACGAATCCGTCACGGGCGCGCGGGCGGGTCGATCCGAGAATCGAAGGGTTCCTCACGGAGTCCCGCCGATCTCTCGGATCCCGATGCGCACCCTGATCGTTGCGACCGAATCGCTCGCCGATGCGGTGATGACCCAGCCTCTGGTGGCGCTGCTGCGCCGGTTCGATCCGGTCGGCAGCGTCGACGTGCTCGCCGGCGCCGCGGT